>DASYDZ010000245.1:0-1644 GCA_036499305.1 Candidatus Didemnitutus sp.
GCTTCCGCGTTGAGCTTCTCGACGATCGCGCGCGGCGTAGCGGCGGGTGCAAACAATCCCAGCCAGTTCAGCATTTCATAACCGGGCACGCCGCTCTCCGCGATCGTGGGCAAGTCGGGAAGCGACGCGGAGCGCTGACCGCCGGTCACCGCCAGGCCGCGCAGCCGTCCGCTCTTCGTGTGCGGCGAAACGGAGGCTGCGGTGCCGAACGTAACCGGCACTTGCCCCGCAACAACGTCGATGATCGCTGGACCGCCGCCCTTGTACGGGATGTGCACTAGCTTGATCCGTGCCAGATTTTCGAACAGCGCCGCGGCGAGATGGGTCGAGGTGCCTGAGCCGGCGGAGGCATACATGATCTGGCCCGGGCGCGCTCGCGCAAGCGCCACGAGCTCCTTGACCGAGCGCGCGGGCAGCGACGGATGAACGGCGAGGATGCTCGGCGCGTCCGCCAGGCGCGTGACCGGCTGGAAGTCGCGCAACACGTTGTACGGCAGCCGGCGATAGAGACTCTGGTTGACGGCATGCGTGCCCACGCTGCCCACCGTCAGCGTGTAACCGTCCGGCGCGGAACGCGCGGCGATCTCGGTGCCGACCACGCCGCCTGCCCCGCCGCGGTTGTCCACGATCACCTGCTGGCCGAGCGCGCTACCCAAGGGGCCGGAGACGATGCGCGAGGTGAGGTCGACGAACCCGCCCGGCGGGAACGCCGCGACGATGCGAACGGGTTTGGCCGGGTAAGTCTCCGCGGCTGCGGCGCATCCTCCGCTCGCCGTCACGACGGTGGCGAGCAGTGCTGCCGGCAGTGCGTGAAACCTCGCATACGGGCCAGGTAATGGAATCCTGACTCGTGCAGTCAATCGACTTTTACGCCAGTATCCTTGACAACCTTCCCCCATCGCGCCAGCTCCGATTTGACGTAAGCCTCCAGTTGTTCGGGAGTGCTGCTTGCCGGATTCGCCCCCATGTCGATGAGGCGCTGCCTCACTTCCGGAACTTCCAGCATTTTACGAATTTCAGCGTTGGCCTTGTTGACGATGTGACGCGGCGCTCCGGCAGGCATGAATACGGCAAACCAGGAGTTGACGTCGAAATTCGGCACGCCGGATTCGATCATCGTCGGAAGCTCGGGCAGGGCATCGACCCGCTTCGCGCTGGTGACGGCCAGGCCCCGCAATCTTCCCGATTTTATATGGGGAAAAAGTGCAACCACCCCCGTGATGATCATCTGGACTTCGTTCGCCAGCAGCCCGTTGATAGCGGGCCCGGAACCCTTGTACGGAACGTGAAATACGCTGATGCCGGTCGCGCTTTTCAGCAGCTCGACCACCAGGTGGGAAGAATTTCCATTCCCGGCCGAGCCGTAATTGATGGATCCGGGTTTGGCTTTTGCCAGGGCAATCAGCTCTTTCACCGTTTTCGCGGGCACGGAAGGATGGACGGCGAGCAGCTGAGGAGAGGAAACGACGAGACTGATCGGTTGGAAATCCTTGACGGGATCGAAGTCGAGTTTCTTGCGCAGTACCGGATTGATCGCGTGAGAGGTAATGGTGCCGATCGTCATCGTGTACCCGTCGGGCACCGACTTGGCCGCCAGGTCCGTCCCAACGACCCCGCCCGCCCCTGGCCGGTCGTCCACTACGA
>DASYDZ010000246.1:0-2122 GCA_036499305.1 Candidatus Didemnitutus sp.
CCCTCTCCTTTGCTGGATTCGTGTCATCGAGGCGCAGGTTGCAGCGGCCGCCGAATTCCTTCGCAAGCTCGTAATTCAGCACGATCGACTTCGCGTGCCCCAGGTGGAGGTAGCCGTTCGGCTCGGGGGGAAAACGCGTGACTACGATACGCGTGCGGCCGGCGTCGACATCCGACGCAATGATGCTGCGAATGAAATTGCTGACGCTCGCGCCCGCTTCTCGGCCGCCGTTCTGCTGAGCCACCTTCCGCCTCAAGCCTGGAATTCGTCGGGGAGATGCGTGCCGAAGCCGTGCATCCTGAGCGACCATTGCAGCGCCACGATGGCGCCCTTGACCGGTTGAAAGCTATCCAGGCAGCCGCGCCGAGAGGCTCGCGCCGGCATTGCCAAGAAAATTCAGTCGTAACGGTCGTGAGGTCATCGCGTCGTCCTCGTCGATTCTGTTGGTTCGTACGCCGGGGCCCCGCCTGGCACTGGTTTCTCTCGTTGTGTCCCGTCGTCGCCCGGGTTCGTGCTAGTACCTCGGCACGGAGATTTTGACTGTTTGGGCGGGCAATTCCAAGACGGGTAGATGCTGCGGTGGCACGAGCACCTGGATGGTTCGTGGCGCGCCGGGTTGACGACGAATGAGGCCCGCGCGCTCCAGCGTCAGGATCATCTGGTGGACGGATGGCGGGGTGACGCTGAAACGATGCTGGATGTCGGCTTCGGCAGGCGGCCGCAGGTTGATGCGGGTGTAGGCGTCGATGAAGGCGAGATACTGCCCCTGGGTCGGGGTGAAACCGGGTTTGTGGCTGCCAGACATTTGATTCATCGGTCGATTCGACTGCGCCTCCGAACCGGAGGCAACCATGAACATACGCTATCGTGTGACCCTGACCCAGTACGAGCGCGATGAACTCGGGAAGCTTCTGAGCGGCGGCCGGCAGGCGGCGCGGAAACTGAAGCGGGCGCAGATCCTGCTGGCAGCGGACGCGGGCATCGGCGACGAGGAGATCGCCGCCAGTGTCGGCGTTGGCGGTTCGACGGTGTACCGGACCAAGCGGCGGTTCGTGGAGGGCAACCTGGAGCGGGCGCTGAGCGAGGAGCCGCGTCCCGGGGCCGAGCGCAAGTTGACCGGCAAGGAGGAGGCCCTGCTGGTGGCGACCGCCTGCTCGAACCCGCCGGCGGGCCGCGCCCGCTGGACGCTGGACCTGCTCGCGGGCGAGATGGTCAAGCTGACCACGCACGAGAGCCTGTCGCGCGAGACCGTGCGCCGACGTCTGGCCGACAACGATCTCAAGCCTTGGCGCCGGAAGATGTGGTGCATCCCGCAGGTCGACGCCGATTACGTCGCCCGCATGGAGGATGTGCTCGATCTCTATGCCGAGGCGCCGGACCCGCAGCGGCCGGTGGTCTGCTTCGACGAGAGCCCGATCCAACTCATCGGCGAGGTGCGCCGGCCGATGGCGCCCGGGCCCGGACGGATCGAACGCTACGACTGCGAATACCGCCGCAACGGCACCGCCAATCTGTTCGTCTTTCTGGATGCGAACCGCCCGTGGCGCAGGGTCAAGGTCACCGAGCGCCGCACCGCGGCCGACTTCGCGGTCTGCATGCGCGAACTCGCCGATCTCCACTATCCGAAGGCCGAGCGCATCCGCGTCGTGCTCGACAATCTGTCGACCCATTCGGTCGGCGCGCTCTACCGAACCTTCCCGGCCGACGAGGCGCGGCGTCTGCTCCGCCGCATCGAGTTCCACTACACTCCCAAACACGCCAGCTGGCTCAACATGGTCGAGATCGAGATCGGCGTGCTCGCCAGCCAATGTCTTGACCGCCGCATCGAAAGCTACTCGCGCCTGGGCGCGGAAGTCGCCGCCTGGCAAAAGCAGCGCAATGCCGCCCGCGCCCGCGTCAACTGGAGCTTCACAACCGAAAACGCCCGCGCCAAGATGCGCCGCGCCTATCCCAGGCCCACAAACCTAACTCGGCCTCAAAGAATCAAAACCTCCGTGCCGAAGTACTAGGACCGGGGAGGCCTTCCAAAACAGACTGAACGGAATTGTCTTCGTCTTCACGAGGACGAAAAGAACTGCGAGATAGACATTAAGAAGTACGACGATCATCCTGCGGCCTCATC
>DASYDZ010000247.1:0-4376 GCA_036499305.1 Candidatus Didemnitutus sp.
GCTGACGAAAACGATGCGCGGGCCGCCGGGGGGCAGGCCGGACTCGGCGGCCTGGCTCGCCGGATCGAGTCCCGGCCGGAACCGGCCGGTGTCAATGCCGTAGAAGCTGAGCGCAATCGGACGGCGTCCGGCGCCGCCCCACCAGGCGATGTTGTCGCGGTCGCCTTCGCTCATGGCCACGACCTCGTCGCTCCAATCGCGAAAGAAGAGCTGTTTCAACCGCGGACGCGGACCGTGGACGGTCATGAGATAGGGGCGCCGAAGGGCCGCGGAGATGCGCCGGCCGACGCGGGCGGAATTATAATTGTGCGCGTGGACGAGGTCGAAGTTTTCGGCGCGCAGGGACTCGAGCACGGCGGGCCAGTCGCGGGCGAGCGAGTTGACCTTGAAAAGTTTCGCGCCGCCCTCCACGGCCCACTTCTCGTAGCGTCCTCCCTCGGTCAGAAGGCCGACGTGATGCCCCCGGGCAGTCAGCGCCGCCGCGAGCCGGCAGAGATAGGTTTCGACCCCGCCGATGTTGAGATGGCGGTTGACGAGAAGGATGCGGAGAGGCGGTTCCGCCATGCTGCCGGTCACGTTGCCGGCTGCCCGCCCCGGAGCAAGCGTCCGATGGCGCGGGCGGACTCGACCACGTAGCCGAGCCCGCGGGCGGCGCGGGTCACGAACCGCTTGCTCCGGCCCGGCTGGAAGGTCAGCAGCAGGAGGAGGCTCAGAAAAAGGCACCATGTCAGGTGGAGCGCATGGCCAATGAGCCGCGACAGAGCCCAGCCGACGCCCTTTCCGCCGTGACCGGTGCTTTCCACGACGCGCGACCGGGCGGCATCATAGACCTGCTTGAACGTGTACCGAAAGGTGAGCCGGCCGGCGGGAATCTGATGCTGCAGTTCCCCGATCGGCGTGTACCACATGACATGGCCCTTCGCGAGGACCCGGCGGCAGAACTCGTGATCCTCGTTGAACAGGGAGCGGTTGCCGATGCGGCCGAGATCGGTGCGAAAAAGCCCCACCTCCTTGAAGATGCCGGCGCGGAACGCGAGATTGGCGGTCATCGGCAACTGATCCGGCCGCAACGGCCCGACGTCGGCGCGGAAGCGGAGCGGACGCCACTGGTTGACCAGCCACGGTGGCAGCCCCTCGGGAAACACCGGGACCACCTCGCCGCCGACGGCGGCTATGCGCCCGTTCCCCGGCAGAAGAAATGGCGCCACGAGCAGTCGCAGCCAGCCCGGTCCGCCGAGCATGTCGTCATCGGTGAAAATGATGATCTCGCCCCGAGCCTCCGCCACTCCGCGGTTGCGGGCGTGGCTCGATCCCTGGCGCTCCTCGAACACGTATCGCGGCGGCTGCGGCGCGTCGCGAAACGACTCGACGACCGCGGGCGTGTCGTCGCGGGAATTGTTGTCGACGACAATCAGTTCCCAGCGATCGCGCGGATAATCCTGGCGGGTCAGGCACTCGAGCGTCTCGCGGAGCCAGCGGGGGCGCTTGTACGTGCAGATCGTCACCGACGCGAAGGGCAGGGAGGCGTCGTTGCTCATGAGTACACGTCGATCCGCTGGCCGAGTGCCTTGCGTTTCAGGGTGCGGGCCGATTCCACCACGTAGCCTGCGGCGCGCCCGATCCGCGTGAACTGCCGCTTGCCGGCGCCGGCCTGGAAAAGGATGAAGCTGACGAGCCCGAGCACCGCGTAGAATGGAATCTGCAACGCGTAGAGAAGGATGCGCGACAGGAGCCAGCCGATGCCGCCGGGATGGCTGAAACGCTCGATCACGCGCGAACAGGCCGCGTCGTACTGCAGTTTCATCGCATACTTGAACGTCAGGCGGTTCGCCGGCACGACATGCAGCACGTCAGCCCGGGGCTCGAACCAGAACGTATAGCCAGCCGCGAGGATGCGGCGCATGAGATCGTTGTCCTCGCCGGCCGTGAGACGGTTCGGAAGCCGGCCGAGATCCGTCCGGAAATGTCCAACCTCGTCGATCACCCGGCGCCACAGGGCGACATTCGCAGTCGAGGGAAGCTGCTTGGCGGTCAGCGGCCCTGAGTCGGTGCGGTAGCCGAACGGCCGGAATTGCCCCTCGAGCCACGGCGGCAGGCCGTCGGGAAAATGAGGGATGGTTTCGCCGCAGACGCCGGCGACGCGCTCGTGTCCGGCCTCGCGCAGCGGTGCGACCATCAGGCGGATCCAGTCGGCCCGGCCGATGACATCGTCGTCCGCGAACAGCATGATGTCCGTGTCCGGGCGCGCCTCGGCCAGGAGACGGTTGCGGGCGTGGCTTGAGCCCTGTTTCGTCTCGAGAAAATAGCGGGGCGCCGGCGTGGCCGCGGCAAACGCCGCCACGACGTCGCGGGTGTCGTCGGGCGAATTGTTGTCGACCACCACCACCTCGTAACGGTCCGCGGGGTAATCCTGCCGGGTGACAAACGCCAGCATCTCCTTCAGCCAGCGGCTGCGGTTGTAGGTTGGGATCGCCACCGTCACGAACGGAAGCGGGGCGGGGTCGGCGGACACGGGTTCAACGGGCTTCATGGCCGGTGGAGCGGCTTGTCCTCAAGACGCTTGGCGAGGCCGGGAGGCGGAAGGATGAAATGATGCCGGGTGACATGAGTCCGTCCACGATATCGGGCCGGGGGCGGCGCGGCGCAAGCCGGCAAATGGCGTCAGGAGCGTCCCGCCGCGGAGCGGAAACGCGCATCCTCCTCGAGGAGATTCCGCTTGGCCGTGATCTTGGCCAGCTCGACGGGAAGCTCGTTGATCTTCCAGCGGTCATGGAGCCACAGCCAGCTTGCGCAGACACCTTCGTCGGTGCGCAGGAGATGCTCGAAGTCGAGATTGATGGCCGCGAGGATGCCGGCCGTCGTGCCATCGTGCGACAGCCGGTGGAGAAAAATCTCGGTCCGCCACAATCCGGTGCGCCGTGTGCCCACCAGCACTAGGTCGGCGCCCGTGCGCTGGACAAGAAGGGCCGGGAGTTCGGTCATGGAGATTCGCCGCCCGAAAAACGTCGTCAGGGTGCCATGGCCGCCGGCGTTCTGGTCGAAGAGCACATTGATGCACCCCTGGCGGTTGAGGATGTGCACCGCGTCATGGATGCCGGTCCTGCGGGAGAGCAGTTTCACCCCGAACCGGCTGCGCGTTCGCACGACCCACGCGTTGAGGGCGGGATTGCGCAGGGGGCGGTAGATGGTGGCGGGCTCCCGCAGCGGTGCCGGCGAAAGCTCCGGGACCCAGGAGAGCGCTTCCCAATAGGCCAGGTGCGCCGAAACAATGACGATCGGACGGGGCTGCGCGTGTGCTTCGGCGAAATAGGTGACGGCCTCCGGTGCGAGCCGCGCTAACCGGCGTACCCGGGTCGCGGACAGGTGAGGCGCGGCCGCGGCGAGCAGTCCGGTCTCGACCATCCGATGACAGCTTTCGCGCGCCAGGCGGCGGCGCCAGCGTTCGCTGCGGTCGGGAAACACCGCCGCCAGATTGCGCAGCATCACCTGCCGGCGCCGTCCGGCCGCGACGTAGATGAGCGTGCCGAGCATGACCGATGATCCGCGGAGAATGAACTCCGGGGTACGTGCGATCAGCCAGCCGGCGATTTGCAGCAGGACTTTAGCCATGCCTCGCGGCGCGGCGGGCGCGGAATTCGCGGGAAAATCCCCGCAGCAGGTTGCTTCGCATTTGCCTTTGGCGGAACAACTGCATGAAACCTAAGTCCGGGGGTGGTTGAAAGTCATTTCTCCGCTCGCGGCATGCCGGAACTCCTTGTCATCCAACCTTCCTCGCTCGGCGACATCGCGCACGGGCTCCGGGTGGTTGCGGCGGTCAAGGCCCGGAACCCGGAGTGGCGCGTATCGTGGGTCGTGCGCGATATTTTCGCGCCGCTGGTCCGGGCGAGCACGGTCGTCGATCAGACCTTCGTCTTCCAGCGGCATGAGGGCGCGCGCGCCTTCCTCCGCCTGATGCGCGAAGTGCGCCGGAAGGAATTCGATGTGGTCTTCGATTTCCAGGGCTTGCTGCGTTCGGGCCTGATGACGAAGTGGAGCCGGGCGGCGCGGAAAATCGGGCGGACCGATGCGCGGGAGGGATCGGGAATATTTTACGGCGAGCGCGCGCCACTGCCGGCCGCGGGACGCCAGGCGCACCTGCTCGAAATCCTGCTGCAATTTTGCCCGCTCGTCGGGGCAGCCCCGCAGACCGAGGGTCCGCTGGTGTTTCGCGAGATGGACCGCCTGAACCTGGATTTCATGGAGCCCCGCCGCGGTCTCCGGCCGGTGCTGATTTTTCCCGACAGCCGGCGCGAGGACCTGAAATGGGGGGGATACGGGCCGTTCTCGTCGCTGCTCGTGCGCGAACTCGGCCGCAAGGTCGTCTGGGCGGGCGCCGC
>DASYDZ010000248.1:0-18327 GCA_036499305.1 Candidatus Didemnitutus sp.
TCAACCGCGAGCGGATCAAGGTGCAGGAACAGAACGTCGAGTTGCTGCAGCGCCAGTTCCAGGACGTGAAAAACCGCTTTGATGCCGGCACGGTCTCCAACTTCGAGGTCCTTCGCGCCGAGGTCGCCCTGGCCAACGCGCAACCGGCATTGATCACGGCGCGCAATGATTTCCGCCTGTCCGTGGAGGAACTCCGCCAGTCGCTGGGTTTTGTCTCCACGAGCCAGGAGAACGTGGCCAAGATTCCCGAATTCATCGGTTCGCTGGACTTCAAGCCGGCGAGCTTCGACCTTGTCTCGGCTCTGGCCACGGCCCGCGAAAAACGTCCCGATCTCCAGCGCCTGGAAAAGCTGCAGAGTTCGGCTGAGCAGGGCGTGTTCGTGAGCCGGGCCGCCTACTATCCCGATCTGTCGGTGTTCGGCTCCTACGGATGGGCCAAGGCTCCCATCAGCGTTCCGGGCCGGAGTGAGCTGGACGGCTGGACCGTCGGGCTCGAATCGCAGTGGAACATATTTGACGGCCGCGCCACCGAGGGCCGCGTCGCGCAGTCCAAGTCGCTGCTCGAGCAGTCGAAACTTTCGACGGCCGAGACCATGCTCGCGGTCGATGTCGACGTCCGCCGCTCGATCTCGAGCTTCCAGCAGGCCAACGAGCTGGCCGAGGCGTCGATGAAGGTCGTGACGCAGGCCGAGGAGAGCGTCCGCCTCGCCAACGCCCGTTTCAGCGCCGGGACCGCGACCCAGTTGGATGTGTTTCAGGCCGAAACCGACCTCACGACGGCGCGGCTCAACCAGCTTCAAGCCTACTATTCCTACAATATTGCCGTGGCCACCGTGCGCAAGGCCATCGGTGAGACTGACGAGATGCGTCCGACCGGCGAGCTGCCCTGGCCGCCAAAGTGACCGGGCGGCCCCGGTTGTCTGCCTGAGTCCGCCCGGTTCACGGACGGAGTTCCGGGGCGGGACGGAATGATTGCAGCAGGTGCCGCCATCCGTTCGCATTCTTCTGCATCCGCGTCCTCCGCGCAGTCCATGGTCAATTGAATACTGAAACATTCCCCGCAGCTTGCTGCGGGGTTTCCATGCGAGTTAGGACGCTGCCCGGCGTTGCCCTGCTTGGAGGGCAATGCAAGCCGCGCGTAGAATCCCCGGAGCTTGCTCCGGGGAGTAGCGCTGGCAAAAGGGCAGCGTTCAATTGCGAAATCCAGGATGATTGCGGCTGAGGCTCGCGTTTCGATGTGGCGCGAAGAGCGCAACTTCCTGCACACTCTCCTGTCGTATTCGCAGAGCTGATGAAGCCGGCCCGCCCCATCTCGATTGCCCTCCTTGCCCTTGTCGTGCTGGCTGGCGTCGTCGTGGGCCTGGCCTTCGTGCCCGGCGTCCAGCGCTGGGCCCTGCTGCGGGCCGCTGCCGGGCACCGCGGCTTCCACCTCGAACTGGACGGATTCTCGGCGGCCCCGTCGTCGTTTACGGTTCGCGGCCTGCGACTCGAGATCGACCGGGTCCGGGTTTCCGCCGATCGCCTCGAGGGCGAATATTCGCTGTTCGACCTGATGACCGGTTCGCAACTGGAGATCAGGCGCCTTTCCGCATCGACCCTGACCGTGGATGCCACCCGCATGCCGAGAAGCCGAATCCTCGCGGCCGCCTTCGCCTCGCCTGCCGGTGCCGTGCAGGTTCAGTTGCCCTGGCAGGTGGTCATCGGCGACCTTGAGCTTGCCGGCGTCGCGCGCCTGCCGGGCTCGCCGGGCCGTCCGGACATCCAGGCCACGTTCCGGGTCACGGGCGGACAGATCGCGCCCGGCGCGGAAGGGACGATCCGGCTCAAGGCGCGGTTGGTCGACCCGATGCCGGGAGCGCGGGTCGGACAGCTCGACCTTCAGGCGGCGCTGCAGTTGAAACAGTCGATCGGGCGGTCGTTCGACCGCGTCGGTGTCACCGCCTTGATCGATGCTTCCGGGCCGCAGATCTCCGGCGCCCACCAGCTCAAGGTGGCGGCCGAACTCGCGCGCCTGACGGAGGGCGAGACCTACCGCTTTCACATCGACACGCTCGTGAGCGGCCACGCGGCGGACATCCTCGACGCCAACGCGCGGCGCGGACCGGGGGCGGCCGGTACCATGGCGGGGGAATGGACGCTGACCGCGACCTCCACCCAGATCGAGCCGTTCATCATCGGCGGCGGATTGCCCCAGTTTGACGGACGGGGTCACGGAACCTTTCACCTCGATCCGGGGATGCGCGCCGTGGCTATCCAGGGATCGCTGCGCGCGTCGGCGGGCGAATTGGGCGCGCTCGTTCCCGCCCTGCGGGCCGTCGGGACCGTGAGCGTGGACAGCAACTTCGATTTTGCCGCCGATGCGCGGCAGGTTCGATTGAATCGCCTCGAGGTCAACCTCGCCGGCGCGCAACCGGTCCTGCAACTGCAGTCCGCCGGTCCGCTCGCCCTGGATCTCAGGGACGGGCGCCTGACCACACGGCGTCCGCCCTCCGCCGTGCCGGGAGCCGGCGACGGGGAACTCGTGCGGCTGCACATCACCGGCCTGCCCCTGGCGTGGATCCTTCCGCTCTTGCCGGCCATCGACCTCGCGGGCGGGAGCATCATCGGCGATTTGGCTCTGGTGTCCGACGGTTCCCGGATCACGGCACATTCGGTGACGCCCGTGCGACTGGCGGACCTGACGGTGAAACGCGGCAACCGCGTCCTCGTGCCGCACGCGGGTCTCACGTTTGAGGCGAAAGCGGAACTGGTGTCCTCCGGATTGCGGGTGCTGTTCAATTCCGTTCACCTCTCCACGTCATCGGCCGATTCCCTTTCCGGAAGGTTCAGTTTCCTCACCTCGCTCGGTCCCGGGCCGGTCGAGTGTTCCGGAGATTTCTCGGGCGAGTGCCCGGGGCTTTTCGTCCATTGGTTTCCGGGCAGTCACGTGCGGGCCCAGGGCGGCATCGATGTCTCCATCAACGCTGGTCGCTGGGATGTCCATGGCGCCAACTTCGACGCCATCGACGAGCATGGGCAGCGGCTCATTTCGGTGGCGGCGGCGCGCCCGTTTGCCTTCACTCCCGGGCGGATGACTGTCGACGGTGGGGATCAGGATGGCGTGCTCATGCGGATAACCCTCGGCCGCCTGCCGCTGGCCTCGCTCCTACCGGTGCCGGCATCGTATCGACTCAGCGGATTCACGGCGGCCGACGAGTTCGTGGTCCGCGGCGGGGGCGATCGCGTCGTGGTGGCCTGTCAGTCGCCGCTGTTGCTCACGGATGTCGCCCTCGTGCACCAAGGCCGGTCGCTCCTGGCGGGAATATCGGTCGAGTGCTCGCCGACCCTTGAGTTTGCCGGGGGCCGGGCGACCAGGCTCGCGGCGGGGGACGCACTCGTGCGCGATGCCAATGGCGCGCCGGTCGCCAAGTTGACGGCCGAAGTGACCGGTCCGTGGCCCGGAGTACGGTCGCAGGTGGCCTTCAACCTCGACCTGCCTGCGCTCGGGGCGCAGCCATGGTTTCATCGTGGAGATGCGCTGTCGGCAGGAAGAGCGAACGGCGAGGTCCGCGGCGCCATCATTCCCGGCGGAGCATTGCAAATCGAGGCGCGCGCCACCTTGAACGGGCTGGTCGGCCGGGATGGGGCAAGGGTGCTGCCGGTCGCCAATCTCAGTTTGCGGACCGTGACGCGACTCGACGGGTCGTTTTCGCTGGAGGCGCCGGTTTTGATCGACAGCGCGGGAGTCCGCTCGGATTTGAAGCTCTCGGCCGAGGGGACCCTCCGGCCGGACGGCGCGACCTTCGAGGCGCATCTCACGGGCGACCACGTCGAAATCGGAGACCTGCTCGCGCTGACCGGCAACGGTGGTGGCGACTCAGGGGCCGGCGAGCGCGCACTTTCGCCGCCGGCGGCCGATGCCCTGCCATTCTGGTCGGGCTGGCGGGGCAAGCTTGATGTGGACGTGAAGGAATTGGCGCGCGGACACGAGTGGTCGGCCGGAAACGTCCAGGGCTGGGTCAGCGTGGAACCCGGAATGCTCACCCTGGAAAAGCTGGCCGCTGACGTTGCGGGTGGCGGCAAGTTCTCGGCCGTCGGGGACCTGACCTTTTCGGAGCAGATGAATCCCTACGAATTGCGTGGCCGGCTGGTGCTGGCGGATTTCGATCCCGGGCGGTTCTTTCGCGGCGTCGCCCCCGACTCCGTGCCTCCGGTCGAGGGGGTCGGCACGCTTCGCGGCAAATGGGAGGGCAGCGGATTGACCTGGGACGACACATGGGACCGGGCGAAAGCGGAGGTCGAGTATCGCAGCAACGGCGGGGTTTTTCGGGGCTTGAAACGGGCCACCGACAAGATTTCCATGGCCAGCAAGGCGGTCGAGTGGAGCGCGGCCCTCGGCTCGCTGCTCAAGACGGGCAAGGTGAAGGAAGCCGCCGAGAAAGTGGCGGGCAGCGGCTACTACATCGACCAGCTCGCGCTGGCGCTCGGGGAGTTCAGCTACGACCAGTTCACCTTCCGCCTGACCCGGGACGAGGCGATGAACCTCGAGTTGACCGATTTCTCGATCACGTCGCCCGAGATCGAACTGCTTGGCGCCGGGGCCATTGCCGGCGACCCCGGCAAGCGCTGGACGGAGCGTCCGTTGAAGCTTTCGTTCAACCTCGCGGCGCGAGGGCGCGTCGAGCAGATGCTCGGGCGCCTGAAGCTGCTGGATGGCACCCGCGACGCCCATGATTACGCGAAGGCGCGCGACCCGATCGTGATAAACGGTTCGGTGGCGCGCCCGGACGCCCTGGCGTATTATCTTGGCCTGCTGACGTCCCGACCGACCGACACGGAGGACAGGAAATCGTCGCCCGACCAGCCGGCGGTCCCGCTGCCAACGGGGCCAAGTTCTCCTTGAGGACGGCCGGGATCACTCCAGATTGACGCGCATGAATACGCGCATCTTCGGCCGCACCGGCCGCGTCGCCGGCGAAATCGGCCTCGGCACCTGGCAACTCGGAGGAGGGTGGGGAACGGTTTCGGACGATGACGCGCTCGCGACGCTTCGCGCCGCCTTCGATTCGGGCACCAATTTTTTCGACACCGCCGACGTTTATGGCGCCGGGCGCAGCGAGTCGCTGATCGGCCGGTTCCTTCGGGAGACGCGCAGTCGCGACGAGGTGTTCATCGTGACGAAGCTCGGACGCCGTGGCGATCCGGGCTGGCCGCACAATTTCACCCGCGACGTGGTGCGAAAACACACTGAGGAATCCCTCCAGCGGCTGGGGGTTGAAGCCGTCGATCTGACCCAACTGCACTGCGTCCCGCCGGACGTGTTGCGGCGTGGTGAACTATTTGGCTGGCTGGAGGAGCTGAAGTGCGAAGGGAAGGTCAAGGCCTACGGCGCGAGCGTCGAGGCGATGGACGAGGCGCTGTGGTGTTGCGCGCAGCCCGGATGCTCCGCGCTCCAGATCATCTTCAACATCTTCCGCCAAAAACCGATCCACACGCTGTTCTCGACGGCGCGCCGCGGCGGCATCGCCCTCATCGTGCGGCTGCCTCTGGCCAGCGGACTGCTCGGCGGCCGAATGACGAAGCAGACGACGTTCGCCGCGGATGATCATCGCAACTTCAACCGTGATGGCGCGGCGTTCAACGTGGGCGAGACATTTGCCGGCCTTCCCTTTGAGAAGGGAGTCGAGCTTGCCGATCTGATCGCGCCGATGATTCCGCCGGGCCTGTCCATGGCTGAGTTCGCGATCCGCTGGTGTCTCGATTTCGAGGCCATCAGCGTCGTCATCCCCGGCGCCCGCAACGCGGACCAGGCCCGCGCCAACATCCGTCCGACGCATCTCGCGCCGTTGGGGGCGCAGCGCCACGTGGAGTTGACGGCCTTCTACGAGCGCCAGGTGGCGTCCCATATCCGCGGACCGTATTGAGCCGGGGACGAGGCACGGCACCGTGATACGATGATTTCGGCCGTCCAGTTCCGGAATTTCAAGGCCCTCCGGTCGACCGAAGTCAGCCTCGGGGCCTTCAACCTGCTGGTCGGGCCGAGCGGAAGTGGGAAGACCAGCCTGATCCAGGCAATCCTGCAGCTTCGTTCCCTGGCCGAAATGATCGACCAGCCGCCCGTCGGTCCTCTGACCCCGCCGTCCGCCGGCCCGCAGATCGTGTTTCTTTTTCCTCCGCCGTTTGACGGGGTGCGGGTGTCACTGGGGTGCGCGGCCGACGAATTGGTTTGCAACCGGTTGACCATGCACGCGCCCGAGCCTCTGGCCCGCGACGCCTGGATCGCCCTCCGGCCGCAACTGGCCTCGGCGCGGGCGTATCTCTTCGACCACTACGCGATGGGCCGGCCTTCGCCGCGGTTGGCCGTGCCCGAGTTGGCGTCGAATGGCGGCAACATCGCCGCGGTGCTCGCCGCCTGGGAGACGAACGCGCCGGACGCATTCCGCTCTGTCCAGGCCGATTTCTGCCGCTGGAATCCCGAGTTTTCGAAGCTTCGGGTCGCCCCGGGCAGTGACGACACGGTCGAGCTGGTGGCGCAAATCCGGGGCGAGGAGGACGGCGTTACCGGCGCCAATCTCTCGCAGGGCACGCTTTATTCGCTCGCGATCCTGGCCCTTGCGGCGATGCCCGATCCGCCGTCGCTCGTGTGCCTGGAGGAGGCGGATCGCGGACACCACCCGCGTCAATTGCGGGAAGTGCGCGATGCCCTCTACCGCCTCAGTCACCCGCGCGACGCCGGAGTGGAACGCGCGCCGGTCCAGGTGATCGCAACCACGCATTCGCCCTATCTGCTCGACCTGTACCGGGATCATCCCGAGGAGGTGATTCTTTCGCAAAAGCACGGAGCCTCCGCGCGTTTCCAGCGCCTGTCGGAAGTGCCCGGCATCGAGGGCCAGTTGCGGGACGCCCCCCTTGGCGACCTGTGGTTCTCGGGAGTGCTTGGCGCCGTGCCCGAGGAATGAAGCTGGCGATTCTCAGCGAGTCACCGGCGGACGAGGCCGCCTTGCGCGTGCTGGCCGGGTATGTCCTGGGCGTACCGATCGACCGGATCGCCACCAACCTGCGCGCGCGGGGCTGGCCGTCCGTGGAACAGATCCTGCCGTTCGTGCTGCGGCACCTGCATTTCAACACCGGGACCGAGTTGCTTGTGGTGGTGGTCGATTCCGATGACACCCCCATCCACACGCCGGATCACGACGCCCCGGGCTATTTCCAACCGCAATGCCGGATCTGCCGGCTGCGGGCGGTCTACCGCCGCACGACGAGGAATCTGCCGCCGGTCCACGGACGTCGGCGCGTGCTTCGCGCCATCGGGCTCGCCGTGCCCGCGATCGAGGCCTGGTACCTGTGCGGTCGCGATACCTCCGTGACAGAAGAAGCCTGGGTGACAGGACTCGCCAGCGGACGGCTGCCCTATACGCGGCGGGAATTGAAATGGCGGGTCTACGGCACCGACCGGCCATCGCTTCCCTTCGAGATTCGCCGCGCCGTGGAGGAGGTTTCGCGCCATCGCGGTGATGTCCGCCGCCTGGAAAACGATTTTCCCAGCGGCTTCGGCTCGCTCGCGCGCGACCTGCGTGCGGCGCCCGGTGCAGGGTGAACGGTCTTGCCCGTCCGCGGCCGGCATCCACAGTGGGCGAGCTCCTGGAATGAAATCATCCCGCCTCCCGCTGGCCGCCCTGATGGCGGCGCAGGCCCAGGTCACGTTCAACGACAACGCGGCGAAGCTGATGCTCATCGCCCTGGTGCAGTATCCGGGAGTGTGGGGCGGCACCGATCCGAACCTTCTTCGTTCCCTGCTGAGCGCCGCGCTGGTGGCGCCATTCATTCTTTTCGCACCCCTCGCCGGCTGGGTGGTGGATCGTTTTCCCAAGAGTCGCGTCCTGAATCTCTCGCTCGGGGCGCAGGCCGTCATCATGGCGCTCCTGGTGGCCGCCCTGGCAATGCATTGGATGCCCGGTGCGCTGATCTGCTTCGGACTGCTGTCGTTGCAGGCGGCGGTGTTCGCCCCGGCGAAACGGGGCATCCTGCGCGAGTTGGTCGGCGCCGACGTGCTTTCGCGCGCGGTCGGGGTGATGGAGATGCTCTCCGTCACTGCCATTCTCCTCGGGATATTCGCGGGCGGCGCGCTGTTCGACGGCCTGACGCGCTCGGTGGCGGCGGGTCGGCAGCCATTGGCGGCGGAGGCATGGCAGGGCGCGCTTCTGACGGGATGCATCCTCGCCGTTCTTTCGTTTGCCTCATGGCTGGTCTTTCAAATGGTTCGTCCGACAACCGTGCGATCAGGCGAACCGTTCCGGGCTGATCTTTTTTGGCGGCACGGCCGGCAGGTTGCGGAACTGTGGCGCGAACGCCCGCTCTTCCGGGCCAGCTCGGGCATCATGTTTTTCTATGCGCTCGGCGGCTACATGCTCGTCCTGTTGCTACAGATGGGAGCCAACCTGCATCGGGGCGGGATCGGTTCGGCGACGTCGGCCAGCGTGATGGCGCTGCTGCTCGGGGTGGGCACGCTGGCGGGAAATCTGTCGGCGGGCGTGATGTCGCGGCGCGGCATCGAATTGGGCCTCGCCCCGGTCGGCGGCGCGTTGCTCGTGGTCGCCCTGTTTGCCCTCGGCCTGGTGGGACATGTCGGCCTGGCGTTCGACTCGTGGCTGGTGGCGGCCGGATTCGCGTCCGGCTTTTTTCTCGTGCCGTTGTACGCTTATATCCAGGAGACGGCGGGTGAGGCGCGGCGCGGCAGGATTCTCGCGGCGGTCGGACTGCTCGCCAGCGCCGCCGGCCTGCTGGCGAACGCCGTGTTTTACCTGTTCGCCGGCGAGAGGATGCTCAACTGGGATCCGTCGACCCAGATCTTTGCGCTGACCCTCGGTACGCTCGGCATGCTTGGTTATGCGTTATGGCATCTGCCTCACCAGACGGTCTGCGCGGTCATGCGTCTGATCGGCCCGTTGTTCTACCGGGTGCGCAGCCGGGGTGCCGAAAATCTGCCGCCTGGCGGTGCGCTGGTGGTGTGCAGTCACCTGTCGTACGTCGATGCCGTCGTCCTCCAAATCGCTTCGCCGCGTCCGTTGCGATTCGTGGCCTTTGCGGGCCTGGTGCGCAGCCCGACCGTTCGTTTCCTGTTTCGCGCGGCGGGAGTGATCCCGGTCGCGCCGGGGCGTCCGACCAAGGGCATCCGGATGGCGGCCGAGGCCATCCGAAGGGGCGAACTCGTCTGCATCTTTCCCGAGGGGGCCATTTCGCGCACGGGCCAGCTCATGGAACTGAAACGGGGATTCAGCGCGGTCGCGGAAATGACCAAGTCCCCGGTCGTGCCCGCGGTGATCGATGGGCTGTGGGGTTCGGTCTTTTCTTTCGCCGGGCACAAATATCTCTGGAAGTCGCCGCGGCTGATGCCGACGCATGTCTTCGTCCTCTTCGGCGCGCCGGTGCCTTCGGGTGAGGCGGGGCCGGAAACCATCCGGCGCGCCATGCTGGAACTGGGCGCGGAGGCCTTTGCGGAGCGCCCGGCGTTGCGGCGTCACCTCGCGCGCGAGGCGGTGCGCGCCCTCGCCAAACATCCCGGCCGCACGGTCCTGATCGATCGCACGGCCGCGCGCCGGGAGGTCAAGGCGGCGCAGATGCTCGCGGCGGTCGCCGTGCTGGCGGGACGGATTCGCCGGACGGTGCCGAGCCGAAGGGTGGGCATCGTCTTGCCGACGGGCGCGGGTGCGCACATCGCCAACCTCGCCGTGGCCTGCGCCGGCAAGGTGCCGGTGAATCTCAACTTTACCGCCGGGGCGGCGGCGGTCAGCGCCTCGCTGCGCCTGGGCGGAATTGAGACGGTCATCACGGCGGACGCGATGCGGGAGCGTCTGCCTGAGTTTCCCTTTCCGGGAAATACGGTCGATCTCCGCCGCGAGATCGAGGCCGGTGGGGGCCGGCCCCGGTTGCTGGCCTGGCTCGTGGCCGCGTGGCTCCTGCCCAACCAGTGGGTGGCGGACCTCCTGCGGCTGCCGCGCGTGGGCGACCGCGAGGAGGCCGCGCTCCTGTTCACGAGCGGCAGCGCCGGCGATCCGAAGGGCGTCGTGCTCACGCACCGCAATCTCCTCGCGAATTGCGCGCAGATTTCCTCGCTCTCGATTCTGCCGGCCTCGGCGACGCTGCTGGCCTGCCTGCCCGTGTTTCACAGCTTCGGCTTCACCGTCACCATCTGGTATCCGCTGCTGCGGGGCTGCCGGGTCGTGACCGTGCCGAGCCCGCTCGAGACGCGCCGGATCGTCGACGCCATCGCCCAGGAAAAGGCGACGGTCCTGGTGGCCGCACCGACGTTCATCCGGCCATTTCTGAAGAAGGCGACGCGCGAGGAGGTCCGGTCGCTTGATCTCGTCGTGACCGGGGCCGAAAAGCTTCCGTCCGACCTGTACGATGCCTTCCTGAAGCAGTTTGGCATCGAGATTCTCGAAGGCTACGGCCTGACCGAGACGACGCCGGTCGCAAGCGTGAACCAGCACCACCCGCCGATCACGACCGCGACCGCCGGGCCCCAGGAGGGGAAGCGGATCGGTTCGGTGGGCCGGCTGCTCCCGGGTTCGGCGGCGCGCATCGTCGATCCGGAAACCGGGGCCGATCTTCCACTGACCTCGACCGGCCTTCTCTGGCTGAAGGGATCGAATGTTTTTCCCGGTTACCTTGACGATCCTGAGCGCAATGCCGCGGCTCTGCAGGATGGGTGGTTCAACACCGGCGATCTCGGCCGGATTGACGAGCACGGCTTCGTTTTCATCGAGGGGCGCCTTTCCCGTTTCTCGAAGATCGGGGGAGAGATGATTCCTCACGGCACGGTGGAACAGCAGATTGTGGCGCAATTCGACTGGGACCAGACGGAGCAGATGAAGGCCGTCGTGGTCAGCATCCCCGATGCGGCGAAGGGCGAGGCGCTTGTCCTGGTCACGACCGAGGACGTGACCGCCGCCGCTTTGCGCGCGCGTTTGGGTGACGCCGGGCTGGCGAACCTCTGGATCCCGCGTCTGGTGTGCCGGGTCGATGCCATTCCCATGCTCGCCACCGGCAAGGTTGACCTGAAGGGCTGTCGGCGACTGGCGATGGATCGTTTGGGCGGGGTGCAAAAGACCTGATCGCCCGCGGGTGCGCCGGCCAAAGTCCATCCTGCTATGGGTGGGGCGAACCGGGCGCCGGAGAAAAATAGACGCCGCCGACGGACTGGCCTGTGGATACCGAATAGAAACTCACGTGAAGCGCGCCTTCATACGTGATGCGGCAGGAAAGCGTGAACGCTCCGCCGGGCTGAATGGCCGGTGCGTGCTGCGAGGCTTCGGTGGGATCGGAAATATTCACGCGATCGAGGTGGGTGACCATCAGGCCGAGACTGGCTTTTGGCGCGCTGGTCAGCCGGTAATGCCCGTGGACTACGACCTGATCGCCGACCTTCAGCGCGGACGACGTTGCCAGGACCTGATCAATGACAATTTCGTCGCCGGCCCGGAAGGTCTGGTGTCCCACCGTGAATGGCGTGATCGCCAGATCCGGATTGGCTGACGCCAGGCAGGCGTTGGCACACCAGACGAGAAGCAGCGGGAGCAGGGTTTTCATGGCAGCGCGAAGGGGGCGAACCAGTGAGGGACGGGCGGAGATATCGTGACGCCGCTTCTTTTATTAGGGAAGCACGGCGGGAAAGTCGATCGTTTTGGATCGATGGCATCGGCGAAATAGCGATCGGGGACCGGGCGAAATGGCGATCCCGGTGGCGAAAGTGGCGCAAACCGATGCCACTCGCGAAGCGCATTGCCATGCTGGGCGACGGTGAGGCGGTCGAGTTGAAAGGGATCATTGCTCGGGGAACCGCCGCAAAGAAATCTCCGGGATCGAACGGACAAATCATTCGTCGACTCGACTGGTGGAAAGAGGTTCATCCGAAGGCCCCGGGGGGGGATGCTAAGCCGGAACGATGCAGTAGGTGGGCGTCGGTTTCCATGTCGACGCCTCTGTCGCCGATGTGGAAATCGGCGACCACCAAAGGACCTGTCGATCCCGGATTAAAACCAGTCTCTATTGCATCGTTACGGCTAGGCGGGAACCGCCCCTGAGGTGGCGACGGGGCGGCGCGTCCGCGTGAAAAGCAGGGCGAGGGCGGCCACGCTGGATGCCGCGCAAATGAGGAAAATCGAGCGATGTCCGATGGCCGCGGCCAGCGGGCCGAAGACAAGGTAGGCGACGGTGGAACCGGCGCGCTGGGCGCTGACATAGATGTTCGTCGCGCTGCCGGGGTAGTTCGGCAGGTAGCTTTGAAAAAAACTGATGGCGACGCCGGCGACGACGGCGGTGACGGCAGCGCTCAGGATTTGAACGAGGTAAACATGCCACGGTGCCTGCACGAGGCTGAGCCCAAGATAATACAAAATGGCGAGAGCGAATCCGGCGCGAATGATGCGGGTCTGGTCGCCACGGGTGGCGAGAAAGCCGACGTAGTACATGAAGGGCAGCTCGAAGAACGGCGCCACGCTATAGACAATCCCCACCTGTTGTTCCCGGCCGCCCAGTTCTCCGAGGACGAGCAGGGGAAGATCGAGCATGGAAAGCGTTCCCGCGAGAAAGATGAGGACGAAGGCGGCAAAATGGGCGAGGAGATCGCCGCGGCGCAGCGCCTCCCGCAGGGACAGACGCCCGAGCGAACGCACCGCGCCGTTGGGCGGCAGGGCGGGGACAAACACGAGGACGACGCCGATCAGGACGAGGTAGGTGCCGGCCGACACGAGAAACATGCCCCGGTAGCGATACTTCACCATCACCCACGCGGCGACGGCCGGCCCGATTGTCCAGGCCAGCGCGAAAGTGAGCCGGAAGACGTTCATGTACAAGGGCAGTTCCCGGGCGGGGATTCCGGCGCGTCCGAGTTCTTCCCGCGCATAGGCGAACAACTGGGAGAACACGATCGAGGCGATGCCGAGGACGAGGCTGCCGATCAGGGTCAAGGTCAGAGGATCGCGCACGAAAGCGTAGCCGGCATACCCGACGAACCCGGCGCCGCATCCCAGGACGAGCATGGTGCGGCGCGAATAGTGGAGGTCGGAGCGGTGGGCGAGATATGTTCCGATCACGATCGCGCTGACGGACGTGATCGTCATGAAGACACTGAAGACGAGCGGACTCATCCGCACCTCCAGCGTGCCGAACATGGACATGAATGGGCCGACGAATGACGTGGCCAGCCCGAGCAGGAGGTTGCAGGTGAGGAGCACAACGAAGGCGCGGCGCCGGAGCAGGGTGCGCCAGGGTGCGATGAGGCGTTCCATGGAAGATGGCGTGTTTCTGGGATTCGCGAACAGGCGCGGCGAGAACAATTCGTGTCCAGTATCGGCGTGACGGCTGCTGTTCCTGCTGCGGACAAGATTGCTGTCGCCGCCGTGACCGGCCGGGTTTTGTGTGATTGCAACCCATGAAGAGCTTCGCCTCCGCCACCCGATCCCTGCGTCGCCGCCTCGGCGGACGGGTTGACGTTTCCCGTGAAGGGCGCTGGGCGGCGTCGTTCGACAGCAGCAAGATATCATTCCTGCCGGACGCCGTGATCCGGCCGCGAGCCGAGCGGGATGTCGGCATCGTGCTGGAACTCGCCAACCGCCATGACGTGCCGGTCACCGTGCGGGGGCGTGGCACCACGCTGATGGGCTCGGCCGCGCCCGTGGCGGGTGGTTGGGTGGTCGACATGACGAGCCTGCGAAAGATACGGATCGATCCCGAGGCCGGATTGGCGGAAGCGCAGGCGGGCGCGACGACCGCGAACGTGCAGCGGGGTGCGGAAAAGGCCGGCTGGTTCTATCCGCCGGACCCGTCCTCGAAGGAGTTTTGCACGATCGGGGGCAACGTCGCCTGCAACGCCGGCGGCATGCACGGTGGAAAATATGGCGTGACGCGCGACTTCGTGGTGGCGCTGCGCGGGTTCCTGCCGACCGGCGAGTTTGTCGAGTGGGGCACGGCGACGAAGAAATTCTCCGCGGGTTTTAACCTGCGCGATCTCTGGATTGGGAGCGAGGGCATGCTCGGGATCGTGACCGGCGCCATCCTGAAACTGGTTCCGCGACCGCCGGAACGTTGGACGCTGCTGACATCGTTCGAAAACGAAGCGGCGGCGTTGGCGGCGGCCCGGGCGTTGTTTCGCCAGCGCATCCAGCCGGCGATTTGCGAGTTTCTGGATCGAGAGAGCGTGCTTTGCGCGGAGCGGGCGACGGGAAAGACGGTTTTTCCAGGACAGGCGGGCCGGCCGGTGATTCTGCTGGAGTTCGCCGGCGGGCTGAGCGAGGTCGAGGATTTGAAATTTGACGTGCTTGCCTGGGCGCGGGCGTCGACGCTGGGTTTCCGTGAGGCGCGGAGCCGCCGCGAAGCCGACGAACTCTGGGCAGTGCGGCGCAAGTGTTCCGGCGCCATGTTCGAGCTGGGCGATTCGAAGCTGAATGAGGATGTCGTCGTGCCGATGCGCAGTTATGCCCGATTCGCGCGGTTCCTTGCGGGACTGAAACGGTCGTCCCGTCTGGCCATTCCGACCTTTGGCCATCTCGCGGACGGGAACCTGCACGTGAACATCATGTATCATCGGGGCGACGCCGCCGAGACGCGGCGGGCGGAGGCGGCGGTGCTGACGCTGATGAAGACGGTGGTCTCCCTTGGCGGCGCAATTTCGGGGGAGCACGGCATTGGGCTTGCGAAGACGCCTTTCCTGCGGATTCAGCACCGTCCGGCCCAAGTGAAGGCGATGATGGCGGTGAAGAAGGCGATGGATCCGCGCGGGATTTGCAATCCCGGCAAGATGTTTTCGGTCGTGCGGATCTGGAAATATCCGAAACTGCAGGTCAAACTCCCATGGGATCACAAGTGACGAGGCCGGCGGCATTGTTGCCATTGAAGCCCGGGAGCTGAAATCCGAGGCATTCCAGAGCCATGGCTGTGCGCGCATTTCGGATGGAAGATCAGACGGAGGTCATTGCCCTTTGGCGAGCGGCCGGATTGGTCCGTCCGCAGAATGATCCGTTCAAGGACATCGCAAGGAAAATAAGGGTGAATCCCGAGTGGTTTCTTGTCGCTGAAGAGAAGGGCCGGATTGTCGGCACGGTCATGGCTGGCTATGAAGGCCATCGCGGCTGGATCAACTATCTTGCCGTGGAGCCATCGCGTCGGCGGTGCGGCCTTGGTCGTTTGTTGCTCGCGGAAGCCGAGCGTCTCCTGCGGGCGGCAGGATGTCCGAAGATCAACCTGCAGGTACGCACGGGAAACGCGGCGGCGATGGAGTTCTATCGGCGCATCGGGTTTGTCCCGGACGACGCGGTCAGTTTCGGCAAACGTTTGGCGCTGGACGGCTGAGGTGCCGGCGTGCGGGACAAGGCTCTACGTTCAAGCGGGAACGCTCGCACCTCGCCCCGGAACCGAATGCGCCGGAGGACAACTCGCATCGTGCGAACGGAAGGCGGCATTCGCTCCCTCTTGGAAACAACGGCGCTCCAAGAAAGCCCCCAGCCGTCGGAACCCTCTCTCGCCGGGGACAGTCCCTCGTCTCCCACAAAATGGGGACAGTCCCTGGTTCACCATGCAACAGGGACAGACCCTGGTTGAGGGCGGCAGGCGAAGATTGCGAAAGGCTGCCAATCTGCGTTTGGGATTGCACAGCCCGCGGCCAGACAACCGTCCGGAGGGCTGGGATGTGTTAGCCTTGGGCGGCAAGGAAAGCCTCGCTCGGTCGCGATGGACTCCGCCGAATCCTCAAGTCAGGCGGCATCTGCCTGCCGGACATTGCGCATCGTGAATAAGTCGTCTGTCCCGTACCAGGAAGGCAATGGCCGGGGAGCCGTTCGCGGACGCGCGCGCGTCCGCTTTTCGTAGGCGGCCAGTTGCTCCTGCACAAATGCCCTGGAACCGAGGACGCCGCCGTGAATAAAATGCGGCAGGCGGCAGAGAACCACGTCGGAGAGCGGAAGTTGGCCTTTCTCCCGGATTACACGGCGAAAATCTTCGTAGGGGATTGAAGCCTTTCCCTCCCGTGCGTCGGACCCAATGCCGAACAGAGTCAGGCGGTATTGTGCGTGCGCGTCTTTCCATGGAAGTGTCCCATACAGGCTCATGATTCCCGATCGCGCCTTCGAGTTGCCTGCTACGGCCTCGGCATAACCGCAATACCGATAATCCTTTGGGTCGCGCACGATGTTGGCTCTGGTGGCGTTCAAATCGACGTAAGCCGAGACAAACTCGGAGGCAAAACCATCCGGCTGGATCAGGGTGCTGGTGAACCGGGACGCCCAAAGAGTCCCGATCCGCCGATGGGTGGCGTTGAACCAGAGCGTAAAGTTCTGCTTCCACGTCTTCATGAACTGAGAAACGTCACCCATGCGGGCTAGCATCTGCCGGCGCCATTTTGCGGCGTCCGCGTCGTTCGCCTTAAGGTACGCCCTGATGGTAGAAAGCGTCTTCTGATCGCGCGGCTTGGATTTGCCATGCAGCAATTGGTAACGTCGAAACAGTTCCTGGTCGGATACGGGAGTCTTGCGCGGCACACGCACCGTGACGTGAAAATGATTGGAGAGGATCGCATAGGTGATGATCTGCAACCCGGAGAATTCCGCGGCGACCCACAGTTGCCGGCGGAAGATATCGCACGCGGCGGAGTCGAAAAGCCGCGCATTGGCGATCGCTCGACTGATGCAGTGATACACTGCCTCGCCTATATCCGGAAGAATTTTGATCCGCGCCTCGCGCATGCGGTCAATCTCGAGGCTCTGCTTGTGGCCGCCAATCGCTTCCTTTACCGCAACCGCAGTATGTCCCCGGTCAAAATGCTTCCATTATCCTAAATTGCGCAGTTGAAGATTAGGTTTTCACGCCGAGGCGAGGGAAGTTTTGGGTGGCAGGGGCGGGGGGATTTTCAACTGCGGCGCAGTTGCAGCGAGCCATTGGGCGACGCGGGTGTAGCCGGCCTTGAGTTGCTCCCACCAGCGGCCGTGGACGGAGACGAGCAGCGCCTTTTCCCGGCCGCTCTGCACCAGCCGGGCCGCGATGACGAGGAACCATCTTCGGCTGCCGGCCGCTTCCACGTGCCGGTTCGGTTCGAGCAACCGCACGAACAGGCTCCATAGATTATAGACGAGCAGGAGCAGGCGCGCCGCCAGGGCGCTCACCCGGCGCGAGCGGGCGCAAAACCCGTTGAAGCCCCACTGACCCTTCAGCTCGTCGAACACGTTCTCGGCATCGGCGCGTTCCCGATACAGCGCCTGCACCTGCCAAGCGTTGGCCGCGGATTCGTCCAGGCTGGTCACGTAGGCGGCCAGTTCGTGTTTCACCTGCTGCCAGAACTGGCCTTGCGCGAGCGCTGGGGTCTGCCCCTGCAGTTTGCGGGCAAACACCACGCGGCGCTCGCAGGTCCAGCCGGGCAGGCGCACGCGTGCCTCGGCGACCTGCCACACCCCGGCTTCGCCAGGGCCTTGCCAGGCGGTCTCGGGCAGGGCGTGCAGCGCGCGGCGCACGTTGGCGGTGAGTTTCAGTTTGAACAAATACTTCGGGCGGGCGGGTGCCGCCTCATGCCAGGCCATGATGGCCTCGTGGCCGAGCCCGAGGTCGCCGCGGTTGAGCCAGGCCTGCCGGCCGCCGAGCGCGCCTTGGGCGTCCTCCATCGCGGCCTGCCACTGCGTGGCCGTCACGGTGTCGCCACTGCGGAACCGATACGCGACACAGAGCCGGGTGCCGGCGCCCACCGCCACGAGCGGGTGAAAACTCTTGCGCCCGGGCTTTTGCGGATTGTAGCCGCGCGCGGCGCCTTCCTGGTGGCCGTATTTGGTTTGCACGGTCGAGTCCCAGTCGAGGATGAACCGCTCGGGCAATGCGCCCCAGATCGGCGCCGAGGCCTGCGCGACCCACGCGGCGCCGGCGGCCTCGTCGATCGCGCCGAACAGGCGCTTGATCGTGTCGTCGCCGACCACGCTTTTGAGGCCGAAAAGTTCCGTCACGGTCGGGTCTTCGCGCAAGCGCTCGACGTGCGAAAAACGCCGCCCGTCGACCAACGCGGTCAACAGGAAGCTGTGCAGGATGTCGTGGACGGGTTTCGCGTTGGGACTGGTGCGCGTCACCGGACAACTCGCCGTCAAGCGCTCGACGATCCCGGTGTGGCGCGCGAATGCGGCCCACGGCACCAGGCCCCCGTAGGGCGTGAGGGCATCGCTGGTGGTGCGCAGGGCGACTTTGCCGCCCGCGGTCGCGAACACAAAATCGGCTTCACCCGCGGGGTGCGCCGACGTCATCGCTTCGGTTTGCATGCAAATGCTTGCTGAGCATTTACCTCGCCAAAATCGGCGCACCTTCAACTGCGTAATTTAGGAT
>DASYDZ010000249.1:0-10468 GCA_036499305.1 Candidatus Didemnitutus sp.
GGAGGCATAGGGGACGGTCATCGGCGGCACAAATTTATTTGCCGCGCCGTTGTTGGGCTAAATATCCTGCCTAGCGTATCGACCCATGGCGCACCAAATAGTTCACTTCAATGATTCCCGGCTCCGCAAAAAGGGGGCTCCCGTGACGGAATTCAACGGCGCTCTCCGGGCCCTGGCGGAAGACATGATCGCGACCATGCACGCGGCGGCCGGCATCGGGCTGGCGACGCAGCAGGTGGGGGAGGCAATCCAGTTGTGCGTGGTGGACTTGCGCCAGGTCGAGAGCGACTTCGATTGGGAACTCGACGGGGCCCGGCCCCCGCTGGAGCTCTTCATGCCGATGACCGTCGTCAACCCGGTCATTACCCCAGTGCCCGAGCCCACCACCTCCTACGAGGAAGGCTGCCTTTCGTTTCCGGGCATCCGGGGCGACGTCGTGCGCCCGGACGAGATCACGGCCACCTACCAGGATGGATACGGGACGCCGCACACGTTGCGCTGCAATGGGTTGCTGGCCCGGTGCCTGCAGCATGAGGCCGACCACCTGAATGGGGTCCTCTTTATCGACCGGATGGATACGGATACTCTTGCCGTGATCGACCCCGAGCTCAAGGCGCTCAAGAAGCAAACCAAAGAGGCGGCCCGGCGCTGACTGCGCATGCCGGTATCCAGGACAAGACGACGGTCGATCGCCACCCGGACGGGCGACGACGGGCGCACCGCCCTTCTCTTCGGCCCGCGCGTGCCGAAGGATCACCCCCGCATCGAGGCCGTCGGGGCGATCGACGAGTTGAATGCCGCCCTTGGCCTGGCCAAGGCCGCCATCCGCTCCGCCCGACTCCGGCGGAACATCGGGCGCATTCAGAAGGAACTGGTGGTCCTGATGGGAGAGGTCGCCTGCCCGCCGTCCGGTCGACGTCGCTATCTGCGGTCGGCGTTGCCCAAATTCGCCGACACATTCGTTGAACCGCTCGACGTCGAAATCGCGGCGATCGAATCGCGACATCCTTCCTTCGATGGCTGGGCAACACCCGGGGCCACCCCGTTGGCGGCCGCGCTCGACCACGCCCGCACGGTGGCGCGCCGCGCCGAACGCCGCCTCGTCGCCATCCGCGCCCGCCCCGCCCTGCTCCAATATATAAACCGGCTCTCCGATCTTCTCTGGCTGCAGGCGCGCGAAGCGGAATAGAAGCGGAGCGCGGATCGCCGCCCCATCGAGACGCCATCAGGGCATATCCACAAAACCCTGTTGCCGCAAAAGGGCGCAAGGAATGAACGGCGTTGCGCGTCGTTGGCTTGTTTCTCGAGCCATCGTGTTTTTGACCACTGATCGCACCGATCTCGCGGATGGATCCCACCGAACTCGCGAAAATGACCGGGAAAAAGCCTGTTTTTTTCCGAGAATGGCGTCATGGTGCCGGCGATGTACGCCGCCCTCGCTATTCTCCTGCTGGCGATCGCCTATCGCGTGGCGGGGGCGTTTGACCTGGCCCTGTCGAACATCTCGCCGCTCATGGCGATCACGTTCTGTGGCGCGGTTTACTCGAAGCGGCGCTGGCTCTGGCTGGTCCCGTTTGTCGCCCTGCTGGCGTCCGATATCTTCATCAACCAGCACTACCAGTCCCAGTACGGATTCGACTGGAGGATTTCCGGTTTCATCGCGCGCTCCGCCTGTTTCGCGTTCGCCGTGTGGCTCGGCCGCCGGATTTCCACGCGCAAGTCCTGGCTCTGGCTGCTCAACGGCAGCCTCCTCGGCGCGCTGGTTTTCTACCTCGTCACCAATACCCAGTCCTGGTGGTCCGATTTATTCTACGCCCGGAGCGCCGCTGGATGGTGGCAGGCGCTCACCATCGGCCATCCCCAGTATCCGCCCACCTACCTCTTTTTGCTGCGCTCGCTTTTCGGCGACATCATGTTCACCGGACTCTTTGCCGGCTTGATGGAGTGGATGGCGTCCAGCCGCGGCGAACCCAGCCTGCTCGATCCGACCGAGGACGCGGAGCCGGGGAACGAAGCGGCCGAAGGCGAAGCTGAGGAGACGGTCGCCGACGCGGGGAATTGAGCGACGCGCGCGCGCAAGGCTCCGGCCTTTCGATTGACCACACGCGTCTCGTCCCAGCCACGATCATGCAATTGAACACTCGATTGGCTCGGTGAAGCTGCGAATCAAATGGTGGAGCGTGTTGTCCTCAACGCGCTTCGGTTCGCGAACGTGTTGAGACGACACGTTCCACCCCCCAGCCGCATGAGTCCGCCTCAGAGCAGATCCGCGGCAAGTTCCGCGAGGCGCGAACGTTCGCCCTTCGACAATTTCACGTGCGCGTGCAGGGGCTGGCCCTTCATGCGGTTGTGGCAATAGACGAGTCCGTTGCTGCGCGCGTCGACGTACGGGTTGTCGATCTGGGCCGGGTCGCCGATCAGGACGATCTTGGAACCTTCCGAAATACGCGTGATGACCGTCTTGACCTCATGCGGCGTCAATTGCTGCGCCTCGTCCAAAATGAAAAAACGTCGGGCGATCGAGCGTCCGCGGATGAACGCCAGCGCCTCGATCTCAACCACCCCATTCCGGATGAGCCGCTCATACGGCTTCATCGGAGGAAGGCCGCCATTGCCGCCGGATGATGGCGACAGAATATGCGGCAGCGAGTCGTCGCGGTTGTTCTTTTTCTTCTTGCCCACCTTCTTGGCGGCAAACTGCGGTTCCTTCGGCGCCTTGGACGGCATCAGCACCTCAAGCGCATCGTGGTACGGCTGAAGCCACGGCTTCATTTTCTCCTCGAGCGAGCCCGGGAGGAATCCAATGTCCTTGCCCAGGGCGATCACCGGCCGCGAGATCGACAGGCCGTCGTAGTGCGAGGCTTCATCGCAGGTCTGGTGCAGCGCGGCGGCGGTCGACAGCAGGGTCTTGCCCGTGCCCGCCTTGCCGAAACACGTGATGAGCGAGATCGACTCGTCCATCAGCGCATCGAGGAAGAACTGCTGCTCGAGATTGCGCGGCCGGATCGGGATGCCGCCGGGCGCCTTCACGAATTCCGGAAAACGCAGACGCCGCATGAGCCCGCGGCCAAAATAGCGGCCCGGCATCGTCTTGCCCTCGGGCGTCATCAACAGCACGTATTCGTTGAGGGTCAGTTGCGCCGCCACCTCGTCGGGGAAATCGATCGCCCCCTCGGAGCAGAACCGCTGCATCTGATACGTGTCGAGGGTCAGCGTGGGGTAATGATCCTCGTCCGACGGCTCGGGCACCTTGTCGTTGAGGTAGTCCTCGGCCTCGAGCCCGACCGCGCGCGCCTTGAGCTGCACGTTGACATCCTTCGTCACCAGGATCGTCGGCGGCGGATGGGTCTCCTGCACGAACAGCGCGCTCGCGATGATGCGGTTGTCCTTCTTCGTGAAATCCGAAAGCACGGCGCGCAGGCGCTGCATCGCCGGCGACGACCAGTTGTTCTCGACGAGATAGCGGTTGATGATGACCGACAGCGTGCCTCCGCTCGGCAGCTTGACCCCCTCATCCATCGCATGCGAGTCAGGCAGCAGCTCCTGCAGCAGCCGGTGGACGCGACGCGCATTGCGGCCGCGCTCCGTCGATTGCTCGCCCTTGATCGCATCGAGCTCCTCAAGCACCTCGACCGGGATCGCGAGGTTGTTCTCCTCAAATTTGAACAGCGATTGTGGATCGTGGAGCAGGACGTTCGTGTCCAACACGTACGTCTTAACTCTCGCTCCTACCATACGCTTCGGGGAATGTGAAACCGCGCCCAGAATGTTTTCCATCGAGTGGATAACGTGTGAATAGTGAGTGTATCCTCTTGGCGTTTTTGTAAATGCAATAATTGCAAACCGGTGGGAATTTCACCTGTCCGTTGCAGACGGCGTGCCGCGCCATCGCTTTTCCATTGGTCATTTCCCGAGTCTCTCCCGGCCCGATCACCCCGAATTTCACCGTCAAGGGATGACCGAATTTCTCGAGAGAATCGCAGGAACTCAGAACCAGCTCGATGGCTTGGCGCGCATACGACGCGATTGACTCATCGTCGCCGAACCGCCGAATTGCGTTCGCCCCATGCTGCCTGCGCTCGACGGATTTCAGTGGTCCCTGCTTTTCGCCGGCGCATTTCTGGTCGGCCTCTCAAAGACCGGCCTGCCGGGGATCGGAGGATTGTTCGTGGCGCTGTTTTCCCTGACGCTGGGTGCGCGCCCCGCGACCGGTGTGGTGCTCCCGATGCTTCTCCTCGGCGACCTGCTCGCCTTGATGGTCTACCGACAGCATCTCGCGTGGAAGAACATCTGGCGGCTTTTTCCGTGGACTGCCGCCGGCGTGATCACCGGCTGGCTGGCCTTCCGACGCCTCGATGCGTCGTGGTCGTCGCGCCTCATCGGATCGATCCTGATCGCCATGATTGTGACCAGCCTGCTCCGGAAATTGGGAAAGGGCGATCCGGCCTCGGCTTCATCGCCCGCCTGGCTGTCCGCGCTGACCGGAATCGTAGCTGGATTTTGCACCTTGGTGGCAAACGCCGCCGGCCCGGTCATGAATCTTTATCTATTGTCCAAGCGTTTGCCAAAACTCGAATTCATGGGAACGACGGCGGCGTTTTTCCTCGTGTTGAATTGGTTCAAGGTGCCGTTCGTGCTCGAACTCGGCCTCGTTTCCTCTGCGAGCCTCAAGCTGAATCTGTGTCTCGTTCCCGCGATCGTGGCGGGCGCGATCGGAGGGCGCTGGCTGATCGGCCGGGTCAACCAAAAGGCCTTCGAGTGGGCCACTCTCATCCTCACGGCACTCGCGGCGGCGCGACTGGTGATGTCCAATTAGCCGGATCAGAGTGAAGGTTAAGGTGTAAGGTGTAAGACCTGAAGCGCCGGGGTGAGGTCCAGGGCGTGAGGGAGAAGTTCACGAGCGGGGCCTACCCGCGCCGTCGCAGCTACGCGGTCGGCTTTCGTCTTGGCACCGGCGGACCGAATAGCCGGATCAGATATTCGCTGAGATTTTGCATGCTGACGCGACGGATGCCACCGTCGTGCAACTGGCGCAGCGGCCCCACGTGTTCGCTCCGCTCGGCAAAGTAAGCCCATAGCTCCCGCTCCAAATCCCGGGCCGCCACGCCGGGTTCGCCGGGCTGGACGGCCGCCGAAGACGCCTTCGCCTGCCAGTGCCGGCGTTCCTCGGGATTCTGGTCCAGATAATCGAACAGTCCCTGCTCGTATTTGTTTAAACTCATTAGCAGTTGGCGGTTTCGGAAAAAAGTCCGGAAACCACGGCATTGCAATTGAACATCCGGCCGCTAAACTTGTCATGCAGTAAATCAACCCCGACACACACACATGTTGCAGAATCTCAAACAGCAGCTCCCTGCAGTCCTCCTCACGGCAATACTCCTCGCCGGAGTTGGATTTTGGTTTCACCAAAAAACCGTTCAAGACCTCGCTGCGAAACAGCAGGAGCAACTGACCGAGTTGCGCACGCAGCAGGACGCCGAGCGCAAGGCGGAGGCGGAAGAAAACCGTCGCCACATCGAGACGGTCAACCAACTGCTGAAGGATGCGATCGCGAAACGTCAGGCCGACGTGTTCATGACCGATGAGGAAGTGAACAAGCTCAACGCCGAGAAGGTGAACGCGCTGGCGGATGCGATCGCGAAGAAAGTGCTGCCGTACGGCCAAGTGCCGAAAACGCCCGAGGAGGCGGAGAAGATCCAGAACGAGCAGGTCGACAAGGTCGGCAACCGCCTCGCGGAAAAAATCTCCCCGATCCTCGCCGAAATGTCGCACGACCAGAATCTCACCCGCGACTCGATCAATCAATACAGCCAGCGCATTTCCGACCAGGTCAGCGGCGCGCTCACGTCCGAGATGTCGCGCAACCAGCAATTGAACACGCAGCTCTCCGAATCCGCAACCATCGCGCAGGATTCGCTCAAGCTCTCGCGCGAGGTCACGGCGCTGTATCTGAGCAGCTTCAAGGACCAGGGCCTCCTGACCCGCATCCTCACTCTGCCGGCCAACGTCGTGCGCGACGCGGCAAGCATGAGCATCGTCAGCAGCTCCGAGCGCAAGAAGATGGAGGAGCGCCTCGTCACCGAAATGAACGCGCTGCAGAAACGCCTCGACGACATGCAGGCGGCGCAGCCCAAGAAATAATTTTTGTCACATGGTGTCGTCCGGCCGCGCCGCGGGGCGCCGCCTTTTTGCGTCCCGAATGGACGCGTGTCCTCGAGGGCCGGGACGTCGCAGTGATCGGTGTAGCCGGGGGCACCAGACCCCGGTCGCTCGACCTCGCGCCATTGAGCTGCCTCACCGGGCCCTGCGGACCCGGCCACAACGGGACACGCCAAAATGTCCGGCGATCGGTATAGCCGGGGGCGCCAGACCCCGGTCGCCCGAGCAACTCGAAAGGTCGGTCATTTCCGTCCGCGGCGCCACCGTGTTCATCGCGACCATCGCACGCCCGCCATGACCAGCCGCGGGGTGCCGATGTTCACGGTGCCGTCGCTCGACCGGCCCGTTTGCACCAACTGGTTCGTCAGGTTCTCGCCGCTCACGAATATCTTCCAGCCGGCCGCAACCTGGATCTCAACCGACAAATCGAACAGCGTGGCCGGCGCCAGACGCAGCGTGTTGCGATCGTCGTCAAATTGCGCGCCGACCCAGCGCAGTCGCGGTGAGAGAGTGATGCGCTGCTGGGGTCGCCACACCAATCCGAGCGTGGCCGAATGGCGCGGCACTTCCGCCAGGCGCCGCCCGACCAGCCAGGGGGCCACCGTGGCCTCGCGAACCTCCGAGTCGTCGAGCAGGTATTGCGCTTCGCCCGCGAGGTTGGCTGCGATTTCCCATCGCGCCGACAACGCGACGCCCTGGACGCGCACCTGATCGAGGTTCAGGCGACGGCGGGCTTCTCCGCCGGCCGGCACAACGCCGATGCCGGGCACGTTCGCCGGCCCCTCCGCAATGGTCACGTTGGCGACCGGATCGCGCAGTTGGTTCCAGAATCCCGCGGCCTCGAAGGTGAATATGCCCCGCGTCCAGCGGGTCCCGAGTTCGGCGCCGAAATTTTTCTCGGTTTGCAGCGCCGGGTTCGCATCAGTGATGACGTTGCCCACCCGAAACGGACGATAGAGCTCGTTCAGGGTCGGGCGGCGAAACGATTCCTGCAGCGCCGCCCTGACCTGCCAGTCGCGACTCGCCGACCACACGAGCCCCGCGCTCGGACTGAACGCCACGCCGTTCTGGCGAGCATAGCTGAAATCGTCGATTTCCACGCCCGACGCCAGATCGCGCCGATGGCCGTCATCGTCCTGCCAGCCATCAGCCCGCACTCCGGCAGAGGCGCGGAGGCCGTGACCGAGATCGCGGGTGTGCAGCACAAAAACTCCCGCGTCCGATTGGCGTCCGCCCGCGTATCGTCGCCGCGTGAAGGCGCCGTTGACGTACGATGAATCCTCCCGGGTTTCCCCACGGGCATCGCGCACATCCACGCCGAACGTGGTGCGCTGGTCCGCGTCGGGACGCCATTCGCCCACCCAGGAGGCTCCTTCCGCGGTCGTCGGCACGGCAAACTGATTGCTCGCGGGAGTCTCCGCCGTGCGAGTCGCGTTCACGGAGCTGAAGGTGCTGGAGAAGCCCTGGTTCTCGAGGTAGGCGACGGCGTCCCATTGAAAGGCTTCCGACGGCCGAGCGCGCAGGTCCACGGACGCGAACGCGGAGCGCGCCGCGTTGTTCTGATAGGGCGTCCCGTTTCCCCGGCTCTCCGCAAACGATCGCGCCGTCACCGTGACCACCGCATCGCCGCCCACCGGTTCGCTCCAGCGCACCGTGGCCCAGTGGGAACGGCTGGTCGCGGGAATGTCGATCGGTCCGCGGTTCGCGGGCGCCACGATCGAATACCCGCCGGTGGAAAAGTCCCGCGCCAGGATCTGCAATGTGCCGGGCCCGACCGGCTGCGTCACCTGGAGCTCGACCGCCCGCGTGTCCAGGCCGCCGGCCTCGGCCAGGACGCGATCACGCCGGCCCGCCACGGGTTCGGTGAGCAATTGCACCACCCCACCCAGGGCCGCGTTGCCCCAGGCGGTGCCGCCTCCGCCCGGCACGAGTTCGGCCGCCGCCAGCGACTCCCGCGGCACCATGCTCCAGAAAATCCAGCCGCCAAAGGGATCGTTCAGCGGCACACCGTCGAGAATGATCAGCGAACGGCTGGCTCCGCTCGGACCGAGTCCGCGCAGGGAGACGCCCTGGGTGGTTGGGTTCGCGACCAGGCTGTCGGTGCGGCGAAAAAGACTGAAGCCCGGCAGTCCGCGCAGGGCTCCGTCGATCGACACCGCGGGGGTCGCGCGAATCTCGTCGCCCGCGACGACCTCGTGCGCGAACGGCACGCGATCCGGCGCTTCGTCCGACCGGCTTGCCGTGACAAACACTGAGGGCAGCACGACGACCTGAGCCTCCAGACGCGCCGCGGCAAAAAAAACGAGTGCCGGCAGCGCACGGAAAAACGGATTCACGCGGGACAAGCGGCCAGCATAATACGAAACGGACAAACCGCCAGAAGCGCCCGCCATTCCGGCAAGCCGCAATGCCTCAGACCAAATCGTCGAGACCGGGATGAAAGCCGCCGTCGTCCTCGAATCCGTCCTCGGCCTTGTTCACCGCCGAGACAAGCAGGCCCGTTGCCATGGTTCCAAGCAACAGGACGCCAAAAAGGGAGATTCCGATGATCACGATAAGGACAACAAACCAGCGATATTCGGCCGGCGCGGGAAACTCCAGTGCACTTTCCCTTCGCTTCACGCTCCTGCCGCGATGAAACGGTGCGAAGATTTGTCGCATGTCAACAGCGGACACGCGGAAAATGCTTGATGTTAGTGATTTTCAAATTCCGTCGCGGTGCGTTTCGAAGCGTCACGTGACGGCCGGGTCCGGCGTCCCCATCGGACCGCGCCGGCCGAAATGCTCCCGCCGTCAACGCAACTGCAGCGTATCGGATTCGTAGGTGATCCGCAGTGACGGGATCGATACGGCCTTGCGCGCCCCATCCTTGCGGACGGTGCCGGCGAGCCAGGCATCGTAACCGGCCGTCGTCGCCGCCGCGATCACCGCGGGCGCCATCTCCGGCGACACAAAGGCCGCGAACCCGACCCCCATGTTGAAGGTGGCGTAGGCCTCGCGGGCCTCGACCGGGCCGGATTCCATCAGGAAGCGGAATAATGCCGGCACGGGGCGCGGATGCGTTATCTCGTAAACAAAGGGCTCCTCGAGGCGCATCAATTTGCGCCATCCGTGTCCGGTGACGTGGGCGACATAGTTCAGATGAAGGTCCCGTCGCTGGCACTCGCGGATGAAATCGACGTAGATCACGGACGGTGCGAGCAGCGCCTCGCCGTAGTTGCGACCGTCGCCGACCGGAGTCAGATAACCGTCCGCCAGCTCTTCCGCAATCAGGCGGCACAGGCTGAGTCCGTTGGTTTGCACGCCGGAGCTCGCGAGAAAAACGATGGCGTCGCCGTCGCGGACGTCGCCGCGAATGCGGTGTTTTTTCGGCGTGATGCGCCCCAGGCCGGAGCCCGCGAGCACGATGCATTCGGGTTTCACCACCCCCCGAAGCGTCGGCGTTTCACCGCCGCCCCAGACCGCTCCGGACAGGCGACAGCCTTCGGCCCACCCGTCGACGAGGGCCTGCATCCGCACGGAATCCGTGAACCAGCCCGAGTCGCCCACCGCCGCGTGCATGGCCACGGACACCGGCAGCGCGCCGCAGGTGATCATGTCGTTCACAATCGTCGCGACGGTATCGATCGCGATTTCCCGGTAGAAACACCGGCCGGTCACCGCCTGCACCGCGTCGGCCACGAGGTTCTTGGTCCCAAGCCCCTCCTCGACGTGCGCCACAAAATGGTCCTCCGCCTCGATGAGGTAGGCACTTTCGCCGCGCGTGAGCTCGGCTTCCTTGTACCCGTGACTCTCGAGCAGGCCCGAGGTGCCGCGGGCCGCCTGCTGGCAGGCACGCTTGAACGCATCGAGCTCGTCGTAGCGCACACCGGAGGATTCGTAGGATAGAGCCATGGACGGGTGAATAAAACAGGATTCAGGAAACAGGATTCAGGAGGCAGGGATGCTGGAAACAAACTCCCGTTACGACGCTCGCGGGGCGAAGGACGGAAACGAACTCTGCAATTGCTTTCATCGAAAAGGCGCTGCGATTGCAAGTCATGGTCGGTGTTCGGGGTGGGCTCGCGGATTCTCCTGTCTCCAGCATCCAATCTCCTGAATTCTGCCGCCGCTCAGTACGCCCTGCCCTCCGCCCTCTCATAGTAGTTCACGTAGGCCTGGTTCGCCACGCGGTAGCCGCCCGGTGTCGGGTACTTGCCGGTGAAATACCAGTCGCCGGCGTGCCCGGGCAGCGCGTCGTGCAGGTGTTCGATTGATTGAAAAATGATCTCCACCTCCCCGCGCCATTCCTCGGGCCGGGGCGACACGA
>DASYDZ010000250.1:0-11919 GCA_036499305.1 Candidatus Didemnitutus sp.
GAAAAAGAATGTCACCTTGGTCGTGGAAAAGGACCGGATCGTCGACTTGGCCGATGGTTTCACCGCACCGGCGGCCGGCGACACCGTGATCGAGCTCAAGGACGCAACGGTGCTGCCCGGCCTGATCGACTGCCATGTCCACCTGTGCGAGGAGACTTCGCCCAAGAGCTATACGGAGCGGTTTTACCTGAATCCCACCGATGCGGCCTACCGCTCGACCGTTTACGCGCGCCGGACCTTGATGGCCGGGTTTACGACGGTCCGCGACCTCGGTAACCGCGATGGCGTCAACCTGTCGCTCCGCAAGGCCATCGCCGAGGGCTGGGTGGTGGGCCCGCGGGTCTTCACCGCCGGCATTCCGATCGGCACCACCGGCGGCCACACGGACTCGACCACCGGCCTTTCCCTCGAGCTGCAGGAGAAGCTCGGAGCGCCCGAGAGCGTGATCAACGGACCGGAAGAAGCCCGCAAGGCGGTGCGGACGCGTTTCAAGCAGGGCGTGGATGTCATCAAGATCATGCCGTCCGGCGGCGTCCTCAGCATGGAAAACAGCGGGGACAACCCGCAGATGGACGACGACGAGCTCCAGGCGATCGTGCACACGGCCCACGAATATGGACTCAAGGTCGCTGCGCATGCCCACGGCGCCGAAGCCATCCGCCGCGCCGTCCTGGCCGGCGTGGACAGCATCGAACACGGCACCTTCATGAACGACGAGGACATCAAGCTGATGAAGGAGCACGGCACCTACTACGTGCCGACGATCAGCGCCGGCCGTTTCGTCGCCGACAAAGCGAAGATCGACGGCTACTTTCCCCCGGTCGTGCAGGCGAAGGCCGCGGCGATCGGTCCGATTATCCAGCATACCTTCGCCCGGGCCTACCAGGCCGGCGTGAAGATTGCGCTCGGCACCGACCAGGGCGTCGCACCCCATGGCGAGAACGCGAAGGAATTCGTCTACATGGTCGAGGCCGGCATGCCCACGATGAAGGCGATCCAGGCCGGCACGATCGAGGGCGCGCGCCTGATCGGCCACGAACGTGACTTCGGCTCGCTCGAAAAGGGAAAATTCGCCGACATTGTCGCCGTGCCCGGGGATCCCCTGGCCGACATCACCCTGATGACGAAGGTCTCATTCGTGATGAAGGCGGGCGTCATCTACAAGCAGTAGGCGGCATCCGCGCAGACTCCCTGCTGTTCGGTGTAGCCGGGGGCGTCAGACCCCGGTTCGTCCGCAATCCGATGACGATGGCGGGCGTCGGTTTCCACACGTTGTTCGCCGCCTAGAAAGGTTTCCGCAATCGCGCAGCCCGGTGATCGTGGTGGGCGTCGGTATCCACCCCGACGCAACCGATCGCCGATGGGGACATCGGCGACCACCGCGAATTCGCAGGCCAGGCCGCAGATGCCGTTCGTGCCGAATACATGCCGTCGCTCCACCGGGCCCTTCGGACCCGGCTACAACCCAGCCTTCGACCGCGATGTCCGCGGATTGCTGTAGCCGGGGAGCGCCAGACCCCGGTTCGTTCGCAGTACGGTGACCGCGGTGGGCGTCGGTTTCCACCCCGACGCAATGAATCGCCGATGGGGACATTGGTGACCACCGCGAATTCGCAGGCCAGGCCGCAGATGCCGTTCGTGCCGAATACATGCCGTCGCTCCACCGGGCCCTTCGGACCCGGCTACAACCCAGCCTTCGACCGCGATGTCCGCGGATTGCTGTAGCCGGGGGGCGCCAGACCCCGGTCCGGTCCGTCCGCTGCCCCTGCCGGCTACAAAGATTTGATCAGATGATCCGGTCGACCAGCTCCTCGCCCTTCAAGTACCGGCCCAGATTCGACAGGAAATGCTGGACGAGCACCTCGTCCTGCATGCGCTGTCCTCCCGCCGTGTGCGGCGTGATGTGGCAACGCGGCTCGGACCAGAGCGGATGGTCGGCCGGCAGCGGCTCGGGATCGAGTGCGTCGAGGTAGGCTGCGCCCACCCAGCGGCTCTGGAGCGAGGCCAGAAGTGCATCCTGGTCGACCGTGCTGCCCCGGCCCACGTTGTAGAAAAATGCGCCGGCGCGCATGAGGTGGAAAAACGCGGCGTTGCAGAAATGATGCGTGACCGTCGAGGCCGGCAGCAGGTTGATGACATGATCGGCCAGCGGCAGCACAGTGGACAGCTCGGCCTCGGCGACGATCTCGGTCTCCTCGTCGCCGCGCGGCACCCTGCGTACGCCGATGACGCGGCAGCGGAAAGGCGCCAGCAGGTCCGTGAGCCGCCGGCCGATCGCGCCGTAGCCAAGCATGACAACCGTGGCGCCCGCGAGGAGGCTCGTCGTGTAGCGGCCATCGATGTAGTTCCACTCGCGCGGCCCGGCCTGGTTGACGATGTATTTCGGAAGCTCGCGGTTCAGCGCGAGCATCATCGCCAGCACGTGCTCGGCGCATGGTCCGGCGAATACCTGCGAGGCGTTCGTTACGGCGATCCGGCGCTCCTGCACTGCATTCCGGAATTCGAGCGAATCGTACCGGGTGTAGCCGGCAGTCGAGAGCGCGACCCAGCGGAGCTTGGGACTTCGCAGGACATCGTTCGGATCCGGTTGTCCGTAGGCGATGTCCGCCTGCAGCATCACTGGATCCGGTTCCCCGGCAGTGAGGACGGATCGCGAGGATCGTTCCGCCTGGATTAGTCGACAGCCCATCCGCGCCAGACTATCATAGAACAATTCGCGCGCGCGCGTACGAAGCTCGTGGTTGGCCCAAACCGTGAGACTCATGCGTAAATGACGTACCGCCAAGGGGTCCGCGGCAAGTCAAACCGGCGGGACTGGCCGATTCGCCCGCAACGACCCGCGATTTATGACCCAATCAGTTGGCCAACGCTTTCCAATCCGATGGTCCGATCCGCAGCGCGATCTTGGCGGACTGGCGAAAAGATTGGGCGTTTCGCCCTTTCCCCCGGGCCGCCGGACCGCCCGGCCGAGAGGGTTTGACGGCAATCGGTGCCCATCCGAGGAGAAAATCTAAGCCGGGCTCATCCGGCGGACGGTGGAATGATCCCAATTCAGCGAACCTCGAGCGGAATGCTTTCCGAGTGGGCGTTGAATTCCGGCGCATACATGCACTGAATTTCCGCCAGTCCGGCCTGATAACGTCCCTTCAGTTGGACGCGCAGGGGATATTCGAAGACATGGACGCCCTTCGGCAGGCTTTCGATGAAGAAGTGCGTGGCCGTGTCGTGCGTGCTCTCATAGTAGACGAGGCCGTCCTGGTAACGATAGCCGCTGAGCACGTTCACCGGTTCGGTGCCACTGCCACGCTGGTCCTTGAGATGAACGAATTCCAGATCACGGTCGGTCCGCAGTTCGAGTCGCACCACGACTTCGTCGCCGACGGCGAGCGGACCGTTCACCGGTTTCAGCACCGGGCCTTGCGCCGTGGTTTCGCGGACAAAAAGTGATTTTTTCAACTGCAGCGCCGTCGCTTCGTGGGGAGTAATCTTCGCGATGTCCTCGAGGTATTGCCAATGCACGGAGCCCCAGCTCACGCCGGCGTCCGATTTGGCGACCGTGATGTGTCCCATCGCGGGCACGATCTGGTCGCGCACGAATTTCTGTTCATAGAAACCGGTCCCGGTCTCCACTTTTTCCGGTGCGATCGTCCGGCCGCCGAGCGAGACCTGCACGAGGGCGTCGCTGGAAATCAGGTTGTCGCCGCGCAGCAGCAGGGCGTAGACCGCGTCGGCCGTCGCCTTCGTGGTCTGCCAGTCCTGGGTCTGCTTTTGTTTCATGAGCCAGACCTTGCATTCCTCGACCGCCGCGGCGTCGTGGCCAATCTCATCGAAGGCCTCGATCATCATCGCCTGCGTTTCGATCGGCGCGTGCCACCACCACCAGGTCGATCCTTCGTCGTTCCAGAATCGTCCCAGTTCGGGATCGGTGACGCTGCGTTCCTTCAATGACTTCAGGATCGCAGCCGGCGTTTCGTGGTCGCCAAACCGAAGCAGCGCAAGGGCAAGCTGGGCCTCGGTCATGCGGCCGCCAGCGGTCGCCCAGTTCTTGCGCGCCTGCGCGAGAAAGAAATCAAGCGCCACGCGATCGGCCGCCTTCACCGGATGGTCCACCGCAAAGAAACTGCGCCCGTACAGATCAAGCGCGTCGTCGTACCCCGGCACGTAATCCTCCGGATGCGGACCGCGCTGGATGTCGCGATAGCGCCGATTCCGCGCCGCATCGATCGCACCCAGCGCCTTGAACGCGAGGCTCTCGTCAACCTTCACGCCCAGATGGTTCAGCCGCCCAAAGCCGGCGACGACGTACCATGTGATGAACTCGCTCGCCGGTCCGCCGGGAAACCACGACCACTGGCCGTCGCTGAGCTGCCGATCGCGGAGGGTCTGCATCGCCCGCGCGAGCTCGGCGTCCGTGCGGTTTCGCTCGAACAGCAGGCCCACATGGTGCCGGGCCGTCGTTTCGCTTTGCGCCTCGCGCACCCAGGGCGTCTCCTCGAGCGCGACCGACTTGAGTTCGCGGTTTTTCTCGAGCGGGCTTTCGAGCGCCGGGGTGTTTTTCCACTGCTCGAAGACGCGCGCGATTTTCGGATCGGAATCCGCGATGTGCCGCGCCAGGGCATTCGCGTACAGACGCTCGAAGACTTGCTCGCTGCACTCGTGCGGGAATTCCATCAGATAGGGCAGCGCCATCACCGCGTACCAGGCCGGATGCGACGTCATCTGCACGGTCAGCGACTCCTGGCGCAGCGTGGTCGATGATCCCGACTCCAGAAGCTTCTTGAAGTCGAATTCCTCCGTGCCCGCCCCGCGCAGGGGCAGCGGCAGCGATTCGGTCACGAGCACACGCCGGCTGAGCACCGGCAGATAGCCCTCCTCGCCGTCGCTCACCCGCGTCGTGGCAGCCACGGCCTTGTAGGTGAGGAATCCGAGCCCGTCCGGCACGGCGATGCGCCACGAATAGGTGCGCGACTGTTTGGCCGGCACAGTAAAGATTTGTTCCGCCGCCCGGTTGCCGAGCGCATCGTCGACCGAGGCCAGGGAACTCGCATCCGCAAAGGTGAGCCGCATCTTGCCCGACTGATCAGCGTCAGTGCGGTTCGTGACCTTGACGGTGAACTCGACCTCGTCGCCCTCGCGCACGAAGCGCGGCGGGTTCGGCTGCACCATCAGGTCCTTGCTCGTGACGGCCTTGTCGGTAAGCAACCCGGCGCGCAGGTCCTTGTCGTGCGCAAAGCCCAGAAACCGCCACTCGGTCAGCGCCTCGGGCACGGTGAAAGTCATCCGGACCATGCCATCGTCGCCCGTCAGCAACTGCGGGAAGAAAAACGCCGTCTCGTTCAGGTTCTTGCGGGCCGTGACGTGGCCCAGGTCGATGTCGGAGGCCGGAAGAAGCCGGTCCGCACGAAAATCTCCCTGGACGCCACCCACCTCCTTGCCCGCGGAATATTGCAGCAGCCCGGCGGACCCTCCCGCGCTCACATCGGCCAGGAATTGGTGACTCGCCACAGATAGTGCCGAGGAAACATCCACCAAGGTGGTCCTGAGCCGGGTGCCCGCCAGCGTCTGCCGCGCAGTGTAACCCTTGTCCAATCCCGCCGACACCACGAATGGCGATAGGACAATCTCGTCTCCGTTGCCGCCGCGAGCAATATCCCCGCCCGTCCCAATTTCCGACCGGAAGGACGGATATGTCCATCGGAATGCCTCCCAATCGGGCCCACGCCACCAACCGAGGCCTTCGAAACCCAGGGTTCGGTTCTGGAACGTCGAAATCGTAGTTCCGCTTTCCTGCCGGAAAACTCCGAATCCTTCGGACCATCCATGAGGAACGAACTGGTCCAGAGAGGCATCGTATAAAACCGCCGCCATTTCCGCCGCCGTTCGTTTCGCGTTCGGTCCGATGATCACCGCCGTCCAGGTTTCCTTTTCCCCGGGCGTCAGCTTGGAACGAAAACTCTCCCAGCGCACCGAAAGCTCCTGGTTCGACCAGGGGACGTCGATCATCTGGCTGGACGAATAGGATCGGTTGTCGTGCACGAACGTGACCCGCACCGTGAACCCGCCGCGCATGGCCTCGGTAACCGGCATCGTGACCGGATGCTGGGTGGCTCCCGTGGGGGTCCAGGTGGTGGCGAGCGTCCTCCCGGCACATTCGATTTCCACCAGCGCCCGACCCTGATCGTAACCGGTGCCCCATAGTGCCGTGAAGGTCTCCCCCGGCTGGATCTTGCCGCTCTTCGCCTCGAAAAAATAGGGAGTCTTTTCCGCGAAATGAGCCGCGGCCGGGTCGACCACGCGAATCGTGCGCCGCGCAGTGACCCGATGGCCGAAACGATCCGCCGTCTCGACGGTGGCGCGGTAGATTCCGACCTTGAGCGAAGCGGCGACCGTGGCATCGCCTTTTTCGCCGGTGCGGAAATCACGCTCCACCACCACGTCGCCCGGTTCCCAGGTGTCGGGATTCGACGGATCCGACTTGGGCTCGGCCGCCTCTCCCAACCAACTCCAGGTCCGCTCGACCAGCGCCGCGCGCTCCACCCGCTCTGGCTGGCGCAGGCTCTGCACGCGAACGCGGCCCTGGGCCGGCGCGGGCTCCTCATCGAGCGACCGGGTGCGGATGGTGAGGTTCACCGGCACGTCCGGCGTCTGCCATTCGCCCGCCTCGATCGATGCCTGCAGCGCGGTATAGCCGACACGGATTTCCCGCTGCGCGGTGCGGGTCTCGCCCGCCGTGTCCGTCACGTCGGCATGCACGACGTACTGAAAGACCGGCTCGAGTTTTTCGGGCACCTTGCGATCGGAATCGGCGACGAATGAGACCGTGAAACTTCCATCGACCGCGGCCATGGCCGTGCCGTGCGCCACCGCTTTCGGCGCCTCCGGCCGCCACCACCAGCACCACGGGGGCAGGCGCGGGACACGCTCGACGCGCCACTTGACCTTCGCGGTGTCGACCGGCGCGCCCGTGTAGGCGGTGGCATGTCCGTGGAGTGAGACGGTGGCGCCCAGTTTCGGCGCATCGGTCGGTGCGTCCAGCTCCACCCGGAATTTCGGCCGCTTGTACTCCTCCACCCGCACGACGGCGTTGTCTCCCACCGCTCGGCCCAGAACGCCGATGCTCATCATTCCCGCCAGGCGATCTGACGGTGCGGTGAATGTTCCCGCAAACGACCCATAGTCGTTCGTCGTGTGGTCGGCGCGGGCGATCTCCTGTTCGTTGGCGTCGCGAAAGACCACCGTCACCTTCGCCCCCGAGGTCACCGAATACTTTCCGCCCCCGTGGTCCGCGACCAGCGCGATGCCCTTGTAGTCGATGGCCTGTCCCGGTCGATATAAGGCACGATCGGTGAGAATCACCACGTGCGCTGACGGGACGTCGGCGGCGGGTGGATCGAAAGCCTGGCCCTCGATCGCCACGGCCTGCCCGTCGGATTCGGCCAGGGCAATCAACTGTCCATAGCCGGCTGGAACCGGAAATATTCCGTCCGCGTTCGTCGTGACCGAGCCGAGGCTGGCGAAATTTTCGGTGCCGCGGCGCCACAGGCGCACGACCGCGTTCGGCACCGGTTCTCCACTGCGAGCCCGGATCACCAAACCACCCGGGTCCGTTCCCGTGCCCCAGCGCGTCCGCCAGACAATGGCAAGGTCGCTCACCCAGATGGGCGCCACGGACAGAAAGTTATCCCGATGGGAAAAACCCGGATCCGCGCTGGCCGCGATGTAATAGAATCCGGGCGCGAGATCCTTGGGCGGAGCAACGCTATCCAGCCGCTCCTTGTATTCACTCGTCGGCGTCAAGGAAACGTGCCAGGAGACCACCGGCTTCGCCCTGAGCAGCCGCTCGCGCTCGTCGTCACCGACATTGTAGAGATTCCACCGCGTCCGCGCAATTTCGTCCTCGAAATCCACCCGCATCACGCGGAAGTAAAGCCTCTCGACGTTGCGATGGGTGACATTGATCGCCGGAAACGGTGCGTTCCACAGGCTCTCGGTCGCGATCTCGACCGACGGAGCCTCGATTTGCTTGAGCAAATTGCTGCAGAGCACGGCGCCCGCGCTGCGCGGAAACGCCGCTTTCCCGCGTGCCGCCAGTTCGTGGGCGCCCGACGGATCGCCCGCCGCCAACCGCCGCTGCGCCTGCAGGGCCAGGATGCGCGAGTCGATCTCATGCGCCTGTGCGTGTTCCGCCAATCGGGCGAGGGCCGCATCATAGCGCGCGTCCTTCTCGTCACCCGCCGCGACGTTGAACCCGTACGCGAGCCGGGCGAGGTCGGCATCGAAATATGCCGATTTGTCGGCGTCGCCGGCATGAAACCGCAGCAGCTTCTGGTAAAGCGCGATCGCTTTTTCCGGCGCGGACGCGCCATCGCCGGACGGCTTCCAGGCAAGAAACGAGTCGGTGTCGTCGAAGATCGGGTTCGCCGTGGTGATCTCAAAATCATTCTCGCTCACGACCCCGGCCTGTTCCCCGGCCTGGTAGAATTGCAGGGCCTCATTTGCCAGGAAATCGTAGAGCGTTGGCCGATATGCCACCGGCACGGTGCCGGATTCGATCACATCGCGGTAATTCCCAATCGGTTCTGCTTCCAGGGCGGCCTCGGCCGCCAGCGCCGCAGTGAAATGCCGGTCGATCTCGGTCAGGATCCGCGGCAGGTCCCAGGTCCGGATGTCGTCGCCCGTCGTTGCCGCCGTCCGGGAGCGCTGCGCGTACTCCCAGCGATGCGTCTGGAAAAAACTCCAATAGTTGTCGGCCAGGATGGCCTCGAGCAGCGGTCGGATTTGCAGCGGAAACTTCTCCAGTTCGCGCCCGAGCCGCACAATCCGCTCCCGCTCGGGATCGCTTTCGAGTCCGGCCTCGAAACCGACGCGCTCGCAGATCGCCCGCACCGCCTCCCCGTACGCCCGATCGTGCATTGCGTCCGTCGCGATGGTGTTCAGCGCCTCGATCGCCGTGCGCGGGAGTTCCTTCGCGCGAGCGTCGTCGACCTTTTTCCACAGATCGGACCGCGACTCGGCGCGCCCGATCACCGCGGCCAATGACAATGTCGCCGCCAACAACAGACGTGAGATCGCGCGCATGGGAAGAGTGCTTTTGGGGATAAGGGCCCGCGAACTCCATCAACGTGGTTCAACCGACAGGGAAGGTCGAGTGTTGATGACGTATCGTGTTTGCTCCTACGACAGAAGTGACGCTCCGGATTCGTTTCTCTTAGAAAAATCCATGACTTGCCGGCCTCCTGATCAGTCGCATTTCGATCCGCTGCCCCTCGCCCTCACAGAGCCGAATCTTCAACCACCGATGACACGGATGGTCACGGATTGATCTCGGTCTCCCGCCAGCACCACTCTTCGGGGCTCGACACGCCTGCAAGGCCTCGCGGGCGCAAGGTTGCCGCATGGCGTTCCGCTTCCGATGGAAACATCGGACCCAACGGCGCGGAATTTCCCGGCAGTCTGGACGAGGCGGCCAACCTCCCATCCGTGTCCATCCGTGAAATCAGTGGCCAAGCCGTAACGATGCAATAAAAGCAGGTTTTGCCCTAGGATCGACAGGCCCTTTGGTGGTCGCCGATTTCCACATCGGCGACAGAGGGGTCGGTATGGAAGCCGACGCCCGCCTACGGCAGCTTTTGGCTAAGGGAAAAGCATCGGGCAATTGCCATCGGGGATGGCGTTGGGAGTTGCGACCAACTGCGGGCCATTCCACGTTTCGCCCGCATGCGCATCGGTCCGGTCGAATTCCCCTCCCCTCTCTTCCTGTCGCCGCTGGCGGGATACACCAACCTGCCCTTCCGGCTGGTGGTGCGCGAGGTGGGCGGACTGGACTGGGTCACGACCGACCTGGTCAACGCCCGCTCGCTGCTCGAACGCAACCATCGCGCGCTGCAGCTCGTGAGCACGCGCCCGGCCGAAAAGATCCTGGCGGTGCAGCTCTTCGGCTCGGTGCCGGAGGAGATGCGCGATGCCGCCATAATGGTCGAGTCGATGGGCATCGCTGCGGTCGACATCAACATGGGCTGTCCGGTCCGCAAGGTGGTCGGCATCGGCGGTGGCTCGGCCATGATGACGGAGCTGCGCAAGACCCAGGCCCTCGTGCGCGGCATGGTCGAAGCCGTGAAAATCCCGATCACCGCCAAGATGCGGCTCGGCTGGGATGAGAACAATCTCACCGCTCCCGATCTCGCCCGCGCCCTCGAGGATGTCGGAGTCGCCGCGGTCTTTGTGCACGGCCGCACGCGCGCGCAGGGGTTCTCCGGCACGGTCAACCTCGCCGGCATCCGCGCCGTCGTGCAGGCCGTGCGCACGATCCCCGTGATCGGCAACGGCGACGTGCTCACGCCCGATGCGGCCAAACACATGTTCGACGAAACCGGCTGCGCCGGCGTGAGCATCGGCCGCGGCGCGTTCTACAACCCGTGGATCTTCCGCCAGACGCTCGCTTTTCTGGATAACGGAACGGAGGCCGCCGAGGCCACCTACGCCGAGCGCATGCGTATCATGCGGAGGCACCTTGACCTTGCTGTTGAGGTTTTCGGCGAGGAACTCGGTTGCAAGTTGTTCCGCAAGCCGGCCGCCTGGTACGCTCGCCGCCTCGGTCCGGCAAAGGAGTTCAAGAAGGCCGTCGTGCATCTGAAGACGCGCGCCGAGTTCGAGGAAATCATCGCCGCCTACGGGAAATGGCGCGTGCCATTCTGCGACGCCACCGGCGAACTTTTGCCGAAGTACCGCCCCGCGCCGCAGGTCAGCTCGTTCCTGAATCCCGAAGCCGCCGCAGGCGGTGATGCCGTGCCCGTGCCGAAAGGGCCGGTCGAGGTCTGGTGAACGAAAGACCTTTCGGAAATCGCGGATTCATTGCTGATTTCCCGGAATTCGACCGATCGATTTCCTGGGTGGAGCGCGACCGCCGGACCCGCCGGGGTGGGCGTCGATGGGGACATCGACGCTGAGAATCGCCGATGGGACAATCGGCGACCATTCAGAATGCACGGTCGTGCTCGCCTCGCCATCGATCGCCTGCCAGCCTGCCGTGTCCATGTTTTCGTTTTCCCATCTTTGGGGCATCTTTCTCGGCACCGTGGTCGGCCTTTTGCCGATCATCAACCCGCTCGCCAGCGTGCCGACGTTTCTTGCGATCACCGAGGGCGACTCCGAGGCGCGCCGGAAGGAACAACTGGCGAAGGGCTGCACCTACATGGTCGGTATCCTCGTGAGCTTCCTGATCGGCGGCACGTTCATCATGAATTTCTTCGGCTTCTCGATCCCGGGCCTGCGCATCGCCGGCGGCATCCTGCTGACCGGCCTCGGCGCGCGCATGCTCGGGGCGCAGCGGTCGTCGACGCCCGAGGAAACCGAGGAGCGCGAGGCCGCGCGCCGGAAGGCCGACATTTCATTCTCGCCGCTCGCAATGCCGATGCTGAGCGGACCCGGGTCGATCGCGGTCACTCTGGGCTTCACCTCGCTCGCCTCGGCCTGGCTCGACTACGTCGCGATCATCGCCGGCATCGTCGTCGTCGCGGTGATCACCTATGCCATCCTCGGCCTTTCGGGCCGGCTCGTACGCCTGGTCGGACCGGTGGGGATGAACGCGATGACCCGCATCATGGGTTTCCTCATCATGTGCATCGGCGTGCAGTTCGTCGTCAATGGCGTGCTCAACATCGCCACCGACCCCGAACTCTTGCGCGGTATTCACTCCGCCCTGAAGCGACCCTGACGGAGGGCGGGATTTCCGGCCCTGAGCCGTCGCGATGCAATAGAAGCTGGTTTTGCTCCAGGATCGACAGGTCCTTTGGTGGTCGCCGATTTCCACATCGGCGACAGACGCGTCGGTATGGAAACCGACGCCCACCCACTGCATCGTTCCGGCTGAGCTGGTCGAACGGGCCCGATCCCGGCCAGCCAGGCGCATTCGGAGATGCC
>DASYDZ010000251.1:0-6390 GCA_036499305.1 Candidatus Didemnitutus sp.
CCGGTCATTGATGAAGGCCTGGATGACGGGCTTGATCGCCTGGAGCCGGTTGAGGCGCTCGCCGTTGCGCTCATAGTCCTCGGACAACATCGAGCCCGAGAGATCGATCGCCAGCATGAGGTCATAGCCCTGCTGCTTGACCTCGCGCCTGTCCTCGACCTTTTGCGGGCGGGCAAGCGCGACCACCACCATGCCGGCGCCGATGATGGCGAGCGTGGTCGGCCAGCGCGAGGCGGGGATCAGCGACGGACGGTGCCACGCGGCGGCGAACGGCACGATGAGCACCGGTGCGCCGCGTCGTCCGCGGATCCAGATCACGAGCGGAATCGCCAGCAGCGCGAGCAGCCAGGACGGGTCATGAAACTGGTAGTTCAGCAGCGACATCAGCGGCGGTTTCCGGCGAACATGCGGGCGTGGAAAAAGCGCACGAGCGCGGCGAGGCGGTCTTCATCGGTGCGGACCACGAGGCGGCAAAGCTGGTCGGGAAAAATCGCGCGGAACCCCTCGTCGCGCTGCCGGACCCAGGCTGCGTGCGCCGTCCGCTGGCCGGCAGAGCCGTCGAGGTTGACCAGCCGGCCGCCCACCGGATCGTAGGCCGCGACCACGCGGTCCCCCGGCAGCTCGCGCTCCCATGGGTCGTCCACCCGGAAACCCATCGTCTGATACCGCCGCGCGAGCACGCTCCAGCCATCGGGTTCCGGCCGCGGCGCGAAATCGCCGAGCCAGATCAGGATGCTGTGGCGCGGCGCGGCCCGGGCGAGAAGCTGCCAGGGAATGAAACCGGCGTCGGAGGCAGCCGCGAATTCCGGCGGCGGGCGGCCGAGCAGGGATGCCGCCGCATGCATGATCTGCCCGCGGCCGCGCACCGGTTCCTGCAGCACGTAGCCCGACGGCGTGGCATGCAGGCAACCAACCCGGTCGCGGTTGACCGCGCCGAGCATCATGACGAGACCCGCGAGCTCCATCAGCGCCTCGCGCTTGGATTTTTCGTCCGAGCCGAACTGCAGGCTCACGCTGTCCTCGAACACGAGCAGGAGGGTGACCTCGCGTTCCTCGATGAATTTCTTCCGGTACGGCTCGCCGAGGCGTGCGGTGACGTTCCAGTCGATGTCCCGCACATCGTCGCCGAAATTGTACTTCACCACCTGGTCAAACTCCATGCCCCGGCCGCGGAAGGCGGAGCGGTATTCGCCGTTGAGGACATTCTCGACCGCATGCCGCACGCGCCACTCGAGCTGGCGGAGGAGCGCGAGCTGGGAGGAGACGGGCGAGGACTGGTTCTGGGCGGGGAGCACGGGCGGGGCCGAAGGACGGGAGAGCGGAAGGACGGAGAAGCCGCTGGGTGAGATGGCGAAAGGACGGACTGAAACCGAAGGGCGGTCGCCGTGGCGTCCAGCCGGTGGGTTTCCTCGGTCGTTCAGGCTTTTGCCGCCCCCGCCGGCACAGGCGTGCGTTCGAGCATTTGCGTCAGGATGGAATCGGCGGTGAGTCCATCGGCCTCCGCCTCATACGTGAGGCCGATGCGATGGCGCAGCGCATCATGGAAGATGGCCTGGACGAGGGCGGGGGAGAGGTAATCGCTGCCGCGGAGCCACGCGAGCGCCCGGCCGGCCTGGAAAAGCGCGAGTGACGCGCGGGGCGACGCGCCGAAATTCAGCAGGCGCTTGGCCGCTCCGGCTCCGGCTTCGGGGGCCAGGGCGAGTTCGCGGGTGCCGCGGACCAGCGCGAGGATGTAGGCCTGCACGCCCGGCGAAACATGGATCGCGTCGACGTGGTTGCGCAGCTCGAGAAGCTCCTCGCCGCTCGACACCGGGGCGAGCGTCGGCGCGGTGGTCACCTGGCCCCACATTTCCACCATCAGCGCTTCCTCCGGCTCGGACGGATAATCGACCAGCAGTTTGAAGAGAAAACGATCGGTCTGGGCCTCGGGAAGCTGGTAGGTGCCCTCCTGTTCCACCGGATTCTGGGTGGCCATCACGAAGAACGGCGTCGGCAGCTTGTGGGAACCGCCGCCGATGGTGACCTGGCGTTCCTGCATCGCCTCGAGGAGCGCGGATTGCACCTTGGCCGGGGCGCGGTTGATTTCGTCCGCGAGCACAAGGTTGGCGAAGATCGGGCCTTTATGAGTGTGAAACGAACCGTCCTTGGGCGAATAGATCATCGTGCCGACCACGTCGCTCGGCAGCAGATCGGGGGTGAACTGGATGCGTTCGAACTGGACACCGAGCGCGGTGCCGAGGGATTTGATCAGCAGGGTCTTGGCCAGGCCGGGCATGCCCTCGAGCAGCACGTGGCCGCCGGCGAGGAGCGCGACCAGCATCCGCTCGACGACGGCTTCCTGGCCGATCACGGCCTTGCCTATTTCCCTGCGCAGCTTGTCAGACCAGACGGACCCGGATGTCATAGCGGAAAGTGAAGGGAGAGGAGTGGCGGGTGACAAGAATCGAAGGATGAACGGTCGTCGGTGGCCGCCGGGACCCCGGCAGGGAGCGACGCCCGTGGGCCCCGGGGCAACCGCAGGGCAGGATTTGACTGCGGCGGCAGGCAATGGTTTCACGGACAGCGCAAATCATGGGCGATTTTCCCCCAGTCCTGGATCCCGGAGTCCGCGAGCGGCTTGGCGCGCTCGGGGTGCGGGCGGATGACGTTGACGAGCGTTTCATCCTTGGATCGGGCCACGGCGGCCAAAAGGTCCAGAAAACCAGTTCGAGCGTCTGGCTCCGACACCGCCCCACCGGCGTCGAGGTCCGCTGCCAGCGGGAGCGATCCCAGTCGGTCAATCGCCTCCTGGCCTGGGCCGAACTTTACCGGAAACTGGAGGAGCACCAGCGTGCGGAGGCGGCGCGGCAACGGGACGTGCACGAACGGACGCGCCGGCGCAACCGGCAAAAGAGCCGCGCCCAGAAGGTCCACATGATTCGGTCGAAAAAGCACCGGGCCAAAACCAAATCGGTCAGGGGACGGGTGGAATCCGACTGAACGGCGGGGCGCGATCTTCGTCAGCGCGGCCGGCGCGGCCTTTTCGCCGGACTTCAGCCCGGACCGGCTCCCCGCGCCCACGATGCCAGCACGGGCAGCGTGAAGCTCCGGTCGAACTCGAACTCGCCGGGAGCGTTGAAAACGAACCAGTGGCAGAACTCCACGCGATTGGCTCCGCAGGGATCGGGAAACGCCTCGATCAGGTCGGGTCGCCGGCTGCGCAGATAAAGCGCCAGCTCGGTCACGACCGGCGGCGCGGTGCCGCCCGTGGGATCGGCCGCGGCCGGTTGCCGCAGCCAGCTAAAAAAGGAACCGGCGTCGACGATCGTCGCATCCGGCCAGCGCTGTGTCTGCCCGGGAGGAAGATCGAAATAAAATCGCACCAGGATCGGGCTGATCGGCACGCCGTTCGCGAAAACCTCCCGGTGGCGGAACGGATTCTCGATCGGCGCCGGCTCGGTCATCCGGACGTTTTCGGGCGACGACTCGTCCATGCTGTAGCCGAGCGCGCGGAACTGGTCAGGGTAGGGTTCGGACCCGGCGAAGAGTTCCTTCACGTCGGCGGGCAGCTCCTCCCGCCATGAACCGATGCCGCCTTTGCGAACGAGATCGCCGGTCGGATTGAGCGTGGTGCGCATCACATCGGCCTCGCATGCGCACAGGGCGTGGTGGAGCACGCGATCCGGAACGGGCACGATTTGGTCCGTCAGGGTGCGCAGCGTCGCGGACGGGAAGCGCCAGATGTCCTCGTACCGCACGGCATGCGCCCAGCCGCGCCGAAGCCAGTACACCGAAAGATGCAGCAGCAGCGGAAACCCGTTTTGCAGGAACACCCGCGAGTTGTCGCCGTATTCGCCCGCGGGATCCTTGAGCATGAACGCAGGCTCGAGGGAGTTGTCCGTCGAAGCCGCCCCGCGACTGGTGACATAGTGGCGGAGGGAAACCAGGACGTCGGCGGGATGACGGACGGGCGCGACAAAAACCGCATTTTCCTGCCGGGCCCAGGCCCGGACATCCTGCGTGGGATCGTAATGTTGCTGTCCGATCCAGCGGGGTCCCAGCGCCGGCCAGTCGTTGCCCAGAAATTCCTCCTCCAGCGACACGATGGGCAACTGGTAGATGACACTCAGCAGATGCTTGACCCAGGTGTTCCCCACCTTGGGCGTGCCAACCACGATGATCTTCAGGTTGGCGAGGTCATACGGGCGCTCCGGCGTCGGATGCTGGCGCTGGCGACGCGGCCGCGCGACTGTCCCGGTATCCCCGGAATTTGCCGGTTTTACGGCGGGGTCCTCGATAAAAAGCGCTTCGGGCTCAACCAAGCTCATGGGCTGTTCATCCTGAAAAACGATTGAAACCACCGAATTCACGGATGGGCTCGAATGAAAAACCGCCCCCCGACAATGACTCACCTGAGCCCGCCGGCAGATGCGTCAGAATTGGAGCTTCCAGGAAAGGCAACACGTTGGCTGTCTGTATGATTTCGTGATTCCTGTGGTCTCCGGCGGCGTGGATACGGCCTTGGGTAGCAAAGCCCGGCTCAATCGCAAGGGTTTTGGCCGGGGCGTGACGTGGCTCTCGTCATAGTCACCCAAGGACCTCGATGTCGTCGCCCACATGGATCGCTCCGGATTTGATCTCGTGGATCAGGTTCATTCCGAAATTGACGTCGGTCGGCTCGTTCGGGTCGCGGCGAAAGGTCGCGAGCGTGGCGAGTGGCTCCTTGCCGCGTGTGCCCGTGAACTGATCGGTGGTTGTGATCACGCATCGCGCGCAGGGGCCCCCGGTGCGAAAGGTCACGGCGCCGATCCGCACCCGCGCCCAGGCATCCTCGGAAAAGGCGTCGACGCCCGAGATGACAATGTTCGGACGAAAACGATTCATCGGCACTCCATCGTGACCGCGCTCCGCGATCCGATCATTCAGGCGCTGCAGCGATTCCTCGCTGATGACGAGGAACGGATAGCCATCCGCGAAACTGAACACGTCGCCCGGGCGCGCCTTCGACGGGCGGATCGGGCGGTGATAGTCCCGGCCGATGTGGACGAGGCGGGTCGGAGCGCCGAGCACCGCCGAGAGCCAATCCGCGGGCTCGTCGCCGCAGTCGTCGGCATCGACGCTGTCGCGCCAAACGACGACGCGTCGAGACCCGGCGTTGGCGGTGAATGGCACCTCGATCGAGCCGAAGCCCTCGGCGCTCAGGCTCACGCCGGCGGGCTGGACCCGGGTGGCGATGCGGGCCATCGCGGGCACCGTGCGCTGGGTGAGAAATCCGCCTTCGGGGGTCACCGCCATGAAGCGCCGGTCGCCGACGAAGCCAAGGGAATCGACTTCCGCGGTGGCGACGTCCAGCCCCCGGCACGACTTCACCGGATAAATGTGCAGACTGACGACGGCGGGCATGGCGGGACCTCGCGGAAACCTCAGGGAGTTTTCACCTTCCGGCGGTAGCGCGCGAGATAGGTTTGGCTGCCGGTGGCGGTGCCGAAACGGTCGGGCCGGGATCCGCCGAGCCCGTAGCACACCACCAGCATCTCGCCATCGAACCGATGCAGGCACGGAATCGTCTTGCCGGCATTCGGGCCCTCCATGCCGGCGAGCGTCAGGCCGGCCGGCTCGAAAAAGTAGGTGCCTTGATCGGCCGCCACGCCGCCGAATCGAACCGTGTAATTTCCGCCGGCGAGCTCGACCTCGGCATACTCGACGAATTCCTGGGGCGCTTTCTCGCCGTCCATTTCGGCCTCGATGGGCACCCAGATTCCCTCGAACAATCGCGGATCGTCCATCGTGCGATGCGAATGTTCAGCCGCGTTTCACGAGATCGCGCGGTGCGGCCTCGATCGGGGCGGGCTCGGGAATGGTCCTGGCCCCTTTGGCGCCGAGTTCCGAGAGTTTGCGGGCACCCGACAAAAGGTTGGTTTCGTAGGACCCGAGAGCCTTGTTGTAATGGCCCACGGCCGATTTCAGCGCGGAGCCGACGTTCTCGAGATGTTCGGCGAAGACGGAGATGCGGTCGTGCAGCTCGCGGCCGAGGTTGGCGATGACCTGGGCGTTCCGGGAAACATCCTCCTGGCGCCAGCCGTAGGCGGCCGCCTTGAGCAGCGCAATCAGCGTGGCGGGAGTTGCGAGCAGCACCTTGCGGGCGATGGCGCGGTCGACGAGCGTGGGATCGGCCTGCAGGGCGCCGGCGAGGAACTGGTCGCCGGGAAGAAAAAGGATGACGAATTCCGGCGACGGCTGGAACTGCTCCCAGTAATTTTTCGCGCCAAGGGCGTCGATGTGCGTCCGCACCTTGGCGGCATGCTCGGCGAGGCGCGCGGACCGCACGGCTTCGTCGGTCGCGTTGACCGCCTCGCGGTAGGCATCGTTCGGCGCCTTGGCATCGACCACGATCTGCTGGCCGCCCGGGAG
>DASYDZ010000252.1:0-13207 GCA_036499305.1 Candidatus Didemnitutus sp.
CGATACTTTGCCGCACACACCAAGTGATACATCAGCACCGACACATTGTGCGGCTTGTGGATATACCGACTCTCCATCCCTCATCTTCCCATCCATCCAAGCCGGAGCAAGCTCCGGGGTATGGGACCCACAGTGAATCAATGTGGCCCACTTCCCCGCTTGTTCGCCAGTTGACACTGCCGGAGGCGCGCTCTAGCCAGACCGGTTCCATTCCATGATTTCCTGGATCCAGAAATACTTCCAGAAGCACTTCCGCATCGTTTTCGGGCTGATCCTGATCGCGATGGCGGTTCCGCTCATCGTCGTCTACAGCCAGTCGTCCGGCATGGGCCGCGCGGCCGGCACCGGCCCGCGCCGGCCGTTCTTCGGGCTCGATCTCGAAAACGACGCCGCCATGGCCAAGGCCGCCGGCGATGCGTCGCGCAGCCTCCAGATGCGCGGCCGCTACAACGGCTATCAGATGCAGGTGAGCGAGGAGACCCTGGCGCGCGTGGCCGGTCTCGCCCTCGCCGACCAGATGCACCTGCCGGAGCCGACGAGCAGGGAGATCAGCGACTTCGTCTCGCACCTGGCGATTTTCCAGAACAACGGCGAATTCGATCCGAAGCGCTACAGCGATTTCCAGGACAACCTGGCCAGGAACCCGACCTTCACAATCGCGGACGCCAACCGCATCTTCCGCGAGGATGCGCGGCTGGCCGCTCTCAACCGCCTGCTCGGCGGGCCGGGCTACGTGCTGCCGGGCGATGTCCGCGACATTCTCAGCAACACCGAGTCCAAATGGACGATCGCGGTCGCCACACTCGACTACGCCTCGATTAACGCCGACATCCCGGTCACCGACGACGCGATCAAGAAATACTACGACGAGCATTCCGGCACCTACGAGGTCGCCAGCCGCGTCAAGGTGAGCAGCGTCCTGTTCCGCCTCGACGAGTTTCCTCCGCCCCGCGCCCCGACGGACGCCGAGGTCCGCGCCTACTACGATGCCAATCGCGCCCGTTTCCCGGTTCCGCCGGAAAAGGATGCCGCCAGGCCCGATCCGACCAAACCGGTCGACAACCTCGACAAGGTTCGTCCGCAGGTCGAACTGGCGATGCGCCTCGACGCCTCCACCCGCGCGGCGACGAAATACGCCACGGACTTCACCCTGGCCCTGTTCCAGCAGAAGCTCGCGCCGAATTCCCCCGAGCTGACCACGTTCCTCAACACCATCAAGCGGCCCGCCGTTCCGCTGACGCCGTTTGTTCCGGACTCACCGCCCGCCGAGCTCTCGTGGGCGACGCCGCACGCCGAGGCGATTTCGAATCTGAGCCGCGAGAAATACTTCTCCGACCCGTTCACCACGCCGGAGGGCGTCGTGGTCCTGCTGTGGAACGAGACCCTCCCCCCATACAAGCCGATGATCGCGGAAGTGCGCAACAAGGTCGTCGCCGACTACAAGGAGGCTGAGAAACGCCGCCGGTTCATCGAGCATGGCCAGCAGGTTCACGATCAGCTCGTCGCAGCGCTCAAGGCCGGCACGACGTTCGAAAAAGCGGCCGCCGCCGAAAAGCTCGAGGTGAAAACCTACGAGCCATTCACGATGTCGAAACCGAACCATGAGGTGCCGGAAGCCGCGCTCCAGCCGCTTTCGCGACTGGCCGCCGGCCAGGTCGCGAACATGGTGGCGAGCAGCGACGGCGCGAAGGGATATTTCGTTTACGCGGCCCAGAAGCAGTCGCCCGACCTCACTCCCGCGAATCCGAAGTACAACGAGATCGTCGCCAACGTCTCGAAATACCTCGGGGAAACCACCGCGGAGACGGCCTTGAGCAACTTCGCCGAGGCGGAGTTGCAGAAGACCGCCCCGGCCAAGAGCACGCCGCAGTGAGCGGACCGGCGCGGTTGAAATTGGAAGGTTGAGAGTTGAGAGTTGATTGGCTTTGCGCCGCCATCGCGCCGGGGCCGGTCGCCCCCGGACCACAATTTCCGAAGCCCATGTAGCCGGGTCCGCAGGGCCCGGGGGTCATCGCGGCATAAAGCCGCTCCTACAGGTGCGATCAATCGCGGGATAAACCCGCTCCCACATTCCGAAATCGAACGCATGGGCGCGTGGCCACGGGCCAGGTGGTCGCCGATGTCCCCATCGGCGATCCTAAGCGTCGATGTGGAAACCGACGCCCACCTGGTCGACCTGGTCCCAACCGAATGATCCCGCCCAAGCGGCCGGTGCCGCCCATCCCCTCATTTCAACCGTCCGACCTGCCCGGCGCTGCGTCGGCGTCGGCACCCCGCATCGTCGGGAGCATGGCGAAGCGCAGTCAGCGCCGCCCCGATCCGAATGGTGAAAACCTTTCGACACGGGAGGCGACTTTTGTCTGTCTCGCCCCTTTCCCACTCATGAATTTACGCCGCACCACGATCTCCCTGGCTGCCGCCGTCCTTCTGGCCGGCGCGCTCGCGGCCCAGGACGCCGCGCCGACCGCGGCACCCACCACTCCCGCTCCGGTCCCGGCCGCCCCGCTTCCGGAGCTGACGCTCGAGCAGTGCATCGGCCGCGCCCTCCAGCACAACTTCGACCTCGAAGCCTTCCGCTACGATCCCGAGATCGCCAAGGCGGCGATCGACGTCGCCCGCGATCCGTTCCAGCCGGTCGTCACCGTCGACGCCAGCCGGTCGCATGCGCGCACCGTCTATCCCGATTCCGCCGTCATCGCTGACCCGCTGCTTTCGCCGCGGACGCTGAGCGACACCACCGTCGCCACCGCCGGCGTTACGCAGCAGTTTTACAGCGGCACCACGGTGACGGTGTCCAGCCAGCTCGAGCGGTCGCATCTCGATCCCGCCATCGCGGCCTACAACCCGGCCTACGATGCCGATCTCACGCTCTCGATCCGGCAGCAGTTGCTACGCGGCTTCGGCACCACGATCAACAAGGCGCAGGTCAACCGCGCCCGCATCGGATTTGACCGGGCCAACCTCGATTTCAAGGCGCACGTCCTCGACGTCATCCAGAGCACGGAGAACGCGTACATCAACGTCGTGTTCGCCCGCGACCAGCTCGACGTCCGGAAGTTTTCGCTCGCACTCGCCGACCGCCTTTTGAGCGAGGCCCGCACGCGGCGCGAGACCGGCGTGGCCACCGATCTGGACGTGTCATCGGCCGAGGTCGGCGTCGCCAACGCCCGCCGCGGCGTCCTTCTCGCCGAACAGTCGGTGGGCGACACGCAGGAAGCCCTCCTCGCTTTGATCGGTCAGTTTGAACTCAGCGCCCCCCTCGGCGCGATGCACTTCGACGAGGTCGGCTTCGCCCTTCCCGTCGTCTCGTCCTCGCTCGAAATGGCGAGGACCACGCAACCCGACTACCTTTCGGCCCAGGCTGCCGTCGAGCAGGCCAAACTTGATCTCGACGTGGCCAAGGACAACACCAAGCCGTCACTCAGCGTCGGTGGTGCCGTCGGCCTCAATGGCAGCCGCGACAGTGCCGGCAGCGCCTTTGACGACGCCGCCAACAGTCGCAGCAACAACTGGCAGTTCGACGTTTCGCTGACCTATCCGTGGGGCCAGGTCGGCGATCGGGCGCGTTTTCGCCAGGCGTCCGCCACGCTGAATCAGCTCCAGACCCGCCTCAAGCAGACCGAGCAGACGATCGAGTTGCAGGTCCGCAGCGCGGTTCGCGCGGTCGAAACCAACGCCGAGAGTGTCAAGATTTCCGCCCAGGCCCGCGACCTGAGCGAGAAGCAGTACGAACTCGAAAAGGCCAAGTTCGATGCCGGCCTGTCGACCTCATACCTGGTGCTCCAGGCCCAGAATGATCTCGAAAACGCCAAGGTCGCCGAACTCCAGTCCGAGGTGAGCATGCGCTCCGCGATCGCCGCCCTTCATCGCATCGAGGGCAGCTCGCTGCAGCGCTACAAGATTTCACTGCCCTGAGCAGGGCGAGGCAAGGTGGTCGCCGATGTCCCCATCGGCGATTATCGGCGTCGATGTGGAAACCGACGCCCACCCCGAATTCGGTGCGCACCCGGCAACGCCATCGCACCGGGGTCTCGCGCCCCCGGCTACAACCACCGCTGCCGCTGTAGCCGGGTCCGCAGGGCCCGGACTCATCGCGGCATAAAGCCGCTCCCACAGGTGCGATCAATCGCGGGACAAACCCGCTCCCACAATCCGAATTCGAATGCATCGGCGATCATAAGAATCGATGTGGAATCCGACACCCACTCCGAATTCGGTACGCACCCGGCGGAATCACGGGTTGCCCTTGCCTTCCGGACTCGCACCATCCCCTTCCCTCCGCATGAATGCTCCCATTCCGCCGCTCCTTCGCTATGGCCTCTGGGCCTGGCTGTTCGGAGCGATGGGCATCGGTGCCAGCGGCGTGCTACTGCGCCTGCCGGTGCCGGCCATCCAGGGAGTCCTCGCCATGTTCACCGCGCTGGGTGTGATCGTCTGGCGGCGGATCGCGTCCGTTCGTGCGTGGGTGGCGCAGGCCGATATGCGCCTTTTCATTGCGCTGCACCTCACCCGATTCGTCGGGATTTATCTGGTGTACCTCTATCGGCGCGGCCTCCTGCCCTACGATTTTGCCGTGCGCGGCGGAATCGGCGACACCGTGGTTGCCATCGCGGCCCTGGCCCTCTGCGTCATCCCGATGGCTCCCGTGACGCGGCGCAGCGCCATCGTCTTCTGGAACATCTTCGGCCTGATCGACATTATTCTTGTCGTGGCCGCCGCGGCTCGCGAGGGACTGGTTGGCAACCCCCAAATGCGCGCGCTGGCCGTCCTGCCGCTGAGCCTGCTGCCGACCTTCCTGGTGCCGCTGATCGTCGTCACGCATTTCATCCTTTTCAGCCGCGTGCTGGCGCGGGACTCCGGGACGGCGCCATGACCCCCGAATTCCGCTACGGGTTGATTTCCGGCGCCGCTCTCAGCCTGTGGATCCTCGCCGAATTTCTCCTCGGTCTGCACACGGTGCATTTCCAGGCCGGGGAGATCAGCGGCTACCTGGCCGGGATGATCCCGTTCGTCTGCCTCTGGCTTCTGCTCCGACGGCGCCAGCGCGAGCTTGGATCGCTGTTCAGCGTCTGGGTCGGTCTCTTCTCCGGCGTGATCTGCGCCCTGGTCAGCGCCGTGGTCGTCTACGCCTTCATGGTCGCGTACGATCTGTGGCTCAATCCCGGCTGGCTCGCCGCCGCGCTGAAGAATCACGTCGACGCCTGGCGGGCCGCCCACATCGACGAAGCCGAGATCCGCCGTCAGATCACCGCCATCCGCAATGTCCATACTCCGCTCGGGCTGCTGGTGACCTATCTTGGAGGCTACACGCTGCTCGGCACGCTGATGACCCTGCTCATCTCATCGTTCCTCATCTGGGAGCGGAAAAAGCTGAACGCGAGTCCGATCCGGCCGTGATGGTCGCGTGCGCCGGAAGCTGCGTGCGGAACCACGTGCGCTGCTTTTTCACGAGGGCGCGGGTATTTTTCACGATCGCGGGGACGAGTTCGGCCAGGGCAAGGCGCCCGTCGATGTGATCCAGCGTCTCCCGGTAGCCGATCGCGCCCGCGGCGCTCGGATTATCCCGGAGGCCCGCCGGAATCGCGGCGCGAACTTCCTCGACCAGTCCGGCCTCCATCATTGCGTGCACCCGCTCCTCAATGCGCCGGTCCAGTTCCGCCGGCTCGCGCCCGATTTCAGCCAGCCGCACGTCGCAATCGGCGAAGGGCGGTTCCTGCGCCTCGAATTCCGCCTGAAGTTCCGCGAGGGCCCGGCCGGAAGCCCGGCAGCGTTCCAGCGCGCGCACCACCCGTCGGGGATTGTGCACGTCCAGCCGCCCGAGGCCGGCGGGGTTCAACGCGACGAGCTCGTCGAGGAGCGCGGTCAATCCCTCGCGTTCGAGCCGTCCGCGGATCTCCTCGCGCAACGCGGCGGGCACGTCGACCCCATCGGCCACGGGCGCGAAGAATGCCTTGAGGTAAAACCCGCTTCCGCCTGTGACCAGCACCTGGCGCCCCCGGCCGAGGATGTTGTCCACGGCGGTCCGGGCCAGGGCCACGAAACGCGTCACGTCCATGCGTTCCCGAAGCCCGCAGACATCGATCAAGTGGTGCGGCACCCGGGCCCGCTCGGCCGGGGTGGGTTTCGCCGTTCCGATGTCCAGGCCGCGATAAAACAGCAGCGAATCACACGACACGATCTCCCCGCCGCAAGCCTCGCTCCAGCGCAGGGCAAGCTCGGTCTTGCCGGCGGCGGTGCAGCCGGTGAGAACGTGGATCAGTCGCACCCCGGCATCCAAAGGAAGCGCCGAAACGTTGCAAAACTCGTTTTGCATCCCACCCGGCCGCCGTGCATGGTGCGCGGTTTCATCGCTTGAAAGCGCGGTTCATCTTCAACCCCGCCTCCGGCTCCAACCGCCGCAATCCGTACCTGCGCGACCGGGCCGCAGCGTTCATCGCCGAGCACGGCTGGGACGCCACGGTGGTCGCGACCGAGCGGCCGCGCCACGCCACCGAACTCGCCCGCGGCGCCGTCGAGGAGGGCTGCACGCTGGTCGTCGCGATCGGTGGCGACGGCACGATGAACGAGGTCGCCACGGGCCTGATCGACACTCCAGTCGCGCTCGGGTTGGTGCCCTGCGGATCCGGCAACGGACTCGGGCGCCATCTCGGCATCCCGGGACCGGGTCGCGGCGCCTTTCGCACCCTCCTCGAAGGCCAGCCGCTGGCCATCGATACCGGATTGGTGAACAGCGACCCGTTCTTTTGTGCGGCGGGCATCGGCTTCGAAGCGGTCATCGCCAGCCGGTTCAGCCGCCTGACGCACCGGGGATTCACCGGCTATCTTCGCACGGGTTTGTCCGCCTGGTGGTCGCACCGGCCCGAGACCTACCGCATTCACCACGACGGTGGGACCGAAACGGTCGATGCCTTCACCATGGCGTTCGCCAACTCGGCCCAATACGGCAACAACGCCTACATCGCGCCGGGCGCCTCGGTGCAGGATGGGCAGATCGACCTGACCGCGATCCCCAGCGTCAATGCCTTCAACGCCGTGCCCCTCCTCTGGCGGCTATTTCACGGCAGCCTGGATCGCGTGAGCGCGGTCCGCCGTCTGCGCGGACACTCGTTCCTCGTGGAGCGCAACCGACCCGGCTGGGTTCACACCGATGGCGAACCCCGCGCCGAGGCCTCGCGCCTCGAGGTGCAGGTGCGTCCGCACAGCCTGCACGTCATGGTGCCGGTTGGCCGGTCGATCTGAGGGGGCCGCGTTGTAGGGCGAGATTTCCATATCCCGCCAAGCCCGGCGAATGTGCCCGAAGCCGCCTTCCGGGCCTCGATCTTCCCGGACAAGGAATTGGCCACGGATATCACCGATTTCACGGATCAATGCGTCCCCACTCTCGAAGGCGTGATATTTTCGCGGCGTCAAGCCGCTCCTACAAAAAGCACTTCGCCTGGACGGCGGCACGGGGCGCGAAATTCGCATGGCTGGGTCCGGGATTCCGCCGCGTGCGCTGCGCACGTTTGGGCCTGATTCGTGACCTCGGTGATGTCCGTGGTCAATTTCCTGATCGGAAAGACGCTGGCGGCATTCGGAGATGCCGCCTTACAACTATTCAACCCGCGGTCGAGGACTCCGCCGGTGCGATCGGGTTGCGCGACGCCCCGGTCGCGCGCATCTTGGTCGCCACGACACGGTTTCTTCCGAGACGCTTCGCGCTGTACAGGGCTGCGTCGGCCGCCTCGATGAGCTGGTCCAGGTTGTCCGCATCCTCCGGCATCGCCGCGATGCCCGCGCTGATCGTGACCTCGATCGTGAGATTCTTCTCGGGAATGAAACAGGGCGTCTCCTGCAGCAGGATGCGGAGGCGCTCGACGGTCTCGCGCGCATCCGCGCGATTCGCCTCGATCACGATCAGGCCGAATTCCTCGCCGCCGTAACGCGCGAGGCGGTCGACCGTGCGCACCTGCCCGGCGAGCAGGCTGGCCACGTGCTTCAGGACGATGTCGCCGACCTGATGGCCGTGCGTGTCGTTCACCTTCTTGAATAAATCGATGTCGATCAGCACCAGCACGCAACTGCGCTGGAACCGCGCGATGCGCTGCCATTCCTCGTGGAGCTGGCGGTCGAATTCGCGCCGGTTGGACAGGCCGGTGAGCTCGTCCCTCGTGGCCTGCTGGCGCAATTGCTGCAGCATGCCTCCGAGCTTGCGCGCGTAGCGGATCGACCGCTCGAGCATCACGGGCGTGAACTCCGCCTTGATCAGAAAATCCATCGCCCCGGCCTCCATCGCCGCCTCGTCGATCTCGGAGCCGGTATCGGCCGTCATGACGATCACCGGCGTGGTGACGTCTGCCGTCCGCGCGGCCCGCAGCAGCTCAAGTCCGTCCCGCCCCTCATCGAGGTGACAGTCGAGCAGGCAGACGGCGTGGCGCGAACTCAGCAGTTTCTTCAGGCCGGTCGCGTAGTTGTCGGCGATCTCCAGTTCCCATGGTCCGCTCTCGAACCGGGCAACCATCTGCCGGATCAGCCCTTGCTGAGCCTCGCTGTCTTCAATCAATAGGATCTTCTTTATCGCCGGTGCCGCCATGACGCACAATGAGCACGGGATTGTCCCCGTGGCAATCCGGCTTTCAGCGCAGTCCGCCGGACAATTCCGCGACCTTGGCCGACAGGCGCTCCGGCAGGTGCGCGCGATCGGAGAGGCCGTCCCGGATGATGTTGACCAGCGCACTTCCCACCACCACGCCGTCGGCGGCGTGGCCGACCGACCGCACCTGGGCCGGCGTCGAGATGCCGAAGCCCACCACCACGGGAAGTTTCGTGTGCCGCTTGATGCGGGCCACCGCCTCGGGGATATTGCCCGCCAGATCACCCCGCACGCCCGTGACCCCCTCGCGCGAGACGTAGTAAATGAAGCCGGTGGCGGCGGCGCAGATTTTCCCGAGGCGTTCGTCCGGTGTCGTCGGCGCCACGATGAAAACCGTGGCCACGCCGTGAAGGCGGCAGGCCGCCAGCAATTCGGATGCCTCCTCGGGCGGCAGGTCGAGCGTCAGAAGCGCATCCACGCCGGCCTCCCTGGCCGCGCGCACGTACGCGTCGACGCCGTGGGCGAAAACGAGATTATAGTAAGTGTAGAAAACGATCGGTGCCTGGCTGGATTTCCGCAGTTCCCGCACGAGGTTGAGGATGCCCGCGGAGGTCGCTCCGGCTTCGAGCGCGCGCTGGGCCGCGAGCTGGTTGGTGAGACCGTCGGCCAGCGGATCGGAAAACGGCACACCCAGCTCGAGGACGTCGACGCCCGAGGCCAGCGCGGATCGGCAGGTGGCGAGCGACGTCGCGAGATCGGGATCGCCGGCGCAAAGATAGGCGACAAACGCGGCGCGTTTTTCCGCTTTGGCGCGGGCGAAGGCTTGGGCGATGCGGTCCATGCAAACCGCCACGACAACACAGTCGGCGACCGAGGCAAATGCGGATTTCTGCGGTCGAATAAAAAGCATGACCGCAAAGAGGCGCAAAAGGCACCTTCAGGCCCGGACCCTCTCAAGCTGATTGGTCGTTTTCGGTGCGGACAACAACAAGGCGAGGAAGGCCGGCCCAAGCGTCCGACCTGCTCCGGGTAAACGGCAATCCCCGCCGGATCGCGCAGGCGGCTACGATATCATTTAATCCCCTTTATGCGGTCGCCAGGCTGAACTCGACGAGCACCGGGCGGTGGTCGGAGAGGAAGCTGCGCACCACCATCGCTTTGGCGTCGGTACAGATGCCCGGCAGGTAGATGTAATCGAGCGGACGCCGGGGCCAAAGCGCGGGGAAGGTATGCCCGCGCCCCTTCGGAAAGAGCACGTAATCCTCAAACCGGCCCAGGTACTCGAACAATTCGTTCGTGGCGTCGGGGCGACCGGCGGGATTGTTGAGATCGCCGCATACGATCGGCCCCATCCGCCAGTCCGGGTGGCGCTCGCGCCGCTGGCGGTCGAGAAAGTCCATGAGTTGCCGTGCCTGCCGCAGCCGCGTCGGACGCGACCGGTGGTGCAGATGGGCGTTGACGATCGCCAGACGGCCGGAGGGGGCGTCGAATTCCGCGAACAGGAAGCCCTTTTCGCCCACCGTGCCGCGGCCGAACGGCATCGTCTCGTGGTGGTGGACGGGAAAGCGCGAAAGAAAGGCGTTGCCGTAGTTGAGGTGGAAGCGGCCGGTGCGCCGGTTGTTCACGCCGTGCACCGCGTGCTTCATGCCCGTGTGTTCGCGGAGAAACTCGAGATGGTCGAAGCTGCCGCTCCAGCGCGAATCCTGGTCAATTTCCTGAAGCGCCACGATGTCGGCCTCGAGCCGTTCGATCAGGTGGGCGATCTTGAGCAGGTTCGCCTTGAGCCGGGCGGCGGAGCGCAGGCTCTGGTGGACGGGCGACGGCCCGCGGGCATGCGCGATATTGAAGGTCAGGATGCGGTAATGCGCCATGGCCGGAGGCACAACCTGTGGCGGAAGTCGCGCCGTGGCAACCTTGGCAACTCCTTGCCGCATCGTCCCCTCGGATTGAATCTGCCAAGAAGGGATTGACAGGGGTTACGGCGCCCTTGATTTTTTCCCTTCCCCACGGCGGTCATAGCTCAGTTGGTTAGAGCACAAGATTGTGAATCTTGGGGTCGCGGGTTCGAGTCCCGTTGGCCGCCCCATTTTTATGGCAGGTTGAGGGCTGAGAGTTGAAGGTTTAAGATCGATGCGGCCGGTCAGGCGGGATGAGAACCCGCGAAGCGGGTCGTGGAGCGAAGCGGAACGGCAAACCGCCTGGCGGTTTGGGGCAAAGCTCCGAACGCAGTGAGCCAATCCCGTTGGCCGCCCCATTTTAATCTCACGTAATGTGAGACTTAAGATTTCCCGGGTCTAAGTTGCCAGGCTGACGTGGCAACCTGAGCATGAACGGTCTACACCAACGTTTGCCATTAGCCGATTTGAAAATCGGAACGGTATCGCTTCTTGGCGCGCCGATGGCCTCTATTTCCGGAGTAGCAGAACTCTGACTAATCACGTGTCCGCGCTCCAATCCATCTTCATCAGCTCGGTGCAGAAAGAACTGGCGGACGAACGTCGCGGGTTGAAAGCGTATATTCACGGCGATCCACTGCTCCGTCGCTTCTTCGAGGTTTTTCTTTTTGAGGAGTTGCCCGCGTCCGACCGACGCGCGGACGAGGTCTATCTAGCGGAAGTCGATCGCTGCGCGCTTTACCTCGGTCTTTTCGGCAATGACTACGGTTTTGAAGACACGGCTGGCGTCTCGCCAACCGAGCACAAATTCAATCGCGCGACCACACTCGGAAAACCGCGCCTAATCTATGTGAAGGGCATCGACGATTCTGCCCGTCATCCCAAGATGCGCGCCTTGGTCCGTCGTGCCGGTGACCAGCTTATTCGACGGCGTTTTCAAAACGCCGCTGAGCTGAACGCCGCGGTTTATGCGAGCCTCGTGGAACATCTCGCCCACTCGAATCTCCTCCGCACGTTGCCGTTCGATGCTGCCGCATGTGCCGGCGCGACTGTGGCGGATCTCTCGACGGAGCGACTCGATGCGTTTTTGGCGCGTGCGCAGGCAACCCGCGGTTACCCGTTGGGACCGGGCACACCGCTGCCGGCTGCGTTGGCGCACTTGAATCTTCTCGATGGTGACACGCCGAATCATGCCGCCGTGTTACTCTTCGCGCGGGAACCCCAGCGGTGGCTCACGACCTCCGGCGTCAAGTGCCTGCACTTTCACGGCACCGAAATCCAGAAGCCCATTCCGTCTCACCAGGTTTATCGCGGCACCGTCTTCGAACTCGTGGATCAGGCGGTGGACTTCGTCATGTCGAAGATCGACCGAGCCGTCGGCACCCGCGCCGAAAGCAACGCGGTCCCCGTTTCCTACGAATTGCCGCGCGAGGCCGTGGCCGAATCCATCGTCAACGCGGTGGCGCATCGCGACTACGCCTCTAACGCGTCGGTGCAGGTGATGCTGTTCGCCGACCGGCTCGAAGTGTGGAATCCCGGCGAACTTCCTCCGCCGCTCACGCCGGAACGCCTCACCCGGCCGCATGCCTCGATCCCCCGCAATCCGCTTTTGGCCGAGCCTCTTTTCCTCGCGGGCTACATCGAGCAGGCCGGCACCGGCACGCTCGACATGATCGCCCGCTGCCGCGATGCCGGCCTGAGTGCACCCGAATTTCGCCAGGACGGGGGCAGCTTCATCCAGACTCTCCGTCGTCCGATTCCGTCGATTGCCCCCCGAGCTGCCGCGCAAGTCACCACGCAAGATAAGTCGGGGCAGGATAAGCTTTTGACTGAATTGGCCGCAGCCTTGGGTATTTCGACCGCGCAAGCCACCGCGCAAGCTACCGCGCAAGTAGCCAAGGTCTTGGAGGCGGCGAACGGCGAAATCGGCAGCACGCGTGATGAGCTTCAGTCGGCAGCGGAAATCGCGCACCGCGAACATTTCCGGAAGGCTTATATGGAACCCTTAGTCGCTGCCGGCTGGTTGGAACGCACCCTTCCCGACAAGCCCACCAGCCCCAACCAACGTTATCGGCTCACTTCCGAAGGTCGGACTTGGCTCGGCCGTGTTCTTCCCCTCCGCAATCGCTCCACGAATTGACCCTCCATGCTAAACGGCGACATCCGCAGTAAAATCGACGCTCTTTGGAACGCCTTCTGGACGGGCGGTATTTCCAATCCCCTCGAAGTCATCGAGCAGATCACTTACCTGCTTTTCCTGAAGCGTCTCGAGCGCCGCGTTTTTCCCGATGGCAAGGACGGCATCGGCAAAGGTGGGGGGCGCGCCTATGAGGATCTGCGTTGGTCGCGTTTCAAAAATCTTGAACCGAAGGAAATGTTTGAGGTTGTCGATCAACACGTCTTCCCGTTCCTCCGCACTCTCGGCGGCGACGGCTCCAAGAGATGGGCGGCGCAGAGGCGCTGAGTAAGGCGGCGCGGTTGCGGCAGGAAATCGCCCTGCAAATCCGGAAGTAAAGATCCCCGGAGCAAGCTCCGGGGCATTTGATCAAGCCTGAGGTGGACCCCGAAAACTGGACAGGCCGGATCGTTAATCCAAACTCGAAGGAACGATCCCCATGTCAAAGAAACGTCGTCAGCATAGTGCCGATCTGAAAGCCAAGGTTGGTCTCGAAGCCCTCAGAGGTATCGAGCCTGTCCACGCCATCGCCGCGAAGTACCAGGTCCATCCGGTGCAGGTGAG
>DASYDZ010000253.1:0-8889 GCA_036499305.1 Candidatus Didemnitutus sp.
GGCACGACCGCTTGCGGCAAAAGGCTGGGCCTAAAGCAAATCCCGAACCGCCCGCATCTGTCGCACGCGCGCTCAACCAGCTTGAACGGTGTATCCTCAAATTATGCCGGAGCGACTCCGTCGGAAGTCTGCAATTCCTTCTCGCCGCTCTCGGGACGACCGAGCTGACGATGGCGCGGAGCTTCAAATGGACAACCAGCGCATATTTGCGACCGCTTCACGGCTTGAAAGAGCGATGGCTCGAAAGTGCTGACGATGGTTCTTCCGAATTCCGCCTCGCCCGATCCGTCGCGGCGATGCGTGCGTGGCTTGGAAAGGAGACTCTCTGGTTTCGCCAGCATCTTGAACCCGTCCGCATTGGTTCCAATAAGGAGCGTTCGTGGATCGGTTGGGCTGAGCTGCCCGGCAATGACGTAGCTTGGCACGACGGCGACCTTACCGATTCACTCAACGCCATCCTTGCGCGCCGGCTGGTGCGGGTCGAAAAGGCCGGCGTAACCGGCTGGCCGGATTGGTCCCCGCGTCCGGCGCGGTTGGCAGACATCACGGCCTTCATTGAGCGTCGCACGAACGACGAACTGCTCGCCGACCTAATCTGGGGATTGAGTCTGCTCGACTGGCAACAAGTAAAACCGGCGACGGCTGAACCCCATGATATGCCGGATGCTGTCCCTTCATCGTTCTACGCCCTGCTGCGGCTCTGCCTCCGAGCTTCCAATGGAGTAAACGACCCGATTCCCCTTGTGCCCGCGATTCTCCAACGCGCGATCAATGGCGATGGCGAAGCTGCCTCGGTGCTCGCTGCCCGACGCCTGCGCGCATCCGGCCAAGCCCCGCTTGTCGCCACCCTGCCCGTGTCTGGCGATATCGCCCGTCGCACGGCAGCGGCGATGCTTTTCCCAATCAGTCACCGCGATTTTGGTCTCCTTGAGCACACCATTCTTCATCAACCCAAAACTCAAAACGCATGAACCTCGCCAAACTTAAAGACCAGCCGCGCCTGCTCCTCAAAGCCGACCTCCAGCCGCTCCAAGGCACGCGCTTTCAACCTACGGGATTTCCCGATCTCGGCGCAGCTACTTACGACGGTCCGGAAGACAAAAAGATGCTCCTCGTGGAATCCGCCCAAAGCATGGCAAACCGCCTTGAAACGGTTTGCTGGGATACTGTCGCCGACGATTGGGTGCCACCGCTCAAGGGCCTGCCCGTAGTCAAAGTGAAAGACAAAGACGGCAAGCCTCTCACCAATTCCGTGCTCGAGGCGCATCGCCTGAACAGCCCGTATATCCTCGAAGGCAAGAGCAAGTCCTTCCTCAAGATTCTGCAAACCGAACTGGAAATCGTGGAGAAAGGCATCGTGGACATTCGCAAGCTGACCGCGACGCTTCTGAAATACGACGCGAACGCACTGCTCCACGGGGTATTCTTGGCAAAAAAGGAAATCGCCGGCGGACGTATGCGTCTGCCGCGTGCGCTCACCGCATTCATCGAGGCAGAGAAGGTAACCGTTGCCGCCAGCGGCGGAGTGAAAAACGATGCAGTGAATCCTTCCGGTGACACAGCGAAGGGCTTTGGCAACGTCCCATTCCACCGCGACGAATACAGCGGAAGCATCACCATATTCTTCAATCTCGACCTCGCTCTCATCCGTGGATTCGGCTTGGGACCGGATGTTGAGACGCTACTCGTCGCCGTCGCGCTTTTCAAGGTTCAGCGATTCCTCCGCGAGGGCCTCCGGCTTCGGTCGGCTTGCGACTTGGAAGTTGCAGGCAGTCTCGTCGTGCAGCGGCCCGAGGGTTTCACCGTTCCCACGCTCACCGAGTTGGAGCAGGCATTGCCGGCACTGATCAAAGCGGCCTCGTCCGGTTTCGCCAATCCTCCAGGCACCGATCTCATTTTCGAGGATTAATCCAATGACGGTCCTCGAACTCCGCTTCCCCGCCGGGCGCTACCACGCCACGCCGTGGGGAAGGCATGTGAATGAAGGTGCCATCGAGTGGCCGCCATCGCCGTGGCGCATCGTCCGCGCGCTGGTTGCGACATGGCATCTGAAGGCGCGTGAAATTCCCGAAGCAACCGTTCACGGGCTCGTCGATGCACTCAGTGAGCCACCATCGTTTCGCTTGCCCCGCGCGACCACGGCACACACGAGGCACTACATGCCTTACAACGAAGGCAAAAACGAGAAGACAACCAAGGTTTTCGACACCTTTATCCAGGTCTCTGAACGTGACCCCATGCTTATTGCGTGGGATGTGGTTCTGTCGCCCGAGCAGTTCGCCGCCCTGAGAACACTTGCCGAGCGCCTCGGCTACTTCGGGCGGGCGGAAAGCCTCGTCGAGGCCCGCGTGCGGGAAGGGATCACCGCGATTGAACCGAATTCTACGCCGTTGCCCGGAGCCGCGGCGCCGCCCGAAAAAACAGAGCTTGTCCGCGTGCTTGCACCGATGACTCCGGCGGCCTACGGCACCTGGCACGAGGAATTCCTCGCATCCAACACGCCCGCGCCCGACGGTAAAAAAAAGCCGGGCAAGAAAACCAAAGCTCCCGACGTCCCATCTGATCTTTTTGCCGCGCTTCACGCCAACACCGGCGAGCTTCAATCCGCCGGCTGGAACCTTCCGCCCGGTGCGACTTTCGTGAACTACACGCGCCGTGAGGACGCATTTGTCACCGCCACGCGTCCGCTTTCCCGTCGAAGAAGCCTGCCCCCCACCGCGGCGCGCTACGCCGTCGTCAGCGCTGTCGCCCCGCGTATCACGCAGGCCATTTCCGTCGCCGGCCGTGTGCACGATGCGCTCTGCAAATGGTCCGACCAGGGGAAGGGCAGCGCCACCGTTTTTGCTGGTCTGGATGAAAACGGGAAACCACGCACCGACCACAAGCACGCTCATATTTTTTGTGAAGCGAACGGCCCGCGCGATGCGATCACCCATATCACTGTCTGGGCTCCAATGGGTTTCGACGAAGCTGCTTGTCTCGCGCTGCGACACCTGAACAAAGTCTGGGGCCACGGTGGACACGACATTCGTCTTGTCCTGCATGGCGTCGGCCAGCCCGGCGAATTCGAAGGCTCGCCGTTTTTAGGCGCGGCAAAAATTTGGCGCTCCCTGACCCCTTTTGTCTCCACCCGTCACGCCAAAAGCTTCCGGGATGGCCGCCCAAAAATAGACCCCGATGGCTGGCAGGAAGGCTCCGCTGGCCACGACTTGCTGCGCCTCCTCGCCCAGCATCCAAACGGCTTTGGAGCCGTGATCAAGCAACTCGACGAGCGTAAGGCTCCATTTCAGTTCGGAGAGAATGGTGAGCGTCGGCTGCGTTCGCTCCAGTTCCAAACCATTCGTCACGGAGGGAACGGAAGACGCGGCCATCAGAGCGGCGCCGCTTTCACCATTACTTTTCCCGAACCACGCCAGGGACCGTTCGCCTTCGGCTACGCCGCCCACTTCGGCCTCGGGCTGTTTGTGCCGGTAGACTGATCGCCTCGCCGCCCCTTTTTCCACCCTCACTCTCACTTCCTCCTCATGCACGAACATCACTTCAAAATCCAACACGGCGACTTCACCGCCGGGATCGTCCTCGGGGGCGAATGGGCGCTCTATGAACTGGCCGAGTTCATCGTCAAGACCGTCGGCTTCGACTTCGACCACGCCTTCGAGTTCTGTGACAATCTCAGGAATCCCTACCGCAGCAAGGAACGCTACACCCTCTTCGCCGACCTCGGCGAAGCAGATGCGGGAGATCGGAGTGTGAAGCGGACCACGATTGCCGAGGTGTTCCATCTCAAGCGAAAGATGCTCTTCCATTTCGACTACGGTGACGACTGGTTCTTCCTCGTCACCTGCATGGCCGTGAAGGATTCGGCCGCCAAACGCCGTTTCAGGAAAGTCCTTTCCACCCGCGGCACTCCGCCCGAACAATATCCCGAGCAGACCGAATGATTGCGCCGACGTCCGCGATGATTCCGGAGAACCCTGCCTCGCGCAGGCAATGGCCAGATTTCTGAGAAAAGCCCATCACGCTCCCGTTGCCTTCACTCACACGCCTTTCGTCCATTTCGGCCTCGGACTGTTCGCGCCGGTGACCCGATTTCCTTGCTCTGCCAAGTCTGCGCCTGAATTTGTGCTCCATCTTTCCGCCGGATCCCTGCCGACCCGACGGGGCGAAGCTTTCACTTCGCCCGGCGTCGTTGGAGCGCGCCTTCGTCGTCGGTTGCGACGACGACGAACACCATCACCATCTCCTCCTCGCTTCAGCAGGCGCGGACCTCATTGAAGCGGATGCGAATGGCTCCTCAACAAGGCGCGGATCCTCATCTCCACGCTCTCGAGGGCGCGGCCCGGTTGAGCCCCATGAGCAAAGATCCTGCACCGACCTGATCCCGGCGTTTCCAAACGCCACCTTGACGGGCGGCAAGGATGTGTCACATTGGACACATTCGCCATGAAAACCGTCTCCATTCGCGAACTCCACACCCGCACCGGCCACTACGTGCGCGCCGCGGCGCGTGAGCCCCTGGCGGTGACGGAACGCGGCGCCGCCATCGCCCGCCTTGTCCCGCTCTCCGAACCTGCCGGTCGGACGTTTGCCGAGCGTCGCCTCCGTCCCGGGTTCAAGCGGTTTTTGGCGACTCCCCTCCGGCGCGGCACGGACAGCACGCGGATCGTTTCCGAGGATCGCGACCGTTGACCCGTTACTTCGACAGCGCCTACATCGCCAAATGCTATCTCCCGGAGGACGGTCATGCGGAGATATCGGATCTTGCCGCCCAATCGGAGCGCATCGCCAGCGCAGCCATCGCGCGCCTTGAGGTCGCCGCTGTCTTTCACCGCAAGCTTCGCGAACGGGCGATCTCCGCCGCCATTCACCGTGAATTGCATCATCAGTTCACCCGGGATGTTGGCGATGGCGTCTGGCGCCTCCTGCCGATGACGGAGGTGCTGCTGGTCAACGCCCAGACCGCCTTCGCAAAACTTCCCTCCTCCCTGTTCATCCGCTCCGCCGACTGCCTGCACCTGGTCGCCGCCCGCGAAGCCGGCTTCACTGAAATCTATTCCAATGACCGGCATTTGCTCGCCGCTGCCTCGCACTTCGGCCTAAAGGGTGTGGATATCAGCATCGCGCCGTAAACTTACCCGGACCGTGATTTCCGGCTGATTTGTGGCAACGGCTTGTCAGGATCGATGCCGCGTCCGTAGGTCGCGCTCCACCACCGCGTGAATCACCGGCAATCAGACTTCCACGTCCCAACCAGAAAGGTTGGTGCCGCCGCGTCCTGGCGCGACGCCCGATTTCGGATTTCCCGTCTTTGCGACCAACGCTACGGCGGTTCCCGCGACGGAAGTGCATTGGTTCAAGTTTTGGGTTCGAGAATCCCTTCCCTTCGGGAGTCGCGTCAACGGCAAACCTGTTGCGGGACGTTCGGCACCCGGGTGGACCGCCCTTGGTATCGCCGTTGGGGACAACAGCGACCACCTGTCGCCTCGATCGCCCGCGCTTCGTCGCTCCCGTGGCCCTCTCTGTGCCGGTTGAGCCACTGATCGTGGAATGACGATTTCGAGCCGGACGGGACCGCCGCCGCGATCCGGCTCGACTCCCCTCGCGGATTTGCCCATTTCTCCGCTGGCACCGGCCGGGCCACCGGTGCCGCATCTGCCATGAGCAAGACGCCCGATCCCGCCGCCGACCTGCTGCCGGCCCGGATGCTGAACGAGTTCGTTTATTGCCCGCGACTCTTCTACTACGAGCATGTCGAGGGCGTGTTTCTCCATAGCGCCGACACCAAGCGCGGCGCGGCCGAGCATACCCGGGTCGACGCCGGCAGGGGCGAAATGCCGAAGGCGAAGGCCGAGGAACTGAAAATTTCGGAATCCCGAACGCAGGAGGCGGCAGGTGCGGATGACACTCCGAACCCCCCGTTGGATGAGAAGCAGGAAACGAAAATCCAAAATGACGAGGTGATCCACGCCCGTTCAGTCATGCTTGGTTCGGAGTTGTTGGGCGTGGTCGCGAAGCTCGACCTGGTCGAAATTACGCTGGAGGATCCGCTGTCCGCGAATTCCGTCACGACGGCCCGCGCCGTCTGCCCCGTGGAATACAAAACTGGCGCCCCGCGCGAAGGCGACGAAGGCCGCGAGCTCTGGGACGCCGACCGCATGCAGCTCGGCCTCCAGATTCTCCTCCTGCGCGAGAACGGCTATGCGTGCTCCGAAGGCGTGGTGTTCTACCGGCAGACGCGCCAGCGGGTGCGGTTCGTCCTCACCGCGGACGACGAGAACTGGATCCGCCGCGGCATCGTGGCGGCGCGCGCCTGCTCGGCCGGACCGATTCCGCCGCCGCTGGATCATTCGCCGAAATGTCCCCGCTGTTCGCTGGCACCGGTCTGCATGCCCGACGAGACGCAATTTCTCCAGATGGCGTTGCCCGACGAGGAATGGCCGGCCCGGGAGGACCAACTAGCGTTGCCCGGGCTGAACGGAGAAGCCGCACTTTCGGATCCGGCCGTTCTGGCCGACGCGCTGGCGATCGATGATCCCGCCTGGGAGACCATGCCGGAGCCGCGCCTGCCGCGCCTTGCGGACGAAGGCGAGGTTCGGCGGCTGATCGCGCCGGACGTCGACACCAAGGTGCTCTACGTCAACACGCCCGGCGTAATGGTCACCAGAAAAGGGGAGACGGTCGTCGTGAAAGAGCAGGGCAGCACGCTGGCCGAAGTACGCATCAAGGATCTGCATCATCTGGCGGTGTTTGGCGCCGCGCAGATTTCGACCGCGCTGATCCAGACACTTTGCGAGCAGGAGGTGCCGGTGTCCTATTTCTCGATGGGCGGCTGGTTCTATGGCCTGACACGGGGGCACGGGCTGACCAATGTATTCACGCGAATCAAGCAGTTCGCCCGGGCGGCCGACTCCGAGCAGGCGCTGCCGCTGGCGCGGCTTTTCGTCTATGGAAAAATCCGCAATCAGCGGACACTGCTCATGCGCAACCATGTCGAGGCGCCTCCCCTCGCCCTGCGCGCGCTCAAGCACGCGGCGTCCGCGGCTCTGGCCGCACCGAGCCTTCCAACGTTGCTCGGAATCGAAGGGGCCGCGGCACTGGTTTATTTCCGGAATTTCAGCGGCATGATCAAGGGAACGGACGACAACGACGATATTCCGGGGTTGGAGGAGACGGTGGAAAAGCGGGTCGGCGACGCCCAGAAGGAGTTCAATTTCGACTTCAAGACGCGCAACCGTCGTCCCCCGCGGGATCCGGTCAACGCTTTGCTGTCGCTCGCCTACAGCCTGCTGGCGCGCGATTGCACGGTGGCGGCGCTGGCGGTCGGGTTTGATCCCTACATCGGCCTCTATCACCAGCCGCGCCATGGCCGGCCGGCGCTGGCGCTGGACATGATGGAGGAATTTCGTCCGCTGGTCGCCGACTCGGCGGTGCTCACTGCGATCAACAATCGCATGATTGCACCGGCGGACTTCGTCCAGGCGGGCGACGCGGTGAACCTCACTCCCGCCGGGCGCAAGCGTTTCTTCTTCGCCTACGAAAAGCGCATGAGCGACACGATCACGCATCCATTGTTCGATTACAAGGTGAGCTACCGGCGGGCGATCGAGCTGCAATTCCGCCTGCTGGCCCGAACCCTCACCGGCGAGATCGAGCGCTACCTGCCCTTCACCACGCGCTGAACGGACCCTGCATGCGGATTTCCTCCACCATCCGATGAGCCGGACCAACTATATCGTCACTTATGACATCCGCAACCCGAAGCGCCTGCGGAAGGTGTTCAGGGCGTGCAGGGACTATGGATTGCACCTGCAACTGTCGGTGTTTGAATGCGACCTTACGGGTGCGGAGAAAATAGACTTCGAGAGCCGGTTGCGCGGTCTTATCGACTCCGAGGACGACCAGATTTTATTCATCGCCTTGGGTCCATCGGAAAGCCGGGGGGAACGGATCATCTCCGCGATCGGCCAGAGCTACATTCGGATCGACCCGCCCTGTTACGTGGCTTAGGGTTGCGGTCGATTTCGTTTGGCTGGATCCAGAGATCCATTCTTTGAAATTACCATGCGAGCGGCGAGGTGACGCTCCCAGTTCGCATTGCTGCTCGCGCCCTTATATTGAATGGTTTACGATAGAATCGGACCCGTGCAACTTCCGCATTTCCTTTTGATCATGGCAGTGCTCGCATACCCGTTTAACCGCTCCTCACCGACAAAGACTTCCCCAGTAGGCATCTCCGCGCTCCTCGAAGCGCGGCCCCATTGAAGCTTCGACAGATGAAGGACGCCGACTTTTTCACTGACATCTCCGCGCTCCTCGAAGCGCGGCCCCATTGAAGCAGGTCGGAGAAAAACATTATCGGCAATTGTTCTTTGATCTCCGCGCTCCTCGAAGCGCGGCCCCATTGAAGCTGCCCGCCGGCGATGAGCAGATACTGCGCGACGAGGATCTCCGCGCTCCTCGAAGCGCGGCCCCATTGAAGCGCCAGAATGGCGCGGGCCGCACTCATCGGCAGGTGCATCTCCGCGCTCCTCGAAGCGCGGCCCCATTGTAGCGTTCACGTTCGGGAAGGCGTGCCAATCGGCCGCCACATCTCCGCGCTCCTCGAAGCGCGGCCCCATTGAAGCGCCGGCGAGGCCGTGGCCACAGCGGTGGCGAGCTTATCTCCGCGCTCCTCGAAGCGCGGCCCCATTGAAGCTCGCAAGGCGCGCGGGACGCTGGCATCGCCGGCAAAATCTCCGCGCTCCTCGAAGCGCGGCCCCATTGAAGCTTTTTCGAGCGCGGGACCCTGACGTTCCTCGAATGGATCTCCGCGCTCCTCGAAGCGCGGCCCCATTGAAGCAAGGCTCGCAACGCTTCCTAGCTCACTTCGGGCCTATCTCCGCGCTCCTC
>DASYDZ010000254.1:0-34038 GCA_036499305.1 Candidatus Didemnitutus sp.
TCGTGAAGTCTGTCATCTGGGCCGTTTCGCTCGGGTCCGGAACCTCGGGTGGTGTCCTCGCACCGTTGCTGACCTTCGGTGGCGCCATCGGCGCCCTCATTGGCGCGCAATGGGGGCCGGAACAGGCCGGATTGGGCGCGCTGGCCGGCATGGCCGGCATGATGGGTGGCACGATGCGCTCTCCGCTCACCGGGATGCTGTTCGTGCTTGAGCTGACCCACGACTTCAACGTCCTGCCCGCGCTCCTTGTCAGCAGCGTTGTCGCGTTGGGGGTCACGGTCCTGCTCCTGCGCCGCTCGATCCTCACCGAGAAACTCGCGCGCCGCGGCCAGCACATCGCCCGCGAGTACAGCGTTGATGTCTTCGAACTCACGCGCGTGCGCGATGTGATGGATTCCCGGCCGCCCCTGGCTCCGTCCACCATCACGGTGGCCGAACTCTCCGCCCGCATCGCGCGCGGCGAGGTTCCCCTGGCCCAGCGCCAGGGCACCGTGCTCGTGGACGAAACCGGCGGGCTCGCCGGACTCGTCACCCGCTCCGACCTCATGCGCACCCTCCGGGTTTCCGGCAACGGCCTGAAGACCGCCCTCGAGGTCGGGGAATCTGACGTGATCACGACGCATCCCGATGAGACCGTGAGCGAGGCGCTCGACAAGATGCTGTCGGCGCAGATCGGCCGGCTGCCCGTGGTCGAGTCGCCGCATTCCCGACGGGTCGTCGGTTACCTTGGTCGGGCGGACATTCTCGCCGCGCGGGTCCGGTTTACCGAGGAGGAACGATTGCGCGAAACAGGGCCGTGGCCGTTCGGCGCCACGGAAATCACCAAGAAATAGTCGCCGGTCGGGCCATGCGGAGGGCGGCGCTCACGCGAATCGCTCCCAGACGGGATCGCCGGGCCATCCGTGCCCCAGCCAACGGAGCGCGCGATACACCGCCCAACGCTGGAAGGGGGTCGCCTGCAGATCGACCATCGCCTCGTGCGCGAGAATGGCATCCGCCTGCCGGCGGCTGAGCCCGACCGAACGGCCATCCTCCAGCACGAGCTGCCCGCGCTGGCCGTAGATCACATCGTGAATCCATCCTCCGAGCTCGATGCGGGGATCGTCGCAGGCCATGAAGATCGACCACGCGAACTGAGGAATGGACGCCAGATCGGACAGATAGCCCACCGGCACGGCAATGACGCCGCCCGCGATGTCGCTCCTAAAGCGCAGCCGCTCCCGGAGAACAAACTGGGCGACATTCAGCGGCAGACCCCGCTGCTGCAGTTCCCGCGGTGACAACTGGATCGAGACATCTCCTTCCGAGTCGAAAAACCGGTTCATGCGCGCCTCGGGACCGAGGATGGCGGTCCGGCTCCGGCATGCGAGGGCAAATCGCTCCGGCACCCGAACCTGGCCGCCGGGTGGCAACCGCGTCCATGATTTCCATTGTGGCAGAATTGCTGATCGATAGGCTCCCGTGAATACACGTCGTTCCTTCAATTCCGCACCCCCATGATCTACCTCATTCCGGTCCTCTGCTACCTTGCCCTGGCGCTGTTTGAAATCATCGCTTTCTGGAAGGTCTTCGCGAAAGCCAATCAGCCGGGATGGGCAATTTTCATCCCGATCTACAACTACTACATCATGCTGAAAATGGCGGGCCGCCCGGGGTGGTGGCTGCTGCTCATGCTCATTCCCGTCGTAAACTTGGTGATCGCAATAATCGTCGCGATCGACGTCGCCAAATCCTTCGGGCACAGCGCGGGTTTCGGCCTCGGCCTGGCCTTTCTCGGCCTCATCTTCTACCCAATCCTTGGCTACGGTTCGTCGACCTATCGCGAACCGGTCGCCGCGGCTTAGTCGGCCGAAAACTGAATCAACTGCACGCGTCTTTAGTTCCACGAACTTGAATGCCTCACTTTTTCGGCCGGCCGGACTACGCATGCTCGCGGTCGCCGCCGCGCTGTCATTTGCCGGCCGAGCGGTCGCGCGCAATGCCGTCGTCATTCAGGCGGATTTCGGGGGAGCCGTGATGTCCGGCGTTTGCTACAGCGTCAGCAAGGATCTCGATATCTTCACCGTCCAACCGCTGATTCCGCTCTACGACATCGACGCGGCGAGCCGGAACCTGATCTACACGGCGCCCGTCTGGCCATCGGGCACCGTCTTCGTTTCCGTGGTGGATCCAGGCGTCGGGACCCAGCGAAAGTCGGTGGTCCTGAAGACCAGGAACGGGCAGTATTTTGTCAGCCCGGACAACGGCACCCTCACGGCGGTCGCCGACCAGTTCGGCATCGAGGCCGTGCGGGAAATCGACGAGAAAATCAATCGCCGGCCGGGCACGGAATGGTCCAACACCTTTCACGGCCGCGACGTCTATTCCTACACGGCCGCGCGGCTGGCGGCGGGTGTCATCACGTTCGAACAGGTGGGCCCGCTGCTCGAGCCCAGGGTCGTGACGATCGAATACCCGCCCGCGCAGATGGAGAATGGGACGGCGACCGGCATGATCTACATCTCCAAGAGTCCGCTCGGCAACACCGCCTCGATCATCGACCGACGGATGTTTTCCAAGCTGGGCGTTCACGAAGGCGAGCTCGTCGTGGTGACGATTCGCCATGGCGACAAGGTTGCCTGGGAGGATACCGTGCCCTTCGCCCGGACCTTTGGGGAGGTGCCGCTGGGGAAGGCTCTGCTGTTCATCAACAGCAGCGGCTGCGTCGCCATGGCGATCAACCAGGGGAATTTTGCGGACAAGTTCAACATCGACTCCGGGAAGAACTGGACGATGTCGGTGCGGAAAAAATAGTTCCCGGGGGCGTCGCCACGGGAGACCAAGCCCTGGGAAGGACCGACCACAAGAGCAGTTCGCACCGCCAATCGACCAGGCCCTGCGGACCCGGCTACAACTCGCGATTCGACGGGCCTGCCTGCAGTTCGTTGTAGCCGAGGGCGCCAGACCTCGGTTCCGCCGGTCTGCCGCAGAGCATGCCCATTCGCCAATCGACCGGGCCCTGCGGACCCGGCTACATTCGAATCGTACCCGGGCAGCACGCGGCGAATCCCACCGCACAGTTGGGCTATCCGGCCACGTTCCGTTGACCGCCCCATCCGGCAGCCCATCCTCGAACTCCGCCGGACGCAGTCATAGTGACCTCGGCCGCCTCATTCCCATGAAGGAACTTCTCACCGATGCCGCCCAGCGCGCGATCAAATACCTGTCGGATCTCGAACATCGCCGGGTCGTTCCCGATCCCGCCGCGGTGCACGGGCTTTCGGAGCTTGATGAGCCCCTGCCCTCGTCCAGTTCCGATCCCGCCGACACTCTTCGTCTGCTCGACGAGGTGGGTTCCCCCGCCACGATGGCCATGGCCGGTTCGCGGTTTTTCGGGTTCGTGATCGGCGGATCCCTGCCGGTTTCGCTCGCCGCCAACTGGCTGGCCGGCGCCTGGGACCAGAACAGCGCGATGTTCCGCGCCACGCCCGGAACCGCATATCTCGAGAAAGTCGCGCTGCGCTGGCTGCTCGAGGTGCTCGGCCTGCCGGCCGGTTGCGGCGGCGCCTTTGTCACGGGCGCCACCGTGGCCAATCTCTGCGCGCTTGCCGCCGCCCGGCACGCCGTGCTGAAACGCTCCGGCTGGAACGTCGAGGCCGACGGATTGTTCGGGGCGCCTCCGATCACGGTCGTCATCGGGGCCGAAGCGCACCCGTCGTTGACGAAGTCGCTCGGTATTCTCGGACTCGGACGCAGCCGCGTCGTCAAGATCCCGGTGGACACTCAAGGACGAATCGTGTCCGACAAGATTCCGATGCCCTCCGAACCGACGATTGTCTGCCTCCAGGCCGGGAACGTGAACACCGGCGCGTGCGACGATGTGGGCGGGATCTGTGAACGGCTGCGCGGATCGGGTGCGTGGATCCATGTGGACGGGGCCTTCGGGTTGTGGGCGGCAGCGGCGCCGTCACGCCACCATCTCGTGGCCGGAATCGACGGTGCGGATTCCTGGGCCACCGATGCCCACAAATGGCTCAATGTCCCCTACGATTGTGGCCTCGCATTCGTCCGCGATCCGCATGCCCTGCAAGCTGCAATGGCGATCACGGCGGAATACCTTCCGACCCAGAGCGACATCCGCAACCCCGCCGACTTCACGCCCGAGCTGTCGCGTCGCGCCCGCGGCGTCGAGGTGTGGGCGGCACTGCGTGCGCTGGGCCGAGATGGCGTGGCCGAGCTGATTGAGAGGAATTGCCGGGGCGCACGCCGTTTCGCCGAGCGGCTCAAGGGCGCCGGATTCGAGATCCTCAACGAGGTTGTCCTGAACCAGGTGCTGGTCGTGTTCGGAGATGCGGAGCGCACCAAGCAGGTGATCCAGCGCATCCAGGATGATGGCACCTGCTGGGCGGGCGTGACCGCGTGGCAGGGTCGAACCGCGATGCGCATCAGCGTGTCGGGTTGGTCCACGACGGATGCCGACATCGAACGCAGCGCCAACGCCATGATCCGGCTGGCAAATCCTTAAAACCCGTGAACACGCGCTCCGCCCTCCTGCGCTTTCGCACCACGATCGGTGTCTTCATGGCCGCGCTGATCGCGAGCGGCCTCACCGCGTTTCCGATACTGACCGAGATGCGGCTCCTCACGAATTGGCTTGGGCTCGGCTCCGCGATTTCGCCGGCGGGTCACACCGGAATGGATTTCTGGATTCTTACCCTGCGCTTTGGCCTCGAGGATATTTATGCGCACCATCCTTGGATCGCCTATGGCACGGACTGGCTGGCGTTCGGACACATCGTGATCGCGCTGTTTTTCGTGGATCCATTGATTCGCCCCGCGGAGAGTCGTCCGGTGCTCCGGGCCGGCATCGCCGCCTGCCTCCTGGTGACCCCGCTGGCGTTGGTCTGCGGCGCGATTAGGGGGATTCCCCTGTATTGGCAACTGATCGATTGTTCGTTCGGCCTCCTTGGCCTGATCCCGCTATGCTACGCGATGAGTTTGCTCCGGTGGATCGACCCAGACGGACGAACCGGCCGGTAGAGCGGCATTATGCCGCGATCCGACAAAGACGTTATCGGGTGGGAATTCACCAGGAATCGATGAGGACATCGATCCAAACCGGGAAGACGGCATCCGGCCGCCTTCGCCTCGTGTCGGCGGACCCAGCGGTCCCGCCCCACCTCCCGACTAACGCTGTCCTGCCCTCAGCAAGGCGCCGATCTCGCGCAGGCGCTGAAGGTGCACGCCTGAGATCAAACCATCGCGGTCGGGCGGAACGTCCAGAAGGTAGTTTGCGTGGCGCGCATTGCAGTTGCGAAGCCGCTGCACGACTTCCGCCGCCGGTTGCAGATCATCCGGCGCCTCGCCCGGAGTCCAGAACCAGCGCGCCTTCTTCTGGATGGGATCGCACACCTCGGCCGGCACCTGGTTGGCCTCGGGCGGCATTTCCTGCAGCCAGGAATACTCGTAGCTCAGCACGTCGGAGTCCTGCAGACGGTGCGCATTGTTGCCGATCACGATGAGATTCGGCTGCAGTTTTTTCAGGTAGGCGAAAATCTCCGGCCACTGCGCAACGGTGTACTTGTTGTCCCACTGGTCGATCCAGAGCAGGTCGACGGGGCCATAACGGGCGAGCATTTCTCGCAGCTGCTTCTTCATGAAACCGGAGTAGTCGCCGCGCGCCTCGGGCGGCAGGCCGTGCAGGTCCGGCTGGCCCGGCGGAGGGGCGTTGTGATGCGCCACGTCCGAGTAGTCGCCGGGAAAACAGTAGTACAACCCCACCTTCAGGCCGCGCGACCGGCAGGCGTCCACGAACTCGCGCACGATGTCGCTTTTTCCGTCCCGGAAATTCCTGAACTTCGTGCTGTCGTGCGTCGTCAGCGCGCTGTCGTACAGTGTCATGCCCTCCGTGTGCTTTACCGTGAAAACCATGTAGGTCATGCCGGCGGCCTTCGCCTCGTCGGCCCACTCCCCGCAATTGAGGCGCCGGGGATTGAACAGGGCCGGATCCTCGTAACCACCGGCCCAGTCGAGGTCCGCATAGGTGCCGAGATGAAAATGCACAAACATGCCGAAGCGCCACGTCATGAAGTCGCGCTGCGCGGCGTCCAGGGGCGGCGGTCCCGCGTCCGCCGCGGACACGCGGGCAACGAACAGGAGGCAAAGACAGCCGGCCGCCAGGATTCCGCGCCGGATCACCGGGGCGAGAAGCCCGGCCGGCGTCGAATTCCGGCCAGCCGAATCCAAACTCATTCCGGCTGCGCGCCGGACCGCGATGAGTGACATCAAAACCGGCCGTGATGCCCGCTCGACGGCACGCTCAACGGACCGAACGGGTACGCCGAGAATGAGTTGCCTGAGCGTGAATTGGCGGGTGGGTTCCAGCGATAGGGATTATAGTCCGGTTGCGACGCGGATGAGCCGCGATGCGAATAGCCATGGTCAGCCGATCCGTACTCGTGAGAGCCGCTTTCGTCACGACGCCGATGATAGCCGGTGCGCACCGCGACATAATCGCCGTAGTAGCCGTAACTGTCGTATCCGAATGATCGGTACCGATCGGCCACCACCGTGCCCTCCTGCGCTTCAGCGTTGTCCATTCGCGATTCCAGATCGGCCAGCCGCTCTTCGGTCGCCGCCTGCCGGTTGAGCTGGTCCGCCAGCCGGGAGCGCGCGAGGGCGAGTTCATCCGCGACCGACACACCGGGATAATGGACGGCGAAATTCTGCCAATATGCCACCTGGTAGGAGAAAGGAGTCGCCGAAAATGTCCCATCGACGAGTTTCCGCGCCTTGACGGCCTCTCCCTCGGCGATCACGCGGTCGCGTTCGGCTGCGGCGCGCGCATCAGCCGCCTGTTTCTTCGCCGTGAAAGCCGCGAAATCACTGTCCGACATCAGCTCGGAACGCGTTACCACGCCGTTTTGCAATTCGACGGTGCCTCGCTCGAAATAAAGGATTTCCCTCTGTTTGATCTTGAGGTCCCCCCGCGACGCGCCAAGCGACTGCCGGACGTCACTGAGGCTGTCTCCCACCTTGACCTCCGCGCCAGCCACTGCAGCGCCGAGACCGGTCAAAAGAATCAATTTCGCCAGATTCATTGGAGTCCTTTTGTTGTAAAAATAATGTAAGCCATCTCACGTGAATTGCAATAAGGTTTGGAAGGCCCGGCACTAGCTCCTGGATACGAATTGTTACAACGGCGGTGCCGCCCGATCCGGGCGCTGAAGGAGCCGGGCTATACCCACCGAATCATCCTCGCGGCGGAGGGCGGCATCTCCGAGTGCCGCTTTTCGATTCGCGGTCGCAGCCGCTACCCAACCGGGCCCGGCGGACTCCATTACAACTCGTGGCTGTAACCGACAGCGCCAGACATCGGGAACAAATGGCGGCCGACGGCGAATGGACTCGATGCCGGACAATTCAACCGGGCCCGGCGGACCCGGCGACAAGAATCCCCGCGTCCACTCAGACGAGCCTGGCGTCGAGCGTGATCTCGGCGTTCAGCAGCTTCGAGATCGGGCAATTCGCCTTCGCGCCCGCCGCGACCTCGGCGAATTTCGCCGGCGTGATCCCGGGCACCTTGGCCGTCAACTTCAGGCGTGACGCGGTGACGGTCCAGCCCTTGCCCGCCACATTGTCGAGGCTCACCTCCGCGGAAGCATCGAGTCGATCCGGCGCGAAGCCCGCCTCACCGAGTGCACCCGACAATGCCATGGCGAAACAGCCGGCGTGCGCCGCTGCGATCAATTCCTCGGGGTTGGTGCCGGCTCCTGACTCGAAGCGCGAACCGAATGAGTACTCCGTATCGTGCAACGCGCCTCCCGGCGCGGAAAGCAGACCTTTTCCAGCCTTGAGCGATCCCTGCCAGACAGCGGTAGCCGTGCGTTTCATGGGGCGCCAACGTCAGCCGGTTTCCGATGCAATGCAAGTGTGGGCTGCAAACATGACCCGGAGTCATTGCCGTCGGGAACCTGGCGGCCCGCTCACTCCGCCAGCGCCACGCGCGCCCGGATCCTCATCGCAATCAAGTCGGCGGCTTCCGCGAGGGAAATCTGACCGGTGTTGATCACGAGATCGTAGAGGGACGGATCGTCGAGGTCGGCGTTGAAATTGTCGCGAACGTAGCGCCGCCGCGCCGCCGTGCATTTGACATTGTGAACCAGCGCCTTGGCTTCGGAGATGCCGTATCGCTGGCCGATGACGCGGGCCCGGTGCCGATCGGGAGCCACCAGGCGCACATGCATGCCCTGCGCATTGCCCGCCGTGGCGAAATTGGCGCCGCGACCCACCAGGATCACGTTTCCACCTTCGGCCAGGTCCCGCATCGTCTGGTTCATCTTCTGCACCAGTTCCCACAGGCTCGGATGCAGCCCGAGCAGCTCGCCGATCGAGGAATGAAGCTCCGACACGTGATCCTCAGGGAGGAACCGCGCAAGATGGTCGGAAAGGTGATTCGCCTGCAGCATTTTCGCCGGGAGGTTGCCCTCGAACACCGCCCAGGCGCGCCCTGAGGCCGGATCAGCGGTCAGTCGGGCCGCCAGCAGGGCCGCGAGACTCGAACCGCCCGAGCCCGACTCGCGCGAAATGGTGACGAACGGTCGGGCCGACGCGGCGCGGATGCCCCAGGGAGATCGTGATTCCGCGTGGAAAAAACCGTCGGCTCTTTCCAGGAAAAGCGATGCATTCATGGCGGTGGGCGGCCGTCGTCGGGGGTGACCGGGCGGGATGGCCGTTGAGGGTGTGGCCCCTTGGCGTGCACAATTCATGCCGCGCGTTCGGGTTTCCGCGCGCGATTTCCGCTTTTCCATTTCAAGAACGAAGGCCATGGTTCGGCCCATGTTGCGCCAAGTCCTGTTCCTGATCCTCACCTCGCTGGTGGCGATCCGGATCGCTGGCGCCCCCGCCGCGCCGCCGGGTGGGTCCCCCGCCACCGCCACGACGCATCCGACCCGACCCGAAGATGTTCCGGCAATCGAGGAGCCGCCCGATGACACTCCGGCCACCGAGGCTTCTCCGACGCCAGCCGGCACCGACGAAAAACCCGCGGCGCCCGAGGCCGCTCCGGTGCCGCGAACGCCGCCGGAAGACGATCTTCCGCCCGTCAAGGACTGGCTGGAGGCGCAGGTCGAGCTTTCGCGCCGGGGATTCTCGTGCGGCTCGATCGACGGGGTCGGAGGAGCGCAATCGGCCGCAGCCCTGAAGGCATTCCAGCGCGCGTCCGGCCTGCGCGAAACCGGTCAACTCGACAAAGCCACCAAACGCGTCCTGCACCTTACGGCACCCGCGCTGGCGCCGTACACGTTCGACGTGGTCGATCTGTCGCATCTGCGGCCGATTCCGGACACCTGGGTCGGCAAATCGCAGGAGCCCGAAATGTTTTTCAGCACCGCGCTCGAACTTGCCGGGGAACGCTGCCGCACGGCGCCTTCGTTTCTGAAGAAACTCAATCCGACGATGAACTGGCAGTCGGTGCTTCCGGGAACGGTCATCACCGCGCCATCGGTGGAGCGCTTCGTGCCGCCCACCCATGCCTCGCGCATCCATGTGCGGCTGGCCGATCACGTGCTCGAGGCCGTCGACGATGGCGAGCAGGTCATCTTTCATTGCCCGGTCAGCATTGCGCGCAAGGTCGAGAAGCGTCCCGTCGGCGAGCTCCACGTCCAGGTGGTGATTCCCGATCCGGTCTACACGTGGGACCCGGAATTATTTCCCGAATATCCGGAGAGCCGGGAACTGACGCACAAGCTGATCCTGCCGGCGGGCCCGAACAATCCGGTGGGCATCGCGTGGATCGGGCTCGACCGGACGGGCTATGGCATCCACGGCACGCCCGAGCCCGAGAATGTGGGGCGAACGGAGTCGCACGGATGCTTCCGCCTGGCGAACTGGGATGCCCAGGTGATGCTGCGCCTCTGCTGGGAAGGACTGCCGGTCGAGGTCGAACCCTGATCCTGCGGCCGGCGCAAATCCGCCGGCCGCCCCCGTCATGACGCTTCGCCTGCTTTTGCCCCCGAACCTCGCCGCCGCCGCCCCTCGTGACGCGATCGTCGTGCGTGTCGAGCTCGACCTGTCCTCCGCTCCGCCCCCCGAACTGGTGGCCGGACTCGCCGTGCTCCAGAAAATCGGTGTCAAGCCGGAGCCGGTCAGCTTCGTCCCGTTCACCCGCCGGCAGCTCGCCGAGTTGACGGAAGGCCTGCGCGCACAGTCCGTTTTTTTCTGGCTGAACAAGCCGGCGGCGCCGATCACGTGGGGCGTCGACGGCCTCGACGGAGTGAGCGTGCACCTGGTGGAGAAGGCCCGAGCCGTCCCGGCCGCCCCTTCCGCGGCGGCGCCGACCCAGACACCCGCGCGTGCGCTCGCCGCGAGAGGCCGGCCCGCGACGGTCGACGGCTCCGAGCATTTTCTCGCCGTTGCGCTTCCCGGACGCGAATCGCCGCTTCATCTCGAACTGTGGGAGCTGCTGAGGGCCCATGGGTTCATCCTCGAGCCTTCAAACGGAAAATTCTGGCTGCGCGACCGCCACAAGACGCTGAATTTTCTGGCGCGGCACTGGAACACCCTGCGCGCGCACTTCGGCGCGGAATTCACCGAGAACTTCCGCAATAACACGGCGGGCATCCGCGTGGCCGAGACCGCAGCCTCGGCCACGGAATCCGGCGATGGTTACGATCTCTCGGTCGGGCTCGCCGCCGGCGCTGCCCCCGAAGCCGCCATCGCCAGTGCGGTGGCCACGAGCCGGAACTACGTGGCGGACGGCCCGACCATTTACCTGATCGATCCGGAACAGGTCGAGCGTCTCCAGCGCGTGCACCAGGCGTTGGCGGGAACGCCGGATGCACCCGGCGGATTGCGGCGCACGCATCGGGTATCCCGCGCCCGCGTGGCCGAAGCCGAGGAGATCGTCGCCGCGATGGCCCCGCATTTTCAGCCGCCCGAGGCCTGGCGGGACCGCAGCACAGCCCTGCGCCACGCGGAACGCCTTCCCCCCGCTCCGGTGCCGGAGCCGCTCTCCGGACAGTTGCGTCCCTATCAGCGCCTGGGCGTGGCGTGGATGTGGTTCCTGCTGGGGCAAGGGCTCGGCGGCATCCTCGCCGATGAAATGGGCCTGGGAAAAACATTGCAGGCGCTCGCGCTGCTCGCAGCGCGGATCGGCGGAAATGCGTCCGCCCGGGCGCCGTCGCTGGTGGTGTGTCCCGCCTCGCTGATGGAAAACTGGCGCCGCGAGGCCGCCCGTTTCACGCCGGGACTGCGCACGCTCGTTCATCATGGCAGCCGGCGCGTGGCAGAACCGGCGGCGCTGGCCGGCGCCGATGTGGTCATCACTTCGTACGGAACGCTGGCCCGCGATGAGGCGCTCTTCGCGGCGACAACGTTCGACCTCGTGATCGCGGACGAGGCGCAGCACCTGAAGAATCGCCGCACCCAGGCGGCCCAATCGCTTCGCCTCCTGCGCGGACAGGGGCGATTCCTGCTCACGGGCACGCCCCTGGAGAATTCGCTCGACGACCTGCGCTCCCTGTTCGAGTTTCTCATGCCGGGATTCCTTCCCGCGGTGCCCGCCGGAAGCCGGGCGTCGGAGCGCGCCTGGTTCGACGAGCGGCTGCGCCGCCAAACGGCACCGTACATCCTGCGCCGCACGAAGCTGGCCGTGGCACCGGAACTTCCGGAAAAGATCGAGCAGGTCCTCCCGTGCGAACTGACCACCGGCCAGGCGGCGCTCTACCGGCGGCTGCAGGAAACCGCGACCGCCGAGGTGCAGAAACTGGCTGATGGCGGCGCCTCCGAGGCGCGCCTGCGTCTTGCGATGTTCACCGAGTTGCTCCGCCTGCGCCAGGCCTGCTGCGACCCGCGGCTGCTGCCGGGGATGGCGGGAGCCGAGGCCGACTCGGCAAAGCTCGAGGCCTTCCGTGAACTGCTGGACGAAGCCGTGGACGAGGGCCACCGCATGCTCGTGTTTTCGCAGTTCACCTCGCTGCTCGACCTGCTGGGCAACGAACTCACCTCCGATGGCGTCGGTTTTTGTCGTTTGGATGGATCGATGTCGCCTCGGGCGCGCCAGGAGGCGGTCGATCGGTTCCAGACGGATCCGTCGATTCCGGTCTTCCTGATCTCACTGCGGGCAGGCGGCACCGGCCTCAATCTCACGGGCGCAGACACCGTCGTGCATTACGATCCGTGGTGGAACCCGGCCGCCGAGGCCCAGGCGACCGATCGGGCGCACCGCCTCGGCCAGACACGCGTGGTCACAAGTTACAAGCTCATCTGCTCCGGCACGGTGGAGGAAAAGGTGCTGGCCCTGCAGGACAGCAAACGCGCGCTCCTGGCGGATATCTTCGAGGCCAGCGCCGAAGCCGCGGCGAAGTTCACCGTGCAGGAGCTGAAAAACCTTCTCGCCTGAGCCGGAACCATGCGGTAGGTGGGCGTCGGTTTCCATACCGACGCCTCTATCGCCGATGTGGAAATCGGCGACCACCAAAGGACCTGTCGATCCTGGAGCAAAACCAGTGTCTATTGCATCGTTACGGCTGAGGTGGCCTCATTCCAAAAAAAAGGCTGCGGAATCCGCCGGTTTCACGGACCTCCCGCAAGGGCTGCGGCTTCCGGTCCTCTCAACGGGACTCATGCAGTCGGATTTGCTCTTTCGAATGACGCGAGTGTGCTGAATGGTGGAACCCGACCTCCGGGCGGGTTCACGAGACTTCCAGAGGAAAACCGGCCCGGAGGTCCGGTTCCACCTCGGCTCAACTGAATGCGTCCGGCTCAGCTCTCAACCTTCGGCTTTTTGCGTCCCCCCACCCTCCCCGCGACCAGCGCGGCCACGCCGCTGATCGCCAGTGCTTCGAAAATGGCCGAGGTCTCGCCGGGATCCGGCATCGAGACGGCCCGCGGCACGTGCAGGAGCGGCACCCAGAGGAAGATCATCAACGCCGACATGGCCGCCGCCCAGAATGAAAGACGCGGAATCACCGTGCCAATTCCCCCGGCGATCAGGCACGCGCCGGCCAGGCAGGTCCAGAAACGCAGATGGCCCAGCCACGCTGGCACCAGGGTGTCGACGAAATCCGCGTACACGAAATGCTGGATGCCGCCGAGGACGAGGAAGGTCGCCAGAAAGAGTGGTCCAATGCGCTCTTTCCACGCGGCGGGACGTTCCGGAAGCGTGAGCATCCAGGCCCCGCCCAACAACGCCAGGACCTTGGCGGGATTGGTCCAGACATAGCCGGTCGCGGGTTGCGCCAGAATCTCGGGAACGCGAAACACGACGAATATCAGGGCCAAAAGAGCCACCGTCGTCCATGCCGCCGACCTCCGCCACCGCGGAAGCAACAGTCCCGCACCGACGGCGATGAGGACCGCACCCAAGGCCCGGGCCGCCAAAGCAGGATGGGGCAGCCATGCTCCGGGCCGGTGGATGAGACGGATGAAAATGCCACCGGTCATTTGCTGGACACCGGAGAACGCCACGCCCAGGGCGAAGAACCATCGCCCGAGCGTTCCGGAGAGTTGTGCAGGTCGGCCGATCATGGGTTAACCCCGGTCGGGGGCTTTTCCCGGCAGGAAATCTTGTCGATCACGCCCGTCGGCCCGGGCGCCCGTGATTTTAGTCCGTATCGATGCAGGAGAAGCTGGTTTCGCTCGAGGATCGACAGGTCCTTCGGTGGTCGCCGATTTCCCCATCGGCGACAGGGGTGTCGGTACGGAAACCGATGCCCACCTGCTGCTCTGGCTAATATGCAATCGTGACCATGTGCGGCCCGCCGTCCGCGAGGGCGAAATCCACATAGGATGATTCGCCGATCGTCTCGCGCTGAAACGGTGTCGCGGAGCCGTCGCAGGTGACCGACCGCGCCTGCGCGACGTCCTTCGGCAGGAGAATGCGGCAATCGATCGCCTGTCCGCCGCCGGTGATCATGAGCCCGATCGTGCGCGCTCCGGTCGCCCGCGAGAACTCATAGGCGACGTATCCCTCGGAAGGTTCGTAGCGAATCGTGGCCGAAACGTGGGTGGCCTTGGTGGCCGTCCAGCGCGGGGAGATCACCGGGTGGCGGTAGGCTTCGCTGCCGGGAGCATCCTTTACGCCCGCGAGTCCCTCGACCAGCGCGGCCATTGCCGTGGCGGCGGCCCAATTGTCGGGGCCGCCGTATGAGACCGGACTGGGGGCGACGTAATGCGGCCGGTCCGCGAGGGTCAGGCCCGCCAGGGTATAGATTCCCTCGGCCGTCTCGGGCGCCTGCACCGTGATCGCCCGGATCACCTTGTCGGGCTCAGGATTGTCGATCGCACACCACGAGAGGCCAACGTCCGCCGCGACCGGGCTCGGCCCGTGCCAGGCGATGCCGGAGGATTCGGTCTTAAGCCGGGAAAACCACCAGTACGTGAGTTGCTTGTCCATCACCAGGTACTGGGTGCGGCGCGACCCGTCCTCGTAGAGAAACGCAATGCTGCCCACGATTTTTTCCGATTCCGGTTTCGTGGAAGTATGCAGCAGATACACGGCACCGGCCTTCTGTCCGACCGCGATCTCGACCGACGCCGGAAGTCCCGGACGGTGCGACACGGCCAGGATGCTTCGGCGTTCGTTGGCCGCCGGGTCGGCGACCTGGAAAGGAATGCCGGCAAATTCATGCCGGCCCACCGGCAGGCCGCGAATGTCGTCGCCCGGCTTGCCTCCCATCATCCATTTCGCCGCGTGAGGTCCGCCCTGGTCCCAGTGATCCATGTCGGCATAACGCGAGAGGTCGACCGGCGAGTAGTTTGGTGGCGGCGGAGGCGGCGGAATGGAGCCGGTGTATGCGAAATAGACCTTGTGGTCGTATTTGTCGGCGAGTGCGGTGAGACGCTCGAGGACATCAAGACCGTAGTTTTCGTAGCCATTTTCGAATGCCCCGCGGGCAAGTTCGCCGGCCACGTGGCCGCCCACACCGCCATTCATATATTGCCACATCGCGTCGTGGCGGCCGAAGCCACGGCCGAACGGGGGATAAATGGCGTACCATTCGCCGGGCGAGCCCACCGGCAGGTGGTCCTTGAGGTCCAGATAGGTGCGGATGATGGCCACCGAGTGGTCGCGACCGATGCCGCGATTCAGCGAATAGGCGTTGGCTTGCGCGATCTGGGAACGCTCGTCCACGCCGAGATGCCGTTGGACGGAGGGATCCTCGTCGATGAAGTGCGTGTAGAACCGCCCGTTCCACGACAGCGCGTCGAGGCGCTGCCGCACCCCGGCGCCGCGTTCCCGGTATTTCGCCGCCGCGGCGGAATTGCCGGCGCGGTCGAGCATCTCGGCCAGTTCGTCGCAGGCCGCGGCATAGTGCGTGTTGTCGCTGAAGAAGACGCCGAATTTCGATTTCACCGGATCGATCAGCATCGTGTTGTTCAACCCGATGTCCGGCGTGTACTCGTCATCGACCGCGAAATCCCAGGAATCGATCGTGTAAACGCGCTTCAGGAGCTGGAAACGACGGCTCCAGCGCGCGGGATCGTTCACGGTGTAGTCGAGCGCTCGTTGCGCCGCCGCCAGGCTCGCGCGCATCCAGGCGTCGTCGCCCGCCGCCTTCCAGCACTGGTAAATCGCGCTGACGAAGATGTATTCGGGATGATTCTCCACGGGCTGGCGCACGAACCAGTGGTCGCCGTACTGGCGCACATACCCGAACGGACCGTAACACGTCTGGTAGTAGGGCAGATCGCCATCGGTGAGGATGAAGCTCCAGATCATTCCGTCGTCCCGCTGCGCGGTGCGCATGAGATCGACGAATTCCGCCCCGATCCCGGCGAAGTATTTCATGCCCTTCATCGTGTGGTAGTGGTCGAGCATCCACGGTTCGAAATAATGGTAGCTCCGGCCGTTCCAGGTCACCGCGCTGACGCCGGTCGGGCTGTCGGTGTTCATGCTGCGGCGAAAAAGCGCGAACATGTCCCCGAACGCCCCGTGGTCATCGATGCGGGTCGCGGCCTCGAGCGTGAATTCAAAGCGTCCGGTCTCGGCGCCCCGGGCGTCACGCAGGACAACGTGCTGGCGTCCGAGCGCCCCGCCGGCGCGAAAGGCGATCGTTGGCGCGGCGGGAGCGTGGAGATACACCCGACCCGCACCATCGCTCACCTCGACCGAGCCCGATGACGCGCCGGCCACGAGGAGCGGCTGAAGCGTCTGGGCGCGCGCGACGGTTTCCGGTCCGCCCGCGCCGTCGCCCCGGATCAGCGCGGGTGCGGCGTGCAACGCGACACCAGCCGGAATGAGCGCGACGAGCGGAAACAGACGGATCAGGAGAAAACGGGACATGATTAAATGGGGTGACTCCGGAATATCTCCGGCCAGGGGTGTGCCGACGGAAACATTCGTAATGACCGTCAGGTGATGCGCAACTGCCGATCGCCTCTCTCGGGTCCGATCGCGCGTGCTCGCCGCCGCGGCGAAAACCCGCCAGGCTGTCGCGATGAAAAAACCGACGGCGGATGAACGGAAGCACCGTTGCGCCCGCAAGCGACGCTATCGTTCGCAGGGCGACGCGCTCGATGCCGCGATGATCGACGGCGTCGAGCGCCAGCGTTCAGCGTATCGCTGTCCGCTTTGTGGCTGCTGGCATTTGACGTCGGCCTGACCAACCGGCTACGTGTCCCGCGCGCGCAGGCTTCCACCATCCTTGATCGGCTTGGCGAAACGGTAGTCGATGTCCCAGGGAAAATAGATCCACTTGTTCTGCTTGAACTCCTTCACGCAGGTATCGACGACGGGGCGACCCGCAGGCTTGGCATAGAGCGTGGCAAAATGCGCCTTGGGCAGCATCTGGCGGACGACCTGGGCGGTCCGCCCGGTGTCGACCAGGTCGTCGATGAGCAGGAATCCGTCGCCGTCTCCCGTCACGCCCTTCAATATCCTGATCGCGCCCTGCGCCTGCTGCGCGGCGCCGTCCTCCCCGGCACCGTAACTGGAGACGCAGACCGTGTCGACCAGGCGGATCTCGAGTTCCCGCGCGATCAGCGCCGCGGGGACAAGGCCGCCGCGAGTGATGGCGATGATGCCCTGCCAGGTTCGCAGGCCATGCAGGACCTCGGCGAGATAACGGGCGTCACGATGCAGCTCAGCCCAGGAAATGATGATCTCGTCGTCGTAACGGGACAGGTTCATGCGCGGTGGCGCAATCACAGCGCATCGCACCCGGGCGAGTCAATCTCCTCGCTCAAAAACCGCCGATCTGAAAATGCGCTAACCGGGTGAAAATTTTGCGGGAAACCCTCGCGATTGGGGTTATACTTGAGTGATGAAAAGCCCGTCCCTTCCCCCAGTCCACCTTCTGGCCGGCCTCGCGCTGGCCGTTCTTCCCGCCCAGGCGCTGATCTCGGCCGATCAACCGGCCGGCACGGAAGCGAAGCCTGCGGCTCCTGCCAGACCCGGCGCCGTCAAAAGGGAACTCGAAAAGGGCATGACGGCCGGGCAGATAGTAGCGTTGATCGGAAAGCCCGAGAGCATCGAGAAGATGAAGGCCGGTGACGCGAAGGCCGAGAAATGGATTTACCGGCGGGATCTCGGACACCGGGTCGAACCGGATGCCACGACGGTCGTGAACGAGGAGACCTTCGTCGGCATCGGCGGGAACAGCAACATGATTGGGACGCGGCCGGTGATGCAGTACAGCATGAAGCAAATCGACACCTATCGCGTCACGGCGCTGCTGATGGTGAATGACAAGCTCGTGGTCGCGAAGCAGTGGAACGAGCAGAAAGTCAGTTACGGCCAGTAAGGCGCACCGTGGACGGCCCGCGCCGCGGGGCTGGGTATTGAATTGCCGGGATTCGGCCGCCCTGCTTTTCTGGGCCTCCCCTACCCATCGTTCCATGACCTCCTACCTCCTGTTCGGGCGGACGCCACTCGCGTCAGCCGCGTTGATGTTTGCTTCCATCCTCGTCGCCTCCGAGAAGATCGATCTGGTGCGCGACACCCCGGTTCCGGCTGACCAGCCGATTCCTGTCCAGGATTTCTTTCGTCAGCCAATTCTTCGCGATTTAAGCGTCAATCCGTCAGGCACGTATATTGCCGGGATCGCCAGCTCGGGCACCGATCAAAGTGTTTTGATGACCTACGAGCTGGCTTCGCGGAAGCTTGACTCGATCGGAGCATATGGCGACAGCGACATCAACGCAGTGTGGTGGATCGGCGATGACCGCGTGCTTTATCAGATGAGTGCCTATAAAATGGGTGGGTTTGTGATCGCAGGAGCCCGGCTCAAGTCGCTTCAGTCATCCTACCCCGTTCTTCAAATCGCCAGGGGAGACCTGATTGCGATTCCTCCGCACGATCGGCTGCACCCGCTCTTTCATCTCGCGTCGCACGGTTTCACCACGGGCCAGTATGGCGAAATCGTCAACCTCAGCGCTGGCGTCGAAAACGGAAAGATCCTCAACCTGGCCGGAGGCGATTCCAGGCTCGACAGCGTGATTATTGCGCGGGCGCGGGAGGACAACATTCGTAACACCTTCAAAAACTACCCTATTTTGGAAACGCCCCGCGGATTCGACCTGTACTATCTCGCGGACAAGGAAGGGCAGCTCGCCTACGGAGTGACGTCGACCGATGGCATTCTGAAACTGCACGAATTGCAGGGAGACCATTGGCGGGACTGCCCCGAGGATCTCGACGAAATCAATGTTATCGGCGCAGGCGAGCATCCAGGAGAGATCGTGGCCCTGGATCGCCGGCACGACAACAAGCCGCGCGCGCTCGTCGTGATGAAGGCGACCACCGGTGAAGTGATCGACACCCTCGTCCAGGACAAAGCCTACGATGCCGGCGGCTGGATTTTTCGTGACCCGAGGACGCAGGCCATGGTGGGAGCGGTCTATGACCGGTCCGCCTATCACGTGACCTGGTTCAACGACGAATATCGCGCGCTGCAGCGGATGGTCGATGCATTATTTCCCGGACAGCTCGTCCAAATCATCGGACGGGACGAGAAGGAGAGGGTCGTGCTGATCGAGGTCACTTCCGATCGGCAACCGGCGTTCTACCGCTGGGTTAATTTGGAGACACGCTCGGTCGCCGATATCCGTCAATCGTGCCCCTGGATCGATCCGAAGCGGATGCAGCCGATGAGCGCGATCAAATACCAGACCCGCGAAGGCCGCTCTCTCGACGCCTATGTGGTGATGCCAGCTGGCGCGACCAAGGCCAAACCGCCGGCGCTGGTGGTCCTGCCGCCTGACGGCTCGTACTCCCGGTATATCTGGGGTTATGACGGACTGGCCCAATTTCTCGCCAGCCGCGGCTATGCCGTGCTCCTGCCCAATCATCGCGGTTCCGGCGGCACGACGTGGATGTTCCCCACCGAGGACGAGTGGGCCTACCGGAAAATGCACGAGGATATAACGGCGGCCACCAAGGCGATGGTGGCCTCCGGACTCGTCGACCCCCATCGGGTCGCGATCATGGGCACCGATTTCGGCGGCTTTCTCGCGTTATCCGGCGCCGCTTATGAGCCCGACCTGTATCGGTGCGCCGTGGCCATCTCGCCCGTCACCGATTGGGCGCGATTGATCGGCGACTACGCGGTCAACAAGGACGAGAGTTCCTACTTCAGCCGCATGACCCGCAAACTCGGAGATCCGAAGCATGATCCCGAAAAATGGGATGCGATTTCTCCGCAAAAACATGCTGGCGCGATCAAGGCGGCGATCTTCATCGCGACGGGCGAGTATGATTCGCCAATGGTGATCAGTGGAGCGCACGACGTGGCTTCCACGGTGGAGCACAACCACATCCCGGTCGAAACCGTCTCGTATATCAACGAGTCAGTTGGCGTCAGTCACCTCAAGAGCGAGGTCGACCTCTATTCCCGCATCGAGGCCTTCCTCGCCAGGAACCTTTGAGCGCGCCGGCCTGACCAGGCCTTCAGGCCGGCGTCACTTCGTCGGGCTGAGGCCGCCCCAGGGCGTGATCGCGCTCAGCGCCGGGACGATGGCCCGGCGCAGCGCCAGAAAATCGAGCGAGCCCGTCTCGCGGTAAAGCACCTTGCCGTCGGCATCCAGGACGAGCGTGTAGGGCAGCGCCCCGCTCCACTCGGGATCGAGCGCGTCGATGTACGCATATTTGTCGGCGCCGCGGTACATCAGGTTTTTGTTCGACGCGTGATGCTTCTGCAGGAAAGCGAGCACCTTCGGCTGCTGGTCGGGAAAGTCGGCCGACACGGTGATCAGTTCGAAATCGCGCTGGCGGAACCGCAGGTTCTGCTCGACGAGCTCGTCGAACTCCGCGACGCACGGGCCGCACCAGGTCGCCCAGACGTTGATCACCCTGACCTTGCCCGACGGGGCGAGCAGCGCGTGGACCGCGGCGGGTTCGGCCGCTTCGAGCGCCACCGGCTCGTGCGTCACCTTCTCGCGCCAGCGCTGGTTGTCGGCGATCTTTTCCTTCCATTTGATCGAGCAACCGAAAACCTTGGTGTGCGTGACCGGTGGCTCCTTCCCGGCGACGAGCGCCTCGAGGGCATCCCTGGCCTCATGGTGCGTGGCCAGCGCCTCGCGCTCCGAATCGTCGATCCGGCCCTCGAAGCGCAGCTTCCGGTCGCGGTCAAAGAGGAACACATGCGGCGTGGCGACCGCGCCGCATTTCTCCACCAGCGCCTGCGTCTCGCCATCGTCGGCATAAGGATAGGTGTAGCCGCGGTTGGACGCCCGCTCCTTCATCTCGGCGAAGCTGTCGCCCAGGTCCGTGTACCCCATCTCGTCGAGCCGCACGGCGTCCGCGTTGTTGGAGTTCACCGCGAGAAAGGCGACCCCGCGCGGCTGGAATTCGGCGACGAGTTTCTTGATGCGGCCTTCGTAGGCCTGGGCGGTCGGACAATGATCGCAAGTGAAGATCAGGGCGAACACGGGCGCCGCAGCAAACGACGCGGGCGTGTATTCGCGGCCATCGACTCCCGGCAGCTTGAAATCCGGCAGCGGTGAACCAAGCGGAAGCAGTGGATGATCCGCGGCGCACAGGCCGGATGCAAACGCGACCATCGCGAGGAGAAGGAGCATTCGTTTCATCGGAGAGCGGGGTGAGGACCGAACAGGGCTGACGCATTGGACACCGCCGAAACCAAATTTCGGAACCGGGCGGGCGCAAGCTTAACCGCGTTCCCGATGTGGGGCGGGATTTCCATATTCCGCCCGCCTTGGTCCAGGTAGGGCGCGACCGCTGGGCGCGCCTTCCGTGGCGGCATTCGGCTTTCTTGGTGCGCATTCGGCTTCCTTGGCGGCATTCGGAGATGCCGCCCTACAACTTCGCGATGCGTCGCTCAGACGCGCCAGTAGCCGCGCACGTAGATCCAGCCGCCACCGCGACGGGCCCAATGCGGAGAAATGAAGACGCGGTAGTTGCCCGGCGGCACTTCCCAACGGCCCGGCACCCACTCGTAGCGGCGGTGATCGTTGAAGACCCAATAGCCGCCGATCCAAACCGCCGCGGGATCCGGGCGATCCGGAATCACCTCGGTGGGCAGAAACGGCGGCGGCGGCGGTTCGGCGACCACATAGCCGGATTCGGCCTGTGCCTCCGAAGTGTAGAGCGTGCCGCGCTCGTGGTCCTCCTGGTTTCCGATGGTTCCACCGAGAACGCCCCCGGCCAGGGCTCCCACCAATGCGCCGTTGCCCGCACTGTGATTGCCCGTGTTGTGCCCGATGACCGCACCGGCGATCGCGCCCAGCGTCGCGCCGGTGAGGGCACCCTGTTGCGTGTTGGGCCCCGTCCCCACGCAGCCGCTGGTCAGTGCGGCCAGCCCGAGGGCGGTCAGGAAGGAAATATGCTTGGGATTCATTGGATGTTTTGACCGAGAAAGGTCGGTTTTGTTTCGTCGGATAAGTTTAGTGTAACTGATTGGCAATGAGAGTCTAGTAGCTCGGATCGGGGAAGATGTCCCACTTGTCTTCGGGCGTTTTGTCGCTCACATTGGCGGAATGCTTCGCCTTGCGATAAGCGGGATCATGTCCGGTTTGATGGCCGCCACTGCCCTTCGCGGAAACGCGGCCGAGCCGGAAAATGACTATCCGCATTCGGTGGAAGCCTGGCGCGCCGACCGCAAGGAACGTCTCACGAAACCAGACGGCTGGCTGACATTGACGGGACTGTTCTGGTTGCGCCCCGGCGAAAACACCGTGGGAGCGTCGCCCGACAACACGATTCACCTTTCGTCCGGACCCGGGCATTTCGGCACGGTTGTTCTGCAGTCCGGCAACATTGCCATGTATCACCCGTGGCCCAATGAGCCGATCATGGTCGATCAGGCGACCGCACGGGTCACCGAACTCCGCCACGGCGGCGGCCTTCGTCCCACCATCGTCCGCAGCGGAACGGTCAGCTTCTACGTGGTCGAACACGGGACCCAACTGGGCCTCCGCGTGAAGGATTCGGATGCGCTCCGCCGGAGGAATTTCGCGGGGCTCGACTATTTTCCCATCGATCCGGCGTGGAAGATGGAAGCGCAATGGATTCCGTTCGATCCGCCGCACACGATCAATTTCACCGACGTGCTTGGACAGACCTCGGGGGCGCCGATTCCGGGCAAGGCCGTCGTCACCATCCAGGGCCGGACCTTTGAACTGCTGCCCATCGACGAGGGACGCGAGCATCCGCTGTTCTTTGTCATCGGCGATCCGACAAACGGGCGCGAGACGCACGGCGGCGGCCGGTTCCTCTACACCGATTGGCCGAAGGACGGAAAGGTGACGCTCGATTTCAATCATCTCGAAAATCCTCCGTGCGCGTTCAGCCCATTCACGACGTGCCCCCTGCCGCCAAAGGACAACCAGCTTCCGTTCCCGGTCCCGGCCGGCGAGAAAGCCTATCGCGGAGAGGCGCGCTGAGCCGGAACGATGCAGCAGAGGCTGGTTTTGCTCCAGGATCGACAGGTAATTTGGTGGTCGCCGATTTCCACATCGGCGACAGAGGCGTCGGTATGGAAACCGACGCCCACCTACTGCATCGTTCCGGCTGAGTGCGCATGCGAGCCGTTGAAAGTTGAGGGTCGGGAGACGGGCGCCCTTCCGGATCCGTCCGTGTTTATCCGTGAAATCCGTGATTGAACGGCATCGCTCCGAGTGAAGGTTGCCCGGGTTCGCTGGTCCAACATTCGGCGGCGTCCAGCAGACCGACCGGCACGGACGCATGCCATTGCCGAGGCATTCCACTCCGAAACGGATCGATTGAATACTGAAACATTCCCCGCAGCTTGCTGCGGGGTTTCCATGCGAGTTAGGACGCGGCCCGGCGTTGCCCTGCTTGGAGGGCAATGCAAGCCGCGCGTAGAATCCCTGGAGCTTGCTCCGGGGAGTAGCGCTGGCGAAAGGGCAGCGTTCAATGGGTGGTCGCCAATCTTCACTTCAGCGATCAGCGTCGGGGTGGAAACCGACGCCCACCCACGGCATGATCCCGTATCAGCCGGGGCCGCGCGAGCGACGACGTCGTCGTCCGCGCGGCCACCACCGGCCCCGCCGTGGATTTCATCCTTCATCAGCGGCGTCCCCAGGCGCCCGGACAATACCGCCAGCGAATCTCCCGGCAGCCATCGTTGCGGAAGAAGGTGTATCGCTCGTAATGACCCACGCGGGGGCGGAAGGGCTCCCGCTGGACGTACACGATCCGGCCGCAAACGGGCGGACAATATGAGCGGGTTACCACCTCGCGGCGGTAGGGCGCGTCTTCGTGCCAGACCGCTGCGCGGCCAAGCGTCGTGAGACCCGCGAATCCCAGAAGGGCGATCAGGATTTTGGAGTTCATAACGATCGAGACGCCGGACGCCCGCGACCGTTGCGCTACAAAATTATTATCGTTTTCCTGTAACCGTCGATGAAGTCGGGAGTGGCGGCGAGCGGAACGCCATTTGCGGACTGGCTTTCCGTTTCCCGGTGTGAATGCTGGCCGCGAATGTCCGCTCCGTCGCCTCGCAAACCCGCCGTGGGTTTCATCTTCATCACGCTGGTGCTGGCGATCGTCGGATTTGGCCTGCTCATTCCCGTCCTGCCGAATCTGATCGTGCAGTTCCGGGGAGGCAGCGTGTCGGAAGGCTCGGGCATCTACGGCTGGATGGTAAGCGTGTATGCCGCGATGCAGTTCGTCGCCTCGCCGATTCTCGGCTCGCTCTCGGACCGTTTCGGCCGGCGCCCGATCATCCTGATCGCGACCGCCGGTTCGGCGATCGACTACATGATCATGGCGAATGCCCCGTCGCTCTCATGGTTCTTTGTGGCGCGAATCATTTCGGGGGGGACCGCCGGCATCCTCTCGACGGCCAACGCCTACATTGCCGACGTCACGCCGCCGGAAAAACGCGCGCAATCGTTCGGCCTCCTCGGCGCCGCGTTCGGCCTGGGTTTCGTGATCGGGCCCGCGGTCGGCGGCTTTCTCGGCAAGTTTGACCTCCATCTTCCGTTCCTGGTGGCGGCGGGCTGTTCGGGAGCCAACTGGCTCTATGGATTTTTCGTCCTGCCGGAGTCGCTCAAACCCGAGCATCGCCGCCCGTTTTCGTGGGCCCGCGCCAATCCGATTGGCGCACTCATGGCGCTCCGCCGCCTGCCCGCGGTGCTCGGCCTCGCCTGGTCATATTTCCTGATGGCCGTCGCCCAGACCATGCTGCAGTCGACCTGGGCGTTGTATACCGGCTATCGTTACCGGTGGAACACCGAGCAGGTGGGCTTTCTCCTGATGTACGTTGGCATCGTCACCGGAGCGGCGCAGGCCACCCTCGTGAAAAGGATCGTGCCCAGGCTCGGCGAGACCCGGTCCGTGATCGTGGGATTGGTGATCATGGCGATCGCCCAGGTGGGCTATGGCCTCGCCAGCCAGGGATGGATGATCTACGCGATGGTCCTGATCGGAGCGCTGGCCGGCGTGTCCGGGCCGGCCATGCAATCCTATGTCACGCGCCACGTGCCGGCCAACGAGCAGGGCTCGGTCCAGGGTGTCTATGCCGGCCTCGCCAGTCTCGCCGGCGTTCCCGGACCGATCATGGCCTCGCATGCCTTCGGCTGGGGCATCGCCCCTGAACGGACCACGCAGATCCCGGGCCTCGCCTTCTTCGGGGCCGGCCTGGTCGTGCTCGCCGCCATGGTCCTGGCGCAGCGAACCTTCAGCACCGACTCCCATCACCCCAGCGCGATGCCCCCTCCCGCCACTGCCGGTTGATTTTTGCCGGGAATACGGCCATTGTTGGGTTCCTCTCAACCTCACTGCCATGACAACCTCCCGCGTTCTCGCCTCCCTCGCCCTTGCCGGGCTCATTGCCGCTGTTCCCGCCCTTCAAGCCGCCGATACCCATACGAAGGGTCCCGATGTCGCGCAGGTTTCGCAGGGCAAGGAAATCCAACTCAGCGACTATGTCGTGCCGGGCAAGACGACGATCTTCGATTTCTCCAGCGATTATTGCGGCCCGTGCCGCACCTACACCGATCCCCTCGCGAATCTGCACGCCAAGCGCAGCGACGTCGCCGTGGTGCGCGTCGACATCAATCGCCCCGGTGTTCGCGGCATCGACTGGAAGTCGCCTGTCGCCCGCGAGTTCAGTCTCGAGTCCATCCCCCACTTCAAGGTCTACGGACCGGACGGCAAACTCAAGGCGGAGGACGGTCCCGAGAGTTCCGCGGCCCGCCAGATCGTCGATCAGATGATCGGCCAGCTCGGGCAGTAAGGGTCGGGATCAAGAATGCAGGGCGGGATTTCCGAATGCCGCCTTCCCAGGTAGGGCGCGACCGCTGGGCGCGCCGCCGGCGGCACTGGGCCACCTTCGCCCGGATTTGGCGTCCACGGAGATGCCGCCCTCCAACTCCGCTGGATCGAGTCGCGCCTTCAGGCCGGCGGCACTTCGCCGTGATGAACGGTGTGCGCCGCGTAGGCCGCCGTGTCCGATAGCATCGCCTCGATCGTGGCCGCGAGAGGTTCGAGCGCGATCAATCCCGAGAACACCGCCTTGTCGCCAATCGGGTTGGTCAGAACGAACGCCGGCCGCTGGCTGATCTGGTGCGCGTGAAATTCGGCGGTGCTCGCCTCGACGCGGGCGCGGACGGACTTCGATTCCGCCGCCGCCTTCAATTTCCTCGCGTCCAGCTTCGCCGCCTTCGCGGCCACCCGCACCGCCGTCGCCAAGTCGCCGACCTTGACTCCCTCGCGCAGCGCCGCCGTTGCAATGGCCCAGCGGATCCGGTCGTCGTGCACGCCAAAGTCCTTCCCCGCCTCCGCCACCAGGTTGGGGGCGTTATAGTTCCCCTTTCGCCTGTCCTCCATCCAGGCCGAATTCAGCGTGAACGGCGAATGCAGCACCGTGCCGCCGCTGCGCCGGTAGAACCAGTCGCATTGCGCGCGCGAGACTGGAAAATCCCCGGGGTTCATCAGCGCGATCCGCCATTCGAACCCGACGCCGCTTCCGGCGTACCTCGTCTTCAGCGCCTCCCATCGTGGCTGCACCCAATAGCACCAGGACGACAACACCTCGACGAAATAGATCACCTTCATGCCCCCATCCTTCGGCCAAAGGAATCGTCCGGTCAACGCGCGAGCGCGTCCGCACCCGCACAGAGCCGCGCCCCCGCGCTCCGCACAATCCCGGCCCGTCGCCAATTGCGCTTGTCATGCCGCGCGCTGCGTCGTCTGTTTCCCGCAGCGCGACCATGGCCTCGAACTATACTGAAGCGAGCATCAAGACCCTTTCGTCGCTCGAGCACATCCGGCTCCGGCCGGGCATGTACATCGGCCGGCTCGGCAACGGCAGCCACGCCGAGGACGGCATCTACGTCCTGCTGAAGGAGACGATCGACAACTCAATCGACGAATTCACGATGGGCGCGGGCCGCAAGATCGAGGTCGAGCTGGCCGGGCAGACCCTGCGCGTGCGCGATTTCGGCCGCGGCATCCCCCTCGGCAAGCTCGTGGACTGCGTTTCGATCATCAACACCGGCGCGAAATACGACAGCGAGACCTTCCAGAAGGCGGTGGGCCTCAATGGCGTCGGCCAGAAGGCCGTCAACGCCCTGTCGGATTCCTACCGCGCCCAGGCGTTTCGCGAGGGCGAGACGAAGATCGCCGATTTCGAAAAAGGCCGGTTGAAGAAGGAATCGCGGCCGGCAAAAACCGACGAGCGCAACGGCACGCTGATCGAGTTCACCCCGGACGAGGCGCTGTTCGGGAAGGACTTCAAGTTCCGCGTCGAGTTCATCGAGGACATGCTCTGGAACTATGCCTTCCTCAACCGCGGCCTCACCCTCACGCTCAATGGCAAGCCGTTCAAATCCGAGCATGGCCTCCGGGATCTGCTGACGAAGGAGCTCAGCGCCGAGCCGCTTTACCCGATCATTCACCTCGAGGGCGAGGACATCGAGGTCGCGTTCACCCACGGCAACCACTACGGCGAGGAATACTGGTCGTTCGTGAACGGCCAGCACACGACCATGGGAGGCACGCACCTCTCCGCGTTCCGCGAGGCGCTGGTCGCGGTGATCCGGAATCATTTCAAGAAGGACTACGACGCGGCCGACGTCCGCCAGTCGATTGACGCCGCCATTGCCGTGCGCGTGCAGGAGCCGGTCTTCGAGTCGCAGACGAAAACCAAACTCGGCTCGAACGATGTCGGCCCGAAGGGCCCGTCGCTGAAGGAATTCGTCGGGAATTTCATGCAGCAGTCGCTCGACACCTGGCTGCACAAGAACCGCGAAACCGCCGAGGTGATCAAGAACCGCATCGAGGAGAGCGAGCGCGAGCGCAAGGAGCTCGCCGGCATCCGCAGCCTCGCCCGCGAGCGCGCCAAGAAGGCCTCCCTGCACAATCGCAAGCTGCGCGACTGCCGCCTGCATCTGGGCGACCGCAATCCGCGCGCCGAGGAAAGCACGCTGTTCATCGTGGAGGGCGATTCCGCCGCCGGCTCGCTTACCTCCACCCGTGACGTTCAGACCCAGGCGGTCTTTGCGCTGAAGGGCAAGCCGCTCAACACCTACGGGCTTTCGAAAAAGGTCATCTACGAGAACGAGGAATTCCATCTCCTGCAGTCGGCCCTGAACATCGAGGAGGGCCTCGATGGCTTGCGCTACAACAAGATCGTGGTCGCTACGGACGCCGACGTCGACGGCATGCACATTCGCCTGCTGCTGATCTCATTTTTCCTGCAATTCTTTCCCGACGTCATTCGCAACGGCCATCTATTCATCCTCGACACGCCGCTCTTTCGCGTGCGCAACAAACGGAAGACGATCTACTGCTACTCGGAACGGGAGAAGCAGGCGGCGGTCGCGGAGCTCGGCGCCGGTCACGAGATCACCCGCTTCAAGGGCCTCGGCGAAATCTCCGCCGGCGAGTTCAAGGATTTCATCGGCGAGAACATCCGCCTCGAGCCGGTGAACCTGCACCACCTTTACAGCAGCGACGAGCTCCTGGCCTTCTTCATGGGCAAGAACACGCCCGAACGCCAGGACTTCATCATCGATAATCTCCGCGTCGAGAAGGACCTGGTCACGGCGTGAGCCGGACTCATGCAGTTGGATTCGATCTTGCGAGTGACAAGACGGGTACTGAATGGTGGAACCCGACCTCCGGGCGGGTTCGCAAGACTTTCATCGGAGAACCGGCCCGGAGGTCCGGTTCCACTCCGGCTCAACTGAATGAGTCAGGCTGAGGGGCCGGGCGCCGATATCTTGGAGGGGCGGCATTCCCGATGGATCTTCCGAGGCATCGGAATTGATCCGTGGCTTCGTGGAATCCGTGGTCAAATCGTCTGCGCAGGGACATCCCGTTTTAGGGCGGCATCTCCCTGACCATCGAAGCTTGGCGAAGGTGGCCGAATGCTGCCAAGCGGCGCGCCCAGCGGTCGCGCCCTACCTGGGCGAAACTTGGCGGGATATGGAAATCCCGCCCTGCATTCGAAGGTGCGCTCAATTCTGTATGACCCAATCCAGGGTCACGCTTCCGAGCGACACCGTGCTGCTCACCGTCGTGCCCGACATCAGCCACACCTGGCAGGCGCCGGTCAGGCTGTTCTGCAGCAGGAGGTCGGACTTGCCGTTCGCATTGAAGTCGCCTCCGCCGCTGATCTCCCAGCCGAGCGCCACGGTCCCGAGTGAAACCACCGATTGCGGGACGGTTCCGGCCATGAGCCAGACCGTGCACTGACCCGTCACGCTGTCCTGCCAGACGATGTCGGAACGTCCATCGGCATTGAAGTCGCCCGCACCGGCGATCTGCCAGTCCAGCGACACATCACCGAGATCGACGGCGCTGGACACCGTGGTGCCGGACATCAGCCAGATCGAGCGATCGCCGGTCAGGTTGTTCTGCCACAAAATGTCCGATTTGCCGTCGCCGTTGAAATCGCCGGTGCCGCAGGCCTCCCAGCCGAGCGCCACGGTGCCCAATGAAACCGTGCTGCTGATCTTCGTGCCCGCCATGAGCCAGACCGAGACCTCGCCCGTGACGAGGTTCTGCCAGAGGACGTCCGACTTGCCGTCCCCGTTGAAATCTCCCGCGCCGACCAGCGTCCAACCGGGCCGGCTGCCGAGCGTGACACTGCTCGAGAGCTTCGTTCCCGACATCAGCCAGACACGGCATGCCCCCGTCAGGCTGTCCTGCCACAGGATGTCGGACTTGCCGTCGCCGTTGAAGTCGACGCGGTAAACCGCCGGCGGTGTGGTGGTGTGCACCGTGAGAACGGCAGCCGAACCGGTCACGGCTCCGGCGCCGTTGGTGACGGTGACCGTGTAGGTTCCGCCATCGGAGGTCGCCGTCGATGCGATCGCATAAGAACTCAGCGTGGCCCGTGAAATCTTCGCTCCGTTCTTGTACCATTGATACGTCAGGGAGGAACTCGACGAGGCGACCACGAAAAACGTGACCGCTCCCCCAGCCGTGAGCGTCTGACTGAACGGCTGGGTCGTGATGACCGGCAATGCGGCATTGACGATCAAAACCGCGCCCGCACTGGTCGCCGCACCAACGGAGTTCGTGGCGACAACGGAATAGGTTCCGGCGGAGGACGACTGGGCCGCGGAGATCGTGTACGAAGACGCCGTCGCACCGGCAATGGTCGTTCCATTCTTCTTCCATTGGTAGGTCGGAGCCGGAGTGCCAGTGGCTGCCGCGACAAACGTCACCGAACTCCCCACGTTGACCACCTGGCCAACCGGTTGGGTCGTGAAGACCGGCGCGGAATTCACGGTCAAGGTCGCGGCTGCGCTGGTCACGGAAGCGACGACGTTCGTCGCCACGACCGTGTACGTGCCGGCATTAGCCGCCTGCGCACTGGCGATCGTGTAGGTTGCGTTCGTGGCGCCGGAGATGTTCTTGCCGTTGAACTGCCACTGATACGTCGGAGCAGGCACTCCCGTGGCGGCGGCGCTGAACGTCACTGCCGTTCCCGCAGTCACGACCCTCCCCGTCGGCTGGGTCGTAAACGCCGGCGCACTGTTCGCCGGATTCACGGTCAAGGTCGCGGCTGCGCTGGTCACTGACGCGACCACGTTCGTCGCCACGACCGCGTACGTGCCGGCATTAGCCGCCTGCGCACTGGCGATCGTGTAGGTTGCATTCGTGGCGCCGGAGATGTTCTTGCCGTTGAACTGCCACTGATACGTCGGAGCGGGAGTGCCGCTTGCTGCCACGGAGAATGTCACCGATTGGCCGGCAGTCACCGCCTGGCTCGCCGGCGGCGTGGAAATAACCGGAGCCACGTTGGGCACAGAAACGGTCAGCGTCGAGGAAGCGCTCAGGCCCGAATAGGTCACCGTGATGGTGGCGGCGCCGGCTCCGGTACCATTGGCGATCCCGTTCGCGCCGATCGAAGCCACACCGGCATTGGACGACGTCCAGGTCGCCGAGGCCGTGATGTCCTGCGTTGACCCGTCGGAAAACGTGGCGGTCGCGACAAACGACTGCGTGGCGCCCTCCAGGAGCGAAGCAGCCGACGGCGTGACGGCCACGGATTTCAAGGTCGCCACCGCCGCGGCCTGGAAGATGACATCGACCCAATAGTTGCAGGAATTCCACGACTGCGTCGGAAACGCGCCGCTCGAACCGTAGGCGAAGACGCCATTGGAACCGGACGCGCCGTTGGCGAGGGCGTGCAGCGGCGGGGCGTCCGTCCCGCTCGTCGCGAAGAAGTTCCAGTCGTCGCTGTAGTGGCCGGCCGGGCAGAAGTAGGAGACGGTGTAGACCGTGTTGGCGGCGATCGCGACGGGCGACGCAAAGGTTACCTGCTGCCAGCCGCTCGCTCCCTCGCCGACGAAGGTGGCCGAAGCCAGCCGCGCGCCGGAACCCGACCAGAGGTTTCCGACGTGAGTGCCGGTGTTGGCAGCGGCTTTGTAGAAACGCACACCGGTGACCACGCCGGCGACGTCCGACTTGAATTTCATCCCGAGTTCGACGGCGGAGTCGGCTCCGGCATCAACCACCGCCGGCACCTTCGAGGGGGACCACACGCTGACCGGGGAATTGCCCGTCCCCTGACCGGTCCCGCTCACGACGAGCGTCGCCACGCTGCTCGTCACGCTTCCGGCCGCGTTGGTCGCAATGACCGTGTACGAGCCGGCGTTCGCGGATTGCGCGCTCGAAATCGTCAAGGTGGCCGACGTCGCGCCGCTGATCGCGGCCCCATTGAAATACCATTGGTACGCAGGCGCCGGTGTGCCGCCGGCCAAAGCCGAAAACGTCGCCGTTCCGCCCGCCGCCACGGTCGCGCCGGCTGGCTGCAACGAGAACGTGGGCGCCACCGCCTGGGTCACAGTCAGCATGCCCGAGTCGGAGTTGGTTGACCCGTAGGCGTTGGAAACCAGCACGGTGTAGCTGCCCGCGGACGACGCCTGCACGCTGGAGATGGCGAACGTCGCCGCCGTCCCGCCGGACAGCGCGACACTGTCCTTATACCACTGATAAGAGAACGGTGCCGTGCCCGACACGTCCACGCTGAACGTGACGGCCTGGCCCACCGTCGCCGCGGCGGTCGCGCCGGAGGCGCCGGTCGCGGCGGAGAACGCGCCGGCCAGAGCGCAGATGAACGTGAGGAAGCGGGAGGTGATGGTGTGCATGGTCGGGAAGCGGATGAGTCGCATTACGACCGCAGCTTCGGCACGCCTCTCCTCCCGCACCCCGAGCCTTACACGTCTTTCACCAGAAAAAATCGCGGCGTGAAATTCACTGTGAAATCCGTCTGCCGTTCACAAATTACTGAAAGATTTTTCACTCCGATTTGGCGACCGCTCCGATCAATCTCCGGCCCAAAAAAACTCCCGATCGGGGCAGGGAATTTTCCGCCCATCGTCCGGGAGATTTCCAGTCTTCGGGGCGCGAAGGTCGCGGCGCGGTCATCGATCCGGTGCCCGGCAAATCATCCCGCCGGTTCGGACTTGTCACAACCGCCGGGCCCCGCATGCGTTGTGCATGTGCCGCTTGACGGAGATTGAAGCGCGCACCTAACCTGCCCCGATTCCGCGCCTAATGGCCAAACGCAAGAAACCCAATTCCGACCAGCCAGAACTGCCGCTCGACTCCGGCGAGAAGCCCGCGGCAGCCGAACCGCAGGCCAAGACTCCGGCCGCCCCCGCCCGCGAAACGAGTACCGCCACGACCCCCGCGCCTCCGTCCGCCGCGGTTCCCGATGGCGAGGAACCGCCCAAACGCAAGAAGGGCCAGAAGGTCCAGGACGATCCCGCTCCCCTCGCCCGCAGTTACAAGAACTGGTTCCTCGAATACGCGAGCTACGTCATCCTCGACCGCGCCGTTCCCCACCTCGACGACGGCCTGAAACCAGTCCAGCGCCGGGTGTTGCACACGCTGTGGGAGATGGATGACGGCCGCTTCCACAAGGTCGCCAACATCGTCGGGGCGACGATGAAGCTGCATCCCCACGGTGACGCCTCGATCGGCGCGGCCCTCGTGTCGATCGCCCAGCGCGGCTGGCTGATCGAGCCGCAGGGCAACTTCGGCAACCTTCACACCGGCGACGAAGCCGCCGCCCCCCGTTACATCGAGGCCCGCCTGACGAACTTTGCCAAGGACGTGCTTTTCAACCCGAAGACCACCACCTGGCAACTCAGCTACGACGGCCGGACCCACGAACCCGTCACGCTGCCGGCGAAGTTCCCCATCACCCTGCTCGAGGGCGCCGACGGCATCGCGGTCGGCCTCTCGACCAAGATCCTGCCCCATAACTTCAGCGATTTGTGCCGCGCGGCCATCAATCACCTCCAGGGAAAAACGTTCCGCATCCTGCCCGACTTTCCGACGGGCGGCACGGCTGATTTCGCCGAGTACAACGACGGCGAACGCGGCGGCAAGGTGAAGGTCCGCGCCCGGATCGAGGAGCGGTCGAAATATCTCCTCGCCGTCACGGAGCTGCCCTACGGCGTCACGACCGAGTCGCTGATCGAATCCGTCCTCGCCGCCAACGCGAAGGGCAAGATCAAGGTCAAGCACGTCGATGACAACACGGCGGACAAGGTCGAAATCCTGATCCACCTGCCGCAGGGTTCCGAGCCCGACAAGGTCATCCAGCAGCTCTACGTGTTCACGAGCTGCCAGATCCAGCTTTCACCGGCCGCGTGCGTCATCGTGCGGGACGAGAAATCCGGTGAGGACAAGCCGCAGTTCCTCGGCGTCCGCGAGATCCTGAAGCGGAGCGTCGACGCGACGCGGGAACTCCTGCGGCGGGAACTCGAGATCAAGCTCGGCGAATTGGAACAGCAATGGCATTGGGACTCGCTCGAGCGGATCTTCATCGAGGAGCGCATCTATCGGAACATCGAGAAATCCAAGACCTGGGAGAGCGTGCTCGACGAGATTCGCGGCGGCTTGAAGCCATTTCTCAAGCAGCTCCGCCGTGAGGTCACGGAGGAGGACATCGTGCGCCTCACGGAAATCCGCATCAAGCGCATCTCCGCCTACAACCGCTTCCAGGCCGACGAGGCCCTGCAGAGGATCGAGGAGGGCCAGAAGGAGACCAGGGCCAGCCTGAAGAACCTCACCGCCCACGCGGTCGCGTGGTTCGAGATGCTCGCCGAGAAATACGGCAAGGGCGTGAAGCGCCGGACCAGTTACGACGAGATCGAGCAGATCGA
>DASYDZ010000255.1:0-14788 GCA_036499305.1 Candidatus Didemnitutus sp.
GGCGCCGATGATGCCATGCGGCTCGAACCAGATTTCGCGGGTGGCCGCCGCGATGAACGCCCCCGCCGACATGGCCTGGCGGTCCACGAAGGTGATGGTCAGGCCCGGGAAATGGTCGAGCGCCTCCATCATGTCGAGTGCGGCGTCCGCCGCGCCGCCCAGCGTATCCATGTCGAGGACCACCGCGTCCGCGTGGTGCTCCGTCGCCTCCTTCAACCCCCGGCGCAGGATGTACAGGCTGGGCTGGCCGATCTCGCCCTCGATCCGGATCACATAAACCAGCGCCTTGTGATCGGGGGAAACATCACCCACCACCGGATCGGCCGCGTCGGTCCGGAGCACTCCGATGGCGAGCGCGCCGAAGAGGAGAAACCGGGCGGTGATCGACATGGGAGAGCCACCATAGCCTCCCTCCGGGGGCGCGCAAGCCCGCCGGGGATACAAAGCAGGCCTCTCTTTCGAGGCGCTTCCCCTCGACTTTGGATTGGAACGGACCGCGAAAAACTGATTACCCATCGGTTGCATGGAACGCATTCCGTACCTCGGCCAGACGATTCTCAAGTGGGAGGTCGGCGCGTCGACCTTCCTCGCCCTGCCGGAAAAGGGCGCGCGCCTGATGAACTGGAATGTGACCCTCGGCGACGGCACCATCCGGGACATCATCTACTGGCCGGAAATCAGCAGCCTCGACAATTTCCACAAGATCCGCGGCGGAAACCCGATTCTTTTCCCCTTCACGGCGCGAACCTACGACCGGGGCGAACTCGGCCAATGGAAGGCGGATGATGGCATTCGCCGCCCCATGCCGATGCACGGCTTCGCGCGCCAGGGCGCGTTTCGGACCACCCGCCTCGATGAGGGCGGATTTTCGGCCATGCTCCTGCCCGACGCCGAGGCGAAGGCGGCGTACCCCTACGACTACGAGTTCACCGTCAGCTACCGTTTCGAGCCCGCCGGGCTGTACGTGGAGCTCGAGCTGATGAATCGAGGCGCCGCGCCGATCCCGTGGTCGGCCGGACATCATTTCTATCTGACCGTGCCCTGGTCGCCCGGCTGCTTCCGCCGCGACTATGCGCTCGCGGTGCCCGCCACGCGCACCCTGCGCCACAACGAAAGCGGGCGGCTGGTCGACGGCCCGCGCCTGGGGGCGTCCGAGCCACTCGACAATCCCGCGCTCATCGACACGATCCAGACGGGGCTGCGCGGCCACGCGTTTACAGTGACGGAGAAGCCCTCGGGGCAGCAGATTCGTTTCAACACCGGGTTCACCAACACCACCGCCAAGGACGCGACGGTCGTGACGTGGACCGAGGACGCCAAGTCGCCCTTCTTCTGCATCGAACCCTGGATGGGCCCGCCCAACAGCCCCGAAAACAAGACCGGGCTTCATCTCGTCGGCCCCGGCCAGACCCAGAAGTTTCTCGTCGAAATCACTCTCGGCTAGGACGACGGGCCGCAAGCTCCGCGCGACGGGACGGAATCGATCGGGCCGCGCGGGCGAACACGCCACCGGCCGGCTGCTTCCGCTCCCCGGATTCCGCCCACCCTCCCCTGGCCGCCGTCATTCCTGGTTCGCCCGCTCCTTCCACAATTCCCGTTCTCGCCATTGCGGCGCCAATAATTTTTCGTATCTTTCCAATCGTGCCTCCACTCCCTTCATCCGTGAGCCCGTTCCTGGCCTTCATCGACGGATTCGGCGGCCCCGAGTTGCTGCTGATCATGTTCGTGGTGTTGATGCTCTTCGGCTCGGATAAGCTCCCCGGCCTGGCGAAGGGCATGGGCAAATCGATTCGCGAATTCAAGAAAGCGGCGTCGGGCGTGGAGGAGGAGATCCGGCAGGCGCTCGAGGATCCGCCCGAACCCAAAAAGCCCGCGCCGATCCCCGCCAAGCCGGCCGACACCGTGCCCACCCATCCGCCCGAGGAGCCTCCGCCACCGGCTCCGCCGGCCGATTGAGCGCCAGCGCGCCAATCGCCTTCCTGGAGAAGCGGCATCATGCCGCGATTCCGACTTCAGATCGCGGCGTAAAGCCGCCCCCACCATTGCCGCGTCGCCCGCCTGGCATCCAGGCGAGACCCGGCCTCACTCAAAGATCGCGCTGCGATTGAAGCGCCAGGTCGCGACGATCATGGCAGCCGCGGCAAAACCGAGCAGGATGCCCCAAAACGGAAGCAGCTCCGCGAACGAGCCGCGGGCCCAAAGCACCTCATTGAAGCCCTCGATCGACCAGTAGACGAGGGTGAAGCGCGCCACATGCTGCATGAACGGCGGCATGAAGCTCACGGGAAACCAGGCGCCGCCGCAGGCACTCATCGTGATCACCAGGAGCGTCGCCAACCCCGCCGCCGCCTGCGCCGATTTCGTGATCGTGGCGAGCAGCATCCCGAAGCCCGTGCAGGCCGCGGCGACGCAGACGCACATGAACGCAAGGCCCGGGAGGCGGCCGAAAAAGTCGACGCCGTACAGAATGCGGCCGGCGAGGAAAAGGGCCATGAGCTGCATCAGGCCGAAGAGGATGCCGTAGACAAACCGGCTGCCCAGGAGCTGGCCGCGGCTCACCGGGCCGGCGAGAATGCGCTGGAAGACGCCGGTGTTTTTCTCCTCGAAAAATGCCGCCGAGGAATTGCTCAGCGCAAAGAGCAGGAACATCACGGCGTAGCCCGCCACGACCTGCGTGGCCTGCGGGCTCTTCACGTCCTTGCCCACGACCTGCCGGCGGTCGACGCGCACGATCCGCGAAAAAACGTCGCCATCCTCCGTCCCCCCGCCTGTCCCTCCGTTGTGCGCGGTCAGACGGTCCAGGCCAAAGTCACCGCTCTCAATCCGGCGCCGGATGGCCTCGGCGTCGCCTCCGAAGGTGCCGGCCACGTCCTCCGCGATCGACCGGTCGAATCCGGTCAGGCGGTCCGAGCCCAGGAACGCCTTCGCCCGCGTCTGCAGGGACCGCCCCAGCAGTTGCGGCACGTTGGAGAAAATCGTCTTCTCGAGGAGACCGTTTACCATCTGGCTCTCAATGTTGTTGCGCGGGTCGGACAGGATCGTGAGGTGAAGGCCAAGGCGCTCTGTCGAAACCAGGTCCGGCGGGATGACCAGCGCATAGGCGAACTTCCGGTCGCGGATCATCGGCTCCAGGTCCGCCTCGGTGAGCGGCACCGTCGAGTGGTTCGGACCCTCCCGGGTCGTGATCACTCCGAAGGACGGCTCGGCCTTCAGTGCGTCGACCAGAGTCTGCGCCGCCGGATCGCCGCTCTGGTTCACGACCGCCAGCGGGATGCCGGACGGACCGCTCCGGGATCCGGAGAGCCCGAAGATCGGACCGACGATCCAGATGATCATCACCGGCACGACCAGGCTGACGATGAACGCGGTGCGGTTGCGCCGCAGGTTGGCGAAATCCTTGCCGACGAGAACGAAAATGTTGCGCATCGGGGTCGTTAGTCGCGCAGGACGCGGCCGGTCAGGTTGAGGAAAACGCCCTCGAGAGTCGGACGTTGCACGGTGAAAAGCCGCGGCGGGAGGCCGAGTTCCTCCGCCGTCCGGTAAAATTCCGACAGCGGGTAGCCGGTGCGCGGATGAAACCGGTGGAACTCGCCCTCGGTGAGCAATTCGCCGCCGCCGCCCAGCCTCTCCACCAGGGGCACCGTCGCCGGATCGGCCGGAAAACGCACCTCTTCCTGGAACGGGAGCGCGTTGAGCAATTCGTCGAGCGAACCGAGCGCGAGGATCCGGCCGTGGTCGATGATGCCGATGCGCGAACACAGGCGGGTCGCCTCCTCCATGTAATGCGTGGAGTAGATCACGGTCAGGCCCTCGCGATTGAGCTGTTCGAGGTATTCGAAGATCGCATTGCGCGACTGCGGATCGACGCCGACGGTGGGTTCGTCGCAAAGCAGGACCTTCGGGCGATGAAGCAGGGCCGACACAATGTTCAGCCGGCGCTGCATGCCGCCGGAGAAGTTTTTCACCTGATCCCGCCGCCGGTCGGCCAGATGGACAGCCTCCAACAGCTCGTCCACCCGGGACCTCAGTTCGGCGCCGCGCATCCCGTAGAGCTGGCCGAAGATCTTCAAATTCTGCTCCGCGCTCAGCTCCGGATACAGGGCGACGTGCTGCGGAACGAGGCCCAGGGAGCGGCGGGTCGCCGGTTCCTGTGGCGACAGCACGGCCCCGCCAAGCGTCACGAGGCCCGAATTGGGCGAGCGCAATCCCGCGGCGATCGACATCAGCGTGGATTTTCCGGCACCGTTCGGTCCGAGCAGACCGAAGAATTCACCGGGCCCGATGTCGAGCGAGACCCGGTCGAGCGCCCTGAGGGTGCCGTAACTCTTGGTGACTTCGCGGAAACTCAGCATGGGCGTAAACGAAAATTCTGGCGAGTTCGCGCCCGGCGTGGCAATCCCCGAACGCAGCGGGACGGATCCGCGTGTCCGAAATCCCCTCGCCGCTCGAAAAGAATTCGCTAGGAACGGCGCCGTGCCCGCTGATAGTTCCGACGAGCCGGTCCGGATCCCGATCTCGGGAGAACTCGACCTCCACACGTTTCAACCGCGGGACGTGCCCGACCTGCTCGGGAGTTATCTGGCCGAATGCGTCCGCACCGGGCGGAACGAGGTGCGGATCATCCATGGCAAGGGCACCGGCACGCTGCGCGAAACCGTGCATGCCCTGCTCCGCCGCTCCCCGTTGGTCGCCTCCTTCCGTCTCGGCGACGAGCATTCGGGTGGCTGGGGCGCGACCTGGGCCGTGCTCGGCAAGCCACGGTCCTCGCGCCGTCCATCCGGCCCGCCAGCCGTCCATAATTGCGGGATTGTTTCGGGTGGCCGTTCCTGCGAGAAGGCTGGAATGAGCACCACACTCCTCTACGCCCTGATCATGACGGCCGCCCAGATCGTCTTCAACCTGGTCCTGTATTTTCTGGGATTCGAAGGCGAAAAGATCGCCAGCCTCCAGACCATGACCTGGATCGGAATCCTGATTCCCATCATCTGCCTGACCCTTGGCCTTCGCGCCACCCGCGATTCCTCTCCGGATCGGAGCCTGAGCTTCGGCCGCGGCGTGGGCGTCGGCACCCTGATGTCGCTTTATTCCGGCATCATGGTCGGCATCTATCGCATCATCCATCTCAAGTACGTGAATCCGAGCCTGATCGACTATCAGATGGATCTCATCAAACAGAAGTGGGTGGCGGCGCACATGAGCGATGCCCAGATGGAAAGCGCGGAGAAAATCACCCGCATGTTCATGGGGCCCGCCGTGCAGTGCATCCTGACGATTGTATTCTCGGTGATCTTCGGCGTCATCCTCAGCCTGATCATCGCGGCGATCGTGAAACGCGATCCCCCGCCCGCCGTGCCGCAGCCGGCCTGAGGATATCGTCAATCAATTCGGGCGGGATTTCCCCATCCCGCCTTCGGCTGCGTTGATTCCGCGATCGGTCGTGTCGAGTTCGGGGCGCGACCTCCGCGGTCCGAAAACGACATCGGCCCCACCCGATTTGCCCGCCTCAATATGGCGGGGCCGGATGCCCGATCTCGCGTGCCGCCGGCGTGGAATCGTCTTCCGCCGCCACCCCCGCCGGCACGTCATCGTCAAGTTCGTAACGCACGTTCACCGACTCGAACCGATCGAGACGGCTCACCACGTCCGCCGGGATCTTCTTGCGCTCCTCGTCGCTGTTGATCGGGCCCTGGAAAGTGACTTCGCCCTTCTTGTTCTTGACGGTGAGATCGCGCTTCCCGTTCTTCGCCGTCACTTCGACGGATCCCGTGTCATCAGAAAAAACGAAATTCCCGTCGGCCAGGCTGAGCACCGTCGACCCGGGGCCACCCTCGTGGCGAAAGACGTGCACCGGCGGCGCCGCGAACCAGGTGGCGCGGTCCCTGCCGATCAGGCGCATCGCGTGATCGTAGTCCTCCCCCGACGGCTCCGGGATGGGAATCGCGCCATCCGAAACGTCGGAACCCAGGCGCAAAACCCGCATCTCGTGGCGCCCCGCCTTGCCGTTGAGCGAGATCTTCGGCACCTCGCGATGCCCGAGCTTGACCCTGACCACCTGCGTCTTGCCTCCACGAAAAATCGTGAGCGCGATCTCGTCGCCGTCCTTGTGCGCCCGCACGAGGACGCCGAGCTGGTGCGAGTCGACCAGGATCTGGTCGTCGAACTTTGTGACCACATCGTGCTTCTTCAGGACCGCGGCGGCGCCGGAATTCGGGACCACATGGGAAACGACGAGGCCCATGCCGGCATCGAGCCCGAGCTGCGCCGCGAGGGCCGCCCCGGCGGGCTCCGTTTCCACGCCGAGGAACGTGACGGGCACCTTCTCCATCGGCGCACCGTCGTGTTCGCCCTGCATGGCGGGCTCGCCTTCCTTGACGACGACGATCTTTTTTTCCTCGTGCGCGGAAACCGCACCGGCAACGGCCAGCGCGGCGGATAATATCAGGATGGATTTCATGGGATGAGTTGAATGGGGAGGGGAAAAGTTGGACCGGCGTAACGCCGGCGCCGGGAGACGGCTAGTGCAGGATGGCCGGAATCACCCGGATCTCGTCGCGCGGGACCGTCCACTGCAGGGACGCATGCGTCGCCTGATTCTTCCACGTGTAGGTGTCGAGATAGCGATAACGCACCTGTTGAACGGGGGTCTGGTCACGCAGGTAAACCCCGGTCTCGGCGCTGACTCCGTAGAAGACACTGCGCGCGTCGACGGGGCGGTATTCCGCGTCATCAGGCGACAACGGCGGTTGGCTGGTCGTGACCGCACCGGATGGTCTCGTCACCGAATTAGCGTGGTCGGGCAAGGGCGCCACGGACGGCGACTGCCGCAAAGCAACAAAAGTCACGGCCGCCGCCGCCGCGGCAACGCAAAGCGACCAGGCGAGCCGGCGAGTGCGGTTGGCGACCGACGCACCAGGCTGCGGCGCGGCCGTCCGGGATTCCCCGAGCGCGAGTTCCGCCTCGATGCGGGCCGCGACGGCAAGCGACGGACGGGCGGGATGCAGGCGGGAAAGTTCGTCCTCCAGTTCCTTCAGTGATTCATCCATGGCAAAGGGGCTCCAGTTCCCGGCGCAGTGAGATCAAGGCGTACCGATAGCGCGAGGCAGCCGTGCTCGGGGATACCTCGAGCAGCCGGCCGATCTCGTCAAAAGTGCGCTCCTGCCAGATCTTGAGCACGAGGACTTCGCGCTGCTCGTCCGGCAGCCGGCGCAGGGCGCACTCGATTTCGCGCCGCCGCTCATCGCCGTCACCGGGAAGTGGTACAAAATAACCGTGCCGATCCTCCAGTCCGCCATCAGCAAGTTCCTCCCGGGCCTTGCGGCGACCGATCCGTCGCGCGAGGTCGAGCGCCGACCGGCGGACGGAGACAAGCAGCAATGCCTGTGGGTTGCCCGGCAGGCCGCGCTGGTGGCGCCAGTATCGGACGAAGGCTTCCTGCACCACGTCCTCGGCGTCGGCCAAAGTGCGAGTCCACTGCCGCGCACAGAGCAGCAGCCTTGGGCCGTGCTCGGCAAACCAGTCCTTCCATGATGCGGATTCATGCGGGGCCTCCATCGGGTCGCGGGTTGTTTTCCGGAGTAAAGGCGCCACGGGCGGAGTGATTTATCTAAAGGACATCGAATTCTCCGCGATTCGCAGCCCCGAAAAACAAGAGAGGCCGGGGGTGGCCCGGCCTCTCGCACCTATTTGCTTTCGGCTAAATGGGGTTAGTTTTAGTTCAGACGCTTCCGATGGGTGGTGTCTGTGGCAGCGATGGCCAGGATGACCACAGCAGCGCCATAGCTGACGACCACTCCGAACAGCGGAAGGATGTCCGCGTGGATGTTCGCCAGGGTGACGAGGACGAGGCCCAGAAGGGCGACTGCCCCGACGACTGACTTGGTTATGGTGTTGGTGTTCATGATGAAAATTGGTTGAGGTTCTTCGTTTTGGATTACGCAGGAGTATACGGCAAAGATTTGGATAGCCAAAATACTTAAAATCTATAGATCCTATAGTTATAGACTATGGAAATCTACCAACTTAGGTATTTCATTGCGGTGTCGGAGGAAGGGAGTTTCACGAAAGCCGCAAGTCGTCTCCACATCTCACAGCCCTCGTTGAGCCAGCAGGTGCTAAACTTGGAAGAAGAGCTCGGCCAAAAGCTGTTTCATCGGCTCGGGCGCCAAGTCTCCCTGACGGATGCCGGTCAGACGCTATTGCAAAGAGCCCGCGATATCGTGTCCGAAACCGACGAAACTCTGCGCGAACTGCGCGAGGATCCGGCGCTCGGCTTTCGCGTAAACGTCGGGGCGATCCCCACCGTCTCCCACTTTTTCATTCCGGCGGTCATCGCCTACTGCCGGACCAACAACGTGAGGATCCGGTTGTTCAGCCAGGAGGATTTCCGGGATGGATTGGTCGCCTCGCTTCTTGCGGGAGAGATCGACTGGGGACTGATCGCAGTTCCGGTTAACGACGGCCGCCTCGAGGTGGTCCCCCTGTTCACGGAGCCGCTGCTGCTGGCCATGGCGGCAGATCATCCGCTCGCCAAGCAGGAGCGCATCAGCCTCTCCGATCTCCGGGACCAGAGCTTCATCATGCTCGGATCGGGATCGTCATTGACGGCTCAGTTGGTGCAGAGGATGAGCACGGCCTTTGATCATTCGCCGAACATCACCCACCGCTGCTCGCAGCTCACAACCCTCAAATCCCTGACTGCCCTGGGCCTGGGAATCAGCGTGCTCCCCCGGAGTGCCCGGACGGTCACGGATCCGGCCGGTCTGGTTTATCGACGCCTCGAGGGTCCTCCCCTGACCCGCGGCGTCGCCTTGGTGCGCCATCGCCGCCGCCACGTGGGCAAGGGCGCGCAGCTGTTCGCCGATGCCGCGCTCGCGGTGGTCGGCCCCCTTCAAGGAACGCCAATACCAATGATTTCAACTGTTCCAACGCCACTCCCGAAGGCGTGAGCCGGAAAGATGGCGTTCAATAGGGACAGGCCCTGTTCCCGAGGCTTGGCACGATCCCGGGTGGGCATCGGTTTCCATGCCGACGCCTCAATTCGCCGATGAGGACATCGGCGACCACCTTCATGCCAGTGAGCGTTAAACGCTTCTCCGCCGTCGTACAGGGACAGGCCCTGTTCCCGAGCCTCGACGCCATCTCGGGTAGGTGTTCAACAGGGACAGGCCCTGTTGCCGAGGCTAGGCACGATCCTGGGTGGGCGTCGGTTTCCATACCGACGCTTCGCTTCGCCGATGAGGACATCGGCAACCAACTTCAACTCACTGAGGGTCAATATGAATGCTTCTCTTCCGGAGTATAGGGACAGGCCCCGGTGCAGCGTTTAGGGACAGGCCCTGGTGCAGCGTTGGCGGGGTCGGTGCCCGGTACAGTCGCCGTCTTTTGGACCCCCTGCGCGCGGCCGCGATTGCACCCCGCCTGTTTATGTGAATCGTGGACCGCTTATGTCGGCAACAAGTGCCCAGACGGCCATCAACGAACGCCTCGTGCTCTACACGTTGGCGGCCGTGCAGTTCACCCACATCATGGATTTCATGATCATGATGCCGCTGGGGCCGCAATTCATGCGCGCGTTCGGCATCAGTCCGACCCAATTCGGCTATCTGGTTGCCATATATTCGATTAGTGCGGGTGCCATGGGATTCGCCGCGGGATTCGTGATGGATAAATTCGACCGCAAGCGCGCCCTGCTCTTTTTTTACAGTGGGTTTGTCCTCGGCACGCTTTGCTGCGCGCTGTCGCAAAACTACACCATGCTGCTGGTGGCCCGCGCCGTCGCCGGAGGTTTTGGCGGTGTGTCGGCCTCGGTCATTCTCGCCATCGTCGGCGACGTCGTTCCCTTCGAGCGCCGCGGCCAGGCAATGGGTGTGATCATGACCGCGTTCTCCGTGGCCTCGATTCTTGGCGTCCCCGTCGGACTTCAGGTCGCACAATGGTCAGACTGGCATTCGCCTTTCCTCGTCCTGGTCGGCCTCGGCATCGCGATCATCGTTGCCGTCCGCATCGTACTTCCGCCGCTGGCTCCGCATGGGCACGGCTCGGCGCACGATGCGTGGGACCAGATGAAGACGATCGTCACGCGGTCCAATCATTTGCGGGCGTTCGCGCTCATCGCCACCCTTACCGCCGCGGGCGCGCTCATTTATCCCTATCTTGCGCCGTCGATGGTGTCGAACGCCGCGATGCCCGAGAAATATCTCTCCTTCATTTATATCTGTGGTGGAGCTGCCACGCTGGTCTCTTCGCCATATTTCGGCCGACTCGCCGATCGCATCGGAAAGCTGAAGGTCTTCAACACGCTCATCCTCCTGTCGTTGATCCCGACCATCGCCATCGCCAACCTCGTTCCGACGCCCCTGTGGGTCATCCTCCTGATCACCACGAGCTACATGGTGTTCACCTCGGGGCGGTATGTGCCCGCCATGGCCTTGATCACCGCCAGTGTCGAACCGCGTTATCGCGGCGGATTCATGAGCGTTAATTCCGCAATCCAGCAACTCGCGGCCGGCGGCGCCACTGTACTCGCAGCCACGCTCGTTTCGGCCGACGCGTCCGGTCGCATCGTTGGTTTCGCCTGGGCGGGCTGGATTGCCCTCGCCCTCGTCCTGGCCTCCGTTGCCATTATCCGCCACCTTCGCGTCGTCGCCTCGAGCGCCGGCGCGCCCGCGATCGAACCGGTGGCCGAGTCGGTCGGCTGACGACCGGCATTGCCCCCGGAGGCTGGCTGTCGCCTAATCCCCTCATGTCGACCGAGGTGTCGTCCGCCACTCCCCGTGTTCCGCCGGCGCCCGCCCGCCGGCCGGAACTGCTCGCGCCCGCCGGCGACTGGGAGTGCGTCCATGCCGCGGTCGAGAATGGCGCCGACGCGATCTACTTTGGACTCGAGCGCTTCAATGCCCGCATGCGCGCGAAGAACTTCACGGCGGCCGACCTGCCGCGCCTCATGGAATTTCTGCACCGACGCGGAGTTCGCGGCTACGTCACTTTCAACACCCTGGTGTTCTCCGATGAACTCGACGCCGCCGAGGGTTATCTGCGCGCGCTCATCGCGGCCGGAGTCGACGCCGCCATCGTCCAGGACGTCGGCATCTGCCGGATGATCCGGGCGCTGTCCGACGATTTTCCGATCCATTGCTCGACGCAGATGACCGTCACGAGCGCGGCCGGGGTCGAATTCGCCCGTGGTCTCGGCGCGAACCTGGTGGTGCTGGCGCGGGAAAACTCCCTCCGTGAAATCGCGGCCATTCGAGCGGCCCAGGGTGTTTCCGGCCTCCCGCTCGAGGTCTTCGTCCACGGCGCGCTGTGCGTCGCCTATTCCGGGCAGTGCCTGACCAGCGAATCGCTCGGCGGTCGCTCGGCCAACCGCGGCGAGTGTGCGCAGGCCTGCCGGATGCCGTATGAGCTCGTTTCCGACGGACAGAAAGTCGAACTTGGAGACCGGCGCTATCTGCTTAGTCCGCAGGACCTCGCCGGCCTCGATGTGCTGCCCGAGCTCGTCGCCAGCGGCGTCGTTTCGCTGAAAATCGAAGGCCGGCTGAAAAGTCCCGAATACGTTGCCAACATCACGAGCGTATATCGGAAGGCCCTGGATCGAGTGCTGGCCTCACCGGATGAAACCCGGTCGCCCGGCGTCGAACATCGGCCCGTCGACCCAACCTTGCCTCCCCTCCACGCCAAACCTTCAACTCTCAACTCCGTCGGCACTGCCATCAGTCGAAAAATCGAGAGCAACGGCCGCGGAGACGAATTGGACAATGGGACCGGAAATCCAAGCCACCGTGACAGGTTCCCAGTCGGGGAAAAACCTCTCAACTCTCAACCCTCAACTTTCAACGGCCCGGGCCCGACTTCGCTTCCACCTCTCAACCCTCATCCCTCAACCACGATATCTCCCTCCGCCCGCTACGACCTGGAGATGGGTTTTTCCCGCGGCCTGTACACCGGGTGGTTCCGCGGCATCAACAACCAGGAACTGGCTCATGCGCGGTTCGGCACGAAACGCGGGGTCTATCTCGGCCGCGTGACCCGGGTCGGCCGCGACCACGTGGTCGTTGCGCGGGAAGCTCCGCTCAAGGCCGGCGACGGCCTCGTGTTCGATGCGGGGCGCCCCGACGAGAAGGAGGAAGGCGGACGGGTCTACCAGGTTGACGACACCCCCGCCGGCACGCGCCTGGCCTTCGGCCGCGACGACATCGATTTCGACCGCGTGCAGGTGGGTCATCGCGTCTGGAAAACCAACGACCCCGAACTCGATCGCCGCGTGCGCCGGTCGTTCGAGGGCGATCATGTCCGGCATCGCCGGACCGTTCACGCCGAGGTGCACGGAACAGCCGGCGGGCCGCTGACGCTTTTGCTCCGCCACGAAAACGGCCTCGTCGCCCGGGCGGATTCGACGGTTCCGCTCGAGCGGGCGACGCATCATCCGCTCGACTCCGCCAGCCTGCGCGAGCAGATCGGCCGGCTGGGCGGCACACCGTTCGAATTGGAATCGCTCACGGCGGAACTGGACGGCGAGGTCATGCTGCCCGTCAGCGCGCTCAACGAGGTGCGTCGACGCGCCGCCGCGGAGCTCGAGGAACTCTGCTCCCGTCCGCCGCGCTGGCATTTGCGGGAGAGCCGCGCCGCGCCGATCGAAGGACCGATTCCCCCTCCGACTCCTCCGGACGATACCCGCGCCGAACCCGAAATCATCGCCGTGGTCCGGCGGCCCGGCCAGCTCGCGGCGGCCTGGGACGCGGGCGCACGCACGATCTATTGCGAATTTGAAAACCCGAAAACCTATCGCGAGGCCGTGGCATCGTTCCGCGAAATGCAGCGGGCAACCGACGCCGCCGGCTCCTCGATCTGGGTGGCGGCTCCGCGCGTCTTTAAACCCGGCGAAGAATGGATTCTCCAACAGGTGCTCTCGTGCGAGGCGGACGGTTATCTGGTCCGGAATTTCGATCATCTCCAGGCCTTCGCGGGTCGGCGCGTCCGCGGTGATTTTTCCCTCAATGTCGCGAATCCGTGGACGGCCGCGTATTTCCTGCGACGGTTCGGCCTCGAGCGCGTCACCGCGTCCTACGACCTGAACGTCGCGCAGCTTGAAGCCCTGCTGCGCACCGCGCCCGCCTCCTGGTTCGAGGTCACGCTCCACCAGCACATGCCGATGTTTCACATGGAGCACTGCGTGTTCTGCGCCTTTCTCTCCGACGGCACCGACTATCGGAACTGCGGGCGTCCCTGCGATCGCCACGATGTGCGGCTGCGCGACCGCGTCGGAGCCGAGCACCCGCTGCGCGCCGATGCCGGCTGTCGCAACACCGTCTTCAACAGCCGCGCACAAACCGGGGCCGAGTTTGCGCATCGCCTCGTGGCGCTCGGCGCAAAATATTTCCGCATCGAGTTCCTGCTGGAGGATCCCGACGAGGTCACCCGTGTCATTCGGGCCTACCAACGCCTGTTTCGCGGCGAGGTCACGGGCGCGGATTTGTGGCGCGAGTTTCGCCTGATCAACCAGCTCGGCGTCACCCGCGGCCAGTTGGAAGCGGATGCGCAAATCATTCGCCGTAAGCATTGATTGCCAGCCGCTTCCTGAGTTTGCCGCGCCGCAATAATTCAGCGGTCCGCTCCATTTTTTGTCGCCACGGAACCGAGCCCCTTGCAGCCTGTTCGTCCCTGCATGGAGCCCCTTGTCATCAGCAAATCCGCTGCCCCGAAAGCACCGCTGCCCGCGAATCGCCCGGGCGATCTCGAGATCAAGGATGCGGTCGTTATTTTTGAACCGATCTGGACCGACCTCGAAGCCGATTTCGGCCGCGAGAATCTCCGATTTCCGAAGGAGCTGATCCTGCTCGGCGGCGCGCCGGGCGCAGGCAAGGGCACCAACACCGCGTTCATCGCGAAGACCCGCGGGCTGACGTGCGCACCGATCGTCATGAGCACGCTGCTCGACACGCCGGAAATGAAGCGGATCAAGGACGCCGGCCATATGATCGGCGATCGCGAGGTTCTCTCGGTGCTTTTCCGCCAGTTGCTCAAGCCGGAATACCGCGACGGCGTCATCCTCGACGGCTTCCCCCGCACCAAGGTGCAGGTCGAGTGCCTGAAGATGCTTTATGAGCACATGATCCAGTTGTGGCGTGAATTCCACGGCACGCCGCTCGGGATTCATTTCCGCCAGCCGATCTTTCACATCGTCGTGCTGTTCGTCGACGAGAACGAAAGCATTGCGCGCCAGAAAAAGCGCGGCCTCGACGTCAAGGCGCACAACGAAAAGGTCAGGCTGACCGGCCGCGGCGAACTCCGCGAGGAACGCGCAACCGATCTCGACGACGCCCTCGCCGCCCGGCGCTACCGCGTGTTCAAGGAGCAGACCTGGGAGGCGCTGCTCTCGCTGAAGGACATCTTCCATTACCACCTGATCAACGCGCAGGGCCCGATCGCCGAGGTCGAGGACAACATTCTCAAGGAACTCGAGTATCAGAGTTCGCTGGAGCTGGATCCCCGCACCTACGACCGGCTGCGCGTGCTCCCGCTGGCGAGCGAGATCGTGGTGCATGCGCGGCAGGAACTGGTGAAGCGACTCGACGCCTACGAGCTCAACCACCCCGAGCTTTTCGGCCGCGTCGTCACGTTCATCGACAAGAAGCTCATGCCGATCATCGTCCGGCACGCGCTGTCCGGCCATTCCAACATCAACAGCGAGGATCCGTTGCTCGACGAGCCGCTCGCGCTGGCGATGCTGATCGATATCTTTTCCGAACGCGGTTACCACGCGGTCGTCGACGTCCACCGCATCGAGGTCCCC
>DASYDZ010000256.1:0-2420 GCA_036499305.1 Candidatus Didemnitutus sp.
CTTGGCGCAGGTCTTGCAACGCTTGAGCTGGCGATTGACGAGACGACCGCACTTGGGGCAGCGGCGAGCTTTGAGCTTCAAATCCCGGGCGGTGCGGGGACGAATTCCATTGGACGGCATGACAACCTCAAATCGATAGAAAAATTTTGAGAACCCATAAGAGTAAGGATTTTCGCTCGATTTGCAAGGCCGGTTGAGGTGGAAACGGGGGTACGGGCGCACGACGCACTTTGGGATTGTGTCGCGGGTCGCTATCATTGGGCACTGGGATTTTGAGGGGGGATGATTTTCTTTGGAGGTGCCAAGGATGGCCAAAGACAAGGCGTTGCCGCCGGTATTGGCGGCGTTAGTGGAGGAGTTTACGGTCAAAGCGTCGCGGTTGCTGTATGGTCCAGAGGGAGTTCCAGCCGATGGCACACGGTTCGATGAGATTGAAGAGGATGGCGTGCATGTGGGCGACCAAGTGGCTCGCGCTCTGATGGAGCAAGCAGCGCAAGCAGATGCGCGGCGGACCAAGGCCACGACCTGTTCTTGCGGAAGACCTTTGGGGCAGCGTCCCTTGGAACCGCGTCTGCTGACCACCCGCCGTGGAGACGTGGGGTGGAATGAGCCCGTGGGTTATTGCCCGGCCTGCCGCCGGGATTTTTTTCCCTCAGAGCCGGAAACTGGGTCTCTGCCCCGGTGAGACGCACAGTCCGGCCGTCTTGCGGAAGATCGTTCAGGCCGGGGTGCGCAACAAGTCCTTCGCCGAAGGGAGCCGCGAACTGCTGGAATCCGCGGAATTGACGATCGGGGCCAAGACGATCGAGCGGGCCGTGCGTCGCGTCGGTCAGGAACGAACGGACGATCGCACCGCAGCCGTGAAAGCCTGGGAAGCTTTGCCGCTGCCGGAGAAACAGCGGGGCTGTCCCCAGCCTAAGGCGCCAAGCTTGGCCGTAGTGCAGTTCGATTGTGGTCGCCTGTTGGTTCGCGAGCGTGAGCGGAAGAGGTCCAAGAAGCCGGTGCCGGTGGACCATAACTTGCCGCCAATTGTCGCGTCGAAGGATGCCGAAGCGCGACTGTTGGAATTGACCGCGGACGTGGCCATCAACTTGGCGGCCGCCGAATTTTTCCAGGCGGCCGCGGTTGCCGAGGATACGCAGGAGGATGCCGCAACTTCCCCGCCACCGTCCGTAGACGAGAGTCGTTCGCGTTATTGGCGTGATAGTAAGGTGGGCTGCCTGATGACCATGCATAGCGTGGAGCATGTCGAGGATCCTTGTCCGCAAATTCCTCCGTCGTTTGTGGATCCGAAACGCATTTCGCAACTGGTGCGAGAATTTGGCGGACACGCGCCCCCGACGGCCGACGATTCGGCTGCGGAGTCCCACGTCAAGGACGCCGAGCGAGCCGGCCGACCTCATCCGCTAGTGAAGACGTTGATTGCGAGCCGCGCCTGTAGCGCTGTCTTTGGAGGGATACTGGCCGCAGCGGCCTGGGCGCGGGGTTTCGCCGTGGCCCCTCGGAAGGCGTTTGTCGCGGATGGCGCGGCAATGAACTGGACTCTGTGGGAACGCTTCTTCTCCTCCTACGTGCCGATTCTCGATTTCATTCATGCCTTGCAGTACGTGTTCGCGGCCGCCCACGCCGGACGCGCAGTTTCGCAGGGTTGGGAGATTTACGGTCGCTGGATTCAGGCGATCTGGTCGGGGCAGGTCGAGCAGGTGATCGCCGAACTCGCCGCCCGGCAGAACGAACTGGGACTCGCTCCCAAAGACGCGTCCGCGACCGATCCTCGCGTGGTTGTGGCCACGACCTTGCGTTACCTCCAAAGCCATCGCGCGCGGATGGATTACCCGCGCTACCGCCGGCTGGGCCTGCCGATCATGAGCAGCTACGCCGAGTCGACCGTGAAACAAATCAACTATCGGGTGAAGGGAACCGAGAAATTCTGGGGTGAGGCCGGCGCCGAAGCCGTGTTGCAATTACGCGCCGATTACCTGAGCGACACCCACCCCCTGGATCGCTTCTGGCAGCAGCGCCAGCAAAAGATCACCGGCCACCGCTGCTATCGCCATGCCAAATAACACCGAACCCTGTCGTGCGCCCCCGGATGATTCATAGGACGATCTTAATCCGAAGCGTGAGCGAGGCAGCATCGGTGATTTGTCCTCGCTCACGCTTCGGGTTGGGATGGTTCACCGTGTGTGCAGGCAATAATCCGGGCTAGCTGTCGAGCGATAGCACTTCAACCGATTCACCGGCGGCAAACGAACGGTCGCCCGACGGAAAATATGCTAGCACATTGGCAGCCGACAAACATCGCAGGTCGGCAGAGCCTTGCCAGACGAGTGGCGTGACTGCCGGGTGATCGTCGACCCGCGCCAGCACGGACGGATGGTACGTCGGCCGATCGCCCCGATGGACAAAGGGAACCGTCA
>DASYDZ010000257.1:0-2475 GCA_036499305.1 Candidatus Didemnitutus sp.
GAGCGCGGCGCCGGCCTTGAGCGGTACGGACGGGCGGCCCTTGCGTCCGTCCTGGGTCAGGGCGCCGCCCCCCTTTTGGCCGCCGGGATTCTCGGGACTCGCCCACCGCGGTTCGGCATGCGGGTCCAGTTGGTAAAGTTCTCCCGCCCCGAGACCGGAATAACCAATGGCCAGGACGGCCACCGACAAAATCAAACGCGCTATTTTCATGGGATGGAACGGCGAGCTTACCTGAATGATTCCGCCGGGCACACGAAAAACGCCGGCCGGCAAGGGGCCCCGCGGCAGCGAGAGGAACTCGGCGGCGCGCGCCGGATGAGTCGCCGGATAAATGGCGCCCGCACGTTGCCGCGCGGGCGCCATTTCCCCGGACCACAATTCTAGAAGGTGAACGTGTTGGTCAGCGACCACGTGGTCCCGTCCTCGATTCGATACAGCGCCGGCGTGCCGTCGGGTTGCACGCTCAACGGATCGAGACGCGGATGTTCGCCCACGCTGCGCAGGTTGAGTTGAACCCGCCAGTCTATGCCGCGCATGATCTTGCGCTCGTAGCCGACCCAAAGGTCGGTGTGCGACTGCGAACGGCTCCAATACGGTTTGTTCACGTCCAGATTGTCCATCGTGTCGTTCAGCGCGTAGCCAAGGATGTGTCCCTGCTCCCAGCGGTAGCCGCCGCCGACGAACGCGCCCCGGAGGGGGCCGTGGTCCATCCTGTAGGTGCTGACGGCGTTGAAACGCCAGGGCGACATTTCCGGTGTCAGCTTGCCGTCCGTCTGCTGCTGGAAACGAAAGGCGGCGCCGACGTTTTGCTCGAAGTAGGCCCCGATGCCCTGGTCGCCGCCGTACCAGAGACGGATGTCACCGGCCGGGCTCGAGTAGAATTCCTCCTCCTTGGTGATGAAATCCACGAGCTGCTGGCCGAGCGCGGACTGATAGGCGTTCTGCTTCGAGGCGTTGACCTCGACGTTCCAGTTTTTCGTGACCTGGCCGACGACTTCGAACTCGATACCCTTGGACACGTAGTCGACGGTGCCCACCGGCGGCACGCCGTTGACGGTGCCACCCGTCGTTGAATTGATGGCGTAGTTGCCTTCCGATACATTCCAACCGGTGACCGCCGTCTGGTAGTGCCCGAGCTTGGCCTCGGCGACATTGACCGGATAGCCAAACTTGTCCCACCAGGATTGCGGGAAGTATTGGTCCATGGTGCCGAGGAAGGAGGCGATCGCCGCCTTCTCCTTGATGGTCTGCGGATCGTTGAGGAAGGCCGAGGACGTGACGTCCGCGTAGGCCGGTTCGTTGGGATGCGCGGAAGCCGCCCAATTCCAGTTGTAGGCGGAGCCGTCGGCCGCATGGTCCCCGGCCATGCCGGCCACCGCCTGCAGCACGTCGCCCAATCCCCAGGGCGGCAGCAGCCACTGGTAGTAGGCATTCGATCCAAGAGTGCTCTCGGAGGACAGGACGCTGGACAGGTTGGCGTTCTTCACCACGGTCTTGTACCAGGTGACCTTGAATTGCAGGCGGTCGCGCAGCGTGGAGATCGTGAAACCGTAATCGTTGGTCGAACCCTGCGCGTTCGGCAGTGGATCGCCGTCGAAGCCGTAGCGGTTCTCGACCCGCGTGTTCTCCCCGTGGTCGTACGTGACACTGAGATTGGTATCCCACGGCAGCTTCCTGCGCCATGCCTCCGGTTCATGCACCACGACGCCCCAGCTCCGGCTGATGCCGCGGGACTGGGTTTCATCCGGCGCCAGGTCGAAGTTCAGGCCCACCGAGCCAGTCAGCGGATCAACCGACCCGCTGCCGGACCGCTGGGTCTGCACGTCCCGTCGCCAGCCGTAGGTCGCGGCGACCATGTCGTTCCACAGATTTGCCTGCCAGGTGAATCCCTCGGACGAGACCCCCTGTTTGAGTTTCGCGGCCTGGCGATAGAGCGAATTGATGTCTCCGGTATCGGCATTGAGGATCGGGAACGTACCCGTTTTCCAGCCGACATAGTTGGCGGGATTTTCCGACTGCGTTGAAACGGTGGGCGTGGAGGTGCCGTTGGGGACCGGATTCGTCCAGGGTGCGGCGGGATCGACGTAGGCCGGATCCGCCGGATTCGTCGACGGTGTCCAGTGCGAGTCGAAGTATTGGGCCGTGATGCTTCCCGTGGGATTGATCACCGACGTCATCGGCGCGAGGTTCAGGCCGTGTGGACTCGATGCGTTGAAAAGCGGCGGGCCGTCATAATTGAGCCAGGAGATTTCACGCGTGCTGGCCGACAGCGGGGCGATGCCCGAGCCGTCCGGGTTGGTGCCGGTGCCCAGGGCCTCGTCCCAAGCCCCACCCATCGCGTAAAGATCATAGTTCTGCTGTTTCTGCGAGTAAGTCTCGTTGGAGTAGAGCGCCGTGAAAATGTGCCGGCCGAGGAGATCGCTGAGCCACGAGCGCCGCATGAAGTCGGTGGCGTGCAACTCCCCGGTGGCGGTG
>DASYDZ010000258.1:0-1848 GCA_036499305.1 Candidatus Didemnitutus sp.
GCGGCCTTCGCCATCGCGCGGCAGGTCCAATGCGTCGTCTCGCCCGGGGGTTCGCAGAGCGTCATCTCCACCACGCGTTCGACCGCCGCCGGCGACAGCGCTCGCTTGCCGCCTGGCCGCGTCGCGTCGTGGAGCAGCCCATCAACCCCTTCGGCCATAAAGCGCGCCTGCCAACGCCAAATCGTCGGCTTGCCTTTGCCGGTCTGCCGCTGGATCGCCATCGTGCCGAGCCCATCAGCGCTCAGCACCACGATCCGAGCTCGCCACACGTGCTTCTGCGCGCTGTTCCCCGATCCAATCACCGCTTCCAGCCGTTCCCGGTCGCCCGCACCAAGCCGGACTTCAATACCTGCTCTCATCCAGCCAGACTCGCATATCCGCGAACCCGCTGGAATCATCTACCAGTGCCACTCCACTAGGGTCGGCTCTGACGTCCCCCCGATTTTCTCCTCCGGCATGAATGAGAGTTTTCCGGTTTTGTGAGACCCTGAATGGGAGGAGCCGAGCCGTGAAGAAGAGCAGGTACACCGAGGAGCAGATCACCTTCGCCTTGAAGCAGGCGGAGACGGGGACGCCGGTGGCGGAAGTGATCCGTCGGATGGGGGTTTCGGAGCAGACGTTTTACCGTTGGAAGAAGCTTTACGGCGGGCTTGGCACCGGGGAGCTGCGGCGGCTGAAGCAGCTTGAGGACGAGAACCGCCAGCTGAAGCAGCTGGTCGCCGACCTCAGCCTGGACAAGCACATCCTGCAGGACGTGCTGTCAAAAAAGCTCTGACGCCTGGTCGGCGACGCGATCTCGTGCGGCAAGTTCAAGCAGCGCACGGGGTGAGTGAGCGGCGCGGTTGCGTCGCGCTCGGCGTCGACCGGTCGACGATCCGCTATCGTTCGACCAAACCCGACCAGGCGGCTTTGCGGCTGCGCATCCTCGATCTGGCGAAGACGCGGGTGCGCTACGGCTATTTCCGGATCTACATCCTGCTGCGTCGGGAGGGTTGGATGGTCAACCACAAGCGGGTTTACCGGCTCTACTGCGAGGAAGGACTGAGTTTGCGGCTGAAACGGCCGCGCCGGCACGTCAGCGCCGCCAACCGAGAGCGTCAGCCCGGGGCAACGCGGCCGAACCAGCTGTGGTCGATGGACTTTGTTTCGGACGCACTGTTCGATGGCCGGCGGTTGCGTGCCTTGACCGTCGTCGATGCCTTTACCCGTGAAGCGCTGGCCATCGAGGTCGACCAAGGCATCAAGGGCGAACGGGTTGTGGAGGTAATGACCCGGTTGGCCTTCAGCCGTGGCGCTCCCAAGGCCATCAGAGTCGATAATGGCCCCGAGTTCGTATCGAAGGCGCTCGACCGTTGGGCCTACGAGAACGCGGTGACGTTGGACTTCTCACGGCCGGGCAAGCCCACCGACAATGCATTCGTGGAAAGCTTCAACGGGCGGCTGCGTGACGAGTGCCTCAACGCCCACTGGTTCTTGTCGCTGGCCGACGCAAAGGCCAAGATTGAGGCGTGGCGGCGGCACTTCAACGAGAGCCGTCCTCACACTGCCCTGGGGTGGTTGACGCCCCAGGAATTTGCTCTGGCGGCGGCCCAAAGGGCTGCCGAGTAAGCCCGGAAGCTCACCTTCCGGCCGGACCAAAAAACGGGGGACCGTCAAAATCAACGCCGGACTCTCGCTTCAACTGGATGAAAAACGGGGGTCATGTCACTCGGTAGATCGACTTTCTGGCGCATCCGCGGTGACCGACGAAACTGACCAAACACATGACGGCCATTTCTATCGATGCCCTGCTGCAATTTGGACCGGATATCTGGATAGCTGACGGTCCCGTCACGTCGTTTTATGGCT
>DASYDZ010000259.1:0-14862 GCA_036499305.1 Candidatus Didemnitutus sp.
GTTCGTTGATTTCGTGCGTTTCGTGGGGGACTGATTGAACCACGGACACGGAGAATATATTAGCGCCATGGATATCTCCGTGGGTTCCCTGGGCGGTAATCCCGTCGGCCTTGCGTTCTTTTGCGGCTAATCCTCAGCCGCTTTGATTCGTGCCCATCCGTGGCATCCGTGGTTAAAAATCGGCTGCCCGCCTGATTCTTTGCGTTCTTTTGCGGCTAATTCCCTGGCGGATCGATGAGGTCATCGATCCCTACCCGCGACCCACGGTAGCTCGGATTCTTCCGTGGGTTCCGTGGGCAAATGTTTTGGCCGCCCCTTTTTTCGCGAGGTTCGCGTGTTTCGCGGGTCAATCCGGGGCACCGCCCATGCCGCCTCCTCAGGCCCGCCAGGTGTAGGCGTGGCAAACCGCGACGCCGGCCGCATCCGCCTCGTCGTGTCCCAGCGGTCTCCCGTGTCCCAGGATCGCCATGACGGTGCGGGCCATCTGCTCCTTGCTCGCGTGGCCGCGGCCGACCACGGCCTGTTTGACGCGCAACGGCGGGTACTCGAAAATTTCCTTCGCATGCAGCGCGGCGGCCGCGATGGCCGCACCGCGCGCCGCCCCCAGAATCTGTGCCGTGCGGATGTTCTGCACGTAGATCGTCTGCTCGAGCACGACATGCCGCGGATCGTAGTCGGCGACCAGTTTTGTCACCGCCCGGTGGATCTCGCCCAGGCATTCCGCAAATGAATGCCGGGCCGGCAGCCGCACTGTCCGGCAGGTCAACAGGACTGGCGCGCCGCCGTGGGAGAATTCGATCACGGCCAGCCCGGTTCCGCGAAGGCTGGGATCGATGCCCAGCACCCGGCCGGCATAGGGCTCCCGCGCGGTCCCAATGGCGGACGGCCAGGACTTGGCGGACAATCCGCCTTCCAGCTTCTGCTTCCAAAGTTGCCTGACAGAAACCCGCGCCATGGTGATCGCCGAGAAAAGACGCGATGGAGCGGAAAGAAAAGGTCGAATACTGAAACATTCCCCGCAGCTTGCTGCGGGGTTTCCATGCGAGTTAGGACGCTGCCCGGCGTTGCCCCGCTTGGAGGGCAATGCAAGCCGCGCGTAGAATCCCCGGAGCTTGCTCCGGGGAGTAGCGCTGGCGAAAGGGCAGCGTTCAATCGCGTCGGGCCGATCCGGTCGGCGCACGAACATGCGGTTTTCCGCCTCCAATCTCAGTCCGTCGCCTCGATGATCCGGCCCGCCGCCACCTCGAGACACTGCCAGGCCGCGGCCCCCGCCGGCCGGGCGGTGCCGGTGGCGATCACCTGCGAGCCGACGTCGAGCGAGGCCCAGAACCGCTCGCGCCGACCGGCGTCAAGTTCGCCGAGAACATCGTCGCACAACAGCACCGGAAGCACGTGCGCGTGTCCCGTGAAGTAGGCCGCCTGCGCCAGCTTCAGGGCCAGCACGGCGCAGCGTTGCTGTCCCTCGGACGCGAAAAGCCGGGCCGGCCGGTCCCCCAGGGTCAGTTCGAGGTCGTCCCGATGCGGTCCCTGGGTGGTCGATTTCAAGGCCAGATCGCGCGGGCGGTTGCGCTGGAGCCGCACGGCAAACTCCGCGGCCGATTCGGCCGGCACGTCCGGAGTGTAGGCGAGCCCGGCGGTTTCGCCTTCCGGGACCAGGGATGCATACGAGCGACCGAAGTGCCCACCCAGTTCGGCCACGCCCGCCGCGCGTTGCGCCGCGAGCGGCGCCGCGTGGGCGGCCGCCTCGTGCTCGAATGCCGTCAGCGCGGCGGCATCGCGGCCACCGTGCTTGAGCAGGATGTTGCGTTCGGCGACGGCGCGGGTGTAGCTCTGCAGCTCCGACAGGTAGGTGGGATTCATGGCGGCCAGCGTCAGGTCGAGCCACCGGCGGCGCAGCGCCGGCGCGCCTCGTAGCAATTGATGGTCCTGCGCGGAAAATGCCACCGTCGGAAAACGTCCGATGAAATCGCCCAGGCGCGTCACCCGCCCCTGCTCCCAGGCGACCTCACGGCCGTCGGGACCGAGTGTCACCGTGATCCGGCTTTCTCCCAGCGTCTCGTGCTCGAGCACGAATCCAGCGCCCGCGGTGTCGGCGCCGAAACCCACCAGCGCGCGCGGCTCGGCCCCGCGGAACGAACGCAGGGCCGTCACGTATCCGAGCGCCTCGAGGAAATTGCTCTTCCCCTGGCCGTTCGCGCCGACGAGGAAGGTTCGCCGCCCGGCGAAGGTCACCGAGGCCAGGGCGAGGTTGCGGAAGTTCTGGAGGTTGACCGAGCGGAAGCGCAAGCGAGCTAAACGACGAAACAGAGAATAACTGCCGCGTCGAGGCGACAGACTGAATGAGGTCGCTTCCTTCCGGAGGCCGTGTGCCCGCGCCCGGCCTGCAGGTTCTCAAAATTCTTGGTTTTCTTTGGACCACAGGGCGCTAGAATTGGTGGCCGATGATCTCGCATCTTCGCCGGCTGAACCGCCTGATCACTCGACTCGCTGCTCCTCCCGGTTCGCTGCTTCCCCGACGCCTATCGATCGCTGTCGTCGTTGTCGTCGTTGTCGTGCTGTTGGGCCCCAGAGCCATGGCTGGGCCCGACCCCATCTCCATCGCCAACATCCGGGAGCTGCCAGATTTCAGCCAACTGAAGATATCGCCGGACGGAAGCAAACTCAGCGCCGTGGTCGGCAAGGATGACAAGCGGATGCTGGTGCTGATCGATCGGGAGAAGAAAGCGCTCGTTCCGCTATGCGGAGTCGGCAACGCGCTCGTGGAGTATTGGTGGAAGGGAGAGGACCGAATTCTGCTAATGGTGTCGCAATACTATCCCTTCCAATCGCTAAGCGTCCTGGACTTGAAGACCAAAAAGGTAAGCCCGGTGAACTCGGTCGTCGGCGGAGGGGTCACGCTCGAAAATATGCTGCCGGACGATCCCGACAGCGTGCTCATCACTTTGTCGTCTGGCATTGGGCTGTCCTCCGATCGAAGCTACGTCCGGAAGCTGAATCTCCGCACGTCCGATCTGACCTTCGTCGATCGCGACTCCCTCGACAGCACACTCTGGATCACCAACGAATCCGGCAAGGTCGTGGCTGGGTTGCGAGAGAACAAGGATCGGCTGGAAATGGTTGCCCATGCTTCGCCCGAGAGTCCCTGGGTCCATCAAGACCTCGGCCCGTGGCACCACCACAGCCTGTCCTTTGGCAGCGTCCATCCCGACCAGAAACGCCTGATGTTTTGGGACTACTCGGCCGAGGGTTCGGTTCAGATTGTCGCTTTGGATCCCTCGTCTCTGGCTCGCGAAATCATCTTTTCAATGCCCGGGATCGATCCCGATGAGATCGAATACTGGGGCAACCATTCCCGACGCCCTCGCGCCATCCGCTATGAGACGGACAAGATTCATCGTTTCTTTTTCGATGACGAAACGCGCCGCATCCAGATGGCGGTGGATGCTGCGTTGCCTAATACGGTGAATGACATCGTCGACATCGACCGCGCTGAACAGCGGCTGGCCATCTTCGCCTGGAGTGACCGCGACCGGGGAGCCTACTATATTTTGGACCGTCAGCAGAAGAAGATGGAGCTGCTTGGCAGCAAATACGCCAATTCCAGCCCCGAGCAATTTGCTCCCACGCGAAGCTTTTCACTTTCCTCACGGGACGGCTTGACGATCCACGGCCGGTTTACCCAGCCACTGAGACCAGTTCCGGGCAAGCCGGCGCCCTTGGTTTTGATTTGTGCCGACTCCATCGCGGCCAGCCGGGCGACCTATGGTTTCGCTGTCGTCGCCCAGACGTTTGCAACCCGCGGCTATGCGGTGGCCAGAGTCGACCGCCGTGGCTCGTACGGCCATGGGCGGGCTTTTTTGAAAGCCGGCGACTGGCAGATATCCAAAGGCATGGTCAATGATCTTGAAGACAGCGTGCAATGGCTGGCGCATCAGGGATGGATCGACGGCTCAAGAGTCGCCATCATGGGATGGGGAGAAGGCGGCATCGTCGCGCTCCAGGCGGTCGCCAATTCCAAGTGCTTTTCTGTTTGGCTCGATGTCATCCCTCCCGAGGAAATCGAAGACATCGATTTCACCGCGTTTGCGCCCTTCGCCAGCGATCGCGACGAGGCAATCCAGGAGATCGGGGGCGAGGAAGCGGCGCGGCAATATCGCACTTCCCTCGCCCTCCGAACGGTCGCCAGCCGCATCTCCGCGGCATCCTTCCATGCCTACTACAAGCCGGACCGGGCCGGGGTCGACTTTACGGCGGAGCGATTGAAGAAGACCCATGGGCCCCATGTGGAGGTTCAGGTTCCACGCGTCTACACCGAGGACGAGGGGAGGATCTTCGACAACAAGGTCTACCAACAAATGGTCGATTTTCTCCAGAATCATCTGCCGGTTCAATGAGCACCATTGGACACCGTTGCGACTCGCGCGGGTACTCGGGCGCCGATTTGGCGCTTGCGCCGCGGCGGCGCCGGAGGCTTGTTGGTCGACCTTATGAGCTCAACGCCCGCCCCCGCCAAGGAAGTCGCCGTCCTCAAGACCAGCTATGGCGACATGACCATCGCCTTCTGGCCCGATGTCGCGCCGAAGACGGTCGAGAATTTCAAGAAACTCGCCCGCGCCAAGTTCTACGACGGCACCGCGTTTCACCGCATCATCAAGGGCTTCATGGTCCAGGGCGGCTGCCCGAACACCCGCGAGGGCGGCTCCGGCATGCCGGGCACCGGCGACCCGGGCTACAAGATCAAGGCCGAGTTCAACCCGAAATCGCATGTCCGCGGCGTGATCTCGATGGCGCGCTCGCAGCATCCCGACAGCGCCGGTTCGCAGTTCTTCATCTGCCACGGCGACGCGCGCTTTCTCGACCGCCAGTACACCGCGTTCGGCGAGCTCGTCGGGGGCGATGATGTCCTCGAGCGCATCGCCACGGTGCCGACCGCCGGCAGCGAAAAGAGCACCCCGATCGACCGGGTCGCGCTGGAGAGCGTGACCATCGTTGAAAAAGCCTGAGCCCGTCTCAGGCCGTTGGGGGTGGAACGCGTTGTCTCAACCCGTTCGCGAATCGAAGCGCGTTGCGGACAACACGCTCCACCACTTGATTCGCAGCTTCACCGAGCCAAGCGAGTGTGCAATGGCCTGAATCCGTCTCAGCCGGACTCATGCAGTTGAGCCGAGGTGGAACCGGACCTCCGGGCCGGTTTTCCTCTGAAAGTCTCGCGAACCCGCCCGGAGGTCGGGTTCCACCTTTCAGTACGCGTCCCGTCATTCGAAAAAGCGGATCCAACGGCCTGAGCCCGTCTCAGGCGCGGTCGAAGCCGACGGCTTTTGCCACTGCTTCGTACTCGATGCGGCCGTTGCGCGTGTTCACTCCGCGGGCCAGGCCCTTGTGCGAAGCGAGCGCCTTCTCGACGCCCTGCTGCACCATCATCGCCACATAGGGCTCCGTCGCCTGCGTGAGCCCCATCGTTGAGGTGCGGCCCACCAGCGCCGGCATGTTCGGCACGGCATAATGGATGACCCCGTGCTCCTTGTAGGTGGGTGTTTCGTGCGAGGTCGGGTGGACCGTCTCGATGCATCCGCCCTGGTCGATCGCGATGTCGACGATCACGCTGCCCGGCCGCATCTGCGCCACCATCTTCCTCGTGACAACGATCGGCGCCTTGGCGGCGGGGATCAGCACGGCCCCGATCAACAGGTCCGCATCCGCCACGGCGTGCTCGATGTTGGCGGGATTGGACATGAGCGTGACGATGCGGCCGCGGTACTCCGTATCGAGCGCTTCGAGTTTCCGGGTGTCGAGATCGAGCACGGTCACCCGCGCGCCCATGCCGGCCGCCATCTGCACGGCATGCGCGCCGGAATTTCCCGCCCCCACCACGACCACATGCCCGGGCATCGTGCCCGGGATGCCACCGAGCAACACGCCGGACCCGCCAAACTGGGTCTGCAGAAAATAGGCCCCGATCTGGATCGAAAGCCGCCCGGCGATCTGCGACATCGGCTTGAGCAGCGGAAACGCCCCGTCGGATCCCTCGACCGTCTCGTAGGCGATGCCGAGCACGTTCTTGCGGCACAACTGCCGCGCGAGGGCGGGTCCGGCCGCGAGATGGAGGTAGGTGAAGATCGTCTGGCCGGGTTTCATCCGCGCATACTCGCTTTCGAGCGGTTCCTTAACCTTGAGGATGACATCGGCGGCTTTCCAGACCTTGGCCGCCGAACCCACGAGCGTCGCACCCGCCGCCCGGTATTCGGCGTCCGAGAACCCGGCGTTGGCGCCGGCCGATTTCTCCACGAGCACGGCGCCGCCGAGAGCAACGACGCGCCGGCAAAGACTGGGCGTCATCGAGACGCGTTTTTCGCCGATCTTGATCTCCCTGGGGACTCCGATGATCATCAGGCGTTGATAGCGCCTCCGGCGTTTATGACAAGGCCGCAGGCGCCGCGCCGGAAAACGGGTGGAAATCGCAAATGGGATTGCCGCAACGCCCCACGACCGGAACCTTCAGTCCGATGGCAGAAGGACTCCTCAACCTGATCGTGGCGTGTTCGGAAAACCGGGTCATCGGCCGCAACGGGCGCCTGCCGTTCGATATTCCCGAGGACAAGGAGTGGTTCCACCAGCAGACCGCCGGTGCGGCCTGCATCCTCGGTCGCATCTGCTTTGAGACCTGGCCGAAAGTGCTGGCGGACGACCGCGCTCCGGTCGTGGTCACCCGGAATCGCGCGCTGGCGAGTCCACGGGTCCACGTGGTCGCTGACGTGCCGGCGGCGATCGCCGTCGCCCGAACGCTGGGCCGCGAGATCATGATCTGCGGCGGCCAGCGGATATACGAGGAGACCCTTCCCCTCGCGGACCGGCTGATCCTCACGCTCGTGCACGCCAACGTGGACGGTGACACGTATTTTCCGGAGTGGCGCGGTCTGGCGTGGAAGGAAACGTGGCGGCGCGAAGGAGCGGACGCCTCGTTTCGCTATACCTTCCTGATTCTCGATCGCTCCGGAGAGAGGCGATCGCCCCTCCCGGCCGACGCTTGACTCCTGTCGCCGGGGCCGCCGGCCCCGGGTCCGGAAGCAGAATTTCCTCTCCGGGCCCGGCGGACCCGGCCACGACTTTGATCCATCGGTCCAGCCCGGTTCATCGCCCGGGCAATCAACCCGGCTTATGACACGACGGGTGAGCGTCCAAAGCGCGCCGCGTGCGCGCGGGCCGTCACGACATATTTCTCCGCCCAGGGTTTGAGTCCCGCGATCTCCGTGTCGGCCAATGGCCGCACCACGCGCGCCGGCGAGCCGAGGATCATCGATCCCGGCGGCGCCTTGAAGCGCTGGGTCACGAGCGAATTGGCCCCGACGATGCACCGATCGCCAATCTCCGCGCCGTCGAGCACGGTGGCGCCCATGCCGATCAGGCATTCGTCGCCGATCGAACACGCGTGGATGATCGCGGTGTGGCCGATCGTGCAGTACCGCCCGATGCGAACACCGTAGTCGTCGGCCAGATGCACGACGGCAAGATCCTGGATGTTGGTCCCCTCGCCGATCTTGATCGTGTTGATGTCGCCACGGAGCACCGCGCCGTACCACACGCTGCTGTCGCGGCCCAGCGCAACCGCACCGTGGACGGTCGCATTCGGCGCGATGAACAGGGCGCCGGAGGTGTCCGGAGATTGGGAAAAATATTTGTCGAGTCGCTCCTGGAAGGTCATGCGGGGAAAAATGGTGTCATTTGTCCTTCGAATACGGCACTCCAATCGCGCGCGGCGCGATCGCCCGGCCCACGAAGCCGGCGAGGAGGAGCACAGTGAGGATGTACGGCAGCGCGAGGATGAATTGGACCGGGATGACGCCGACCAGCGGCAACGCGACGCCCTGGAGGCGCGACGCGAGGGCATCGGTGAAGGCGAAGAGCAGGCAGGCTCCGAGCGTCGGATAGGGGCGCCATTTCCCAAAGATCACCGCCGCGAGGGCCAGGTAGCCCTTGCCTGCGGTCATGTCGCGCACGAAGCCCGCGCTTGCCGCCGTTGAAAGATACGTGCCCGCCACGCCGCACAGGATGCCGGAGATGATCATCGCCTGGTAGCGCAGGCCGTTGACGGAGATGCCCGCGGTGTCGACGGCGAGCGGGTTTTCCCCGACGGCCCGCAACCGCAGCCCGAAGCGCGACCGGTACAGCACCCACGCGGCGACGGGCACCAGCGCGGCGGCGAGGTAGACGATCACGTTGTGGCCGCTCAGCAACTCGGCATACATGAGCCCGGGAAAAGGATGGTGCCGTGCGGCGGCGGCGCCCGGCCAGACGATCTCCCCGAAGCGCTGGCCCGGCGCATCGAGCTGCGGCGTCTGGCCCCCGAGGTTGAACCAGGCCAGGCCCAGCGTCGGACCGAGGCCGGAGACCGCGATGTTGATGGCCATGCTGGCCACGACCTGGTTGCCGCGGTGCGTGACCGTGGCGAAGGCATTGACCAGCGCGAGGGCGGCCGAGGCCGCGATGCCGGCGGCGAGCCCGAGCCAGGCGGAGCCGCTGATGGCGGAGACGGCGGCGGAGGCGAAGGCGGCGCCGAGCATCTTGCCCTCGAGGCCGAGGTCGATGACGCCCGAGCGTTCGCTGAACATCGCCCCGATTGCCGCCAGCAGCAGCGGCGTGGCCACCCGGATGGTGGCGGCCAGCATGAGCACGGTGAGCGTGTAGGTTTCCATCACGGGGCGGGCGGCGGATCGACCCGCGCGGGATCGCGCCGAAACCGGGAGAACAGCGCCGCCAGCGGAATCCGAAACACGTTCTCCATTGCGCCGCAGGCGAGAATGACGAGCCCCTGGATGACGACCACCATGTCGCGATTCACCTTCGGCATGTCGAAGACGAGCTGCGAACCACCCTGGGAGAGGGCGCCGAACAGCACGGCGGCGAAAAAGATCCCGACCGGATGGTTCCGGCCCATGAGGGCGACCGCGATGCCGACAAAGCCCGCGCCCTCGGGAAAATCGATGACGATGCGATGCTGCGATCCCATGAGTTCGTTCAGGCCGAGTCCGCCCGCGAGCGCGCCGGAAAGCAGCATGGCCACGATCGTGACCCGCGCCGGGGAGACTCCCGCATAGGCCGCCGCCGCGGGATTCTCGCCCGTCACCCGCAGCTCGTAGCCCCAGCGCGTGTGCCAGAGAAAAATCCAGACCGCCACCCCCGCCAGCAGCGCGAGCACAAAGGCGAGATTCCACGGTGAGGCCGCGTAGCTGATTCCCATCTTCGCGAGCATTTCATGGACCGCCGGCATGGTCGCCCGATCGGCGAACTCGCGCGTTTCGGGCGATTGCTGCCCGGGCGCGATCAGGATGTTGACCAGCAGGTAGGTCATGACCGCCGACGCCAGAAAATTGAACATGATCGTCGTGATGACGATATGGCTCCCGCGGCGGGCCTGCAGCCAGGCCGGCACCAAGGCCCATGCCGCGCCACCCGCCGCACCCGCGAGAACAGCCACGGGCAGGATCGCCCAGAACGGCCAGTGCCCGAGCCAAAGGCAGACGAGCCCGGAAAAAAGTCCGCCGATGTAGGCCTGCCCCTCCGCCCCGATGTTGAACAGGCCCGCGTGGTAGGCCACCGCGACGGCGAGGCCCGTGAACATGTAGTTCGTCGCGTAGTAGAGCGAATAGCCGATCGCATCCTGCGTCCCAAACGAGCCCGCCACCATCAGCTTCATCGCCTGCCATGGACTTTCCCCGAGCAGCGCGATGATCGCCGCCGAAACCAGCAGCGCCGCCGCCAACCCGACAAGCGGTAGGAGCACCACGTCGGCCCAGCGCGGAAGCGGCCGGCGGAGGCTCATGGTTTCTCCTCCCTGATCCCCGCCATCAGGAGACCAATTTTCTCCTCGGTCGCGTCCCGCCGGTCCAGTTCGCCGACGATCTCCCCTCCATTCATCACCAGGATCCGGTCCGCCAGTCCGAGAATCTCGTCGAGCTCGACGGACACGAGGAGGATCGCCTTCCCGGCATCGCGCAGTTCCACCAGGCGGCGGTGAATGAACTCGATCGCCCCGATATCCACGCCCCGGGTCGGCTGGCCCACCAGCATCACGGCGGGATCGGCCCCGACCTCCCGCGCCAGGACGAGCTTCTGCTGGTTGCCGCCGGAAAAGGTCGCGAATCGCTGGCGAGGATGCGGCGGTCGAACGTCGAACTCGTGCATCATCCGCTCGCAGCCGGCCTGGATCGCCCCGGTGTCGAGCAGCGCACCCCGGTTGTAGGCGGCGGCGCGCTGGTGGCCGAGGATGGCGTTGTCCTGTGCGCTGAACGCCGGCACGGCACCGAGGCGGAGGCGGTCCTCGGGGACGTGGGCGAGACCGAGGCGGCGCCGGGCGCGCGGTCCCAGTTTTTCCTTCACCAGGTGGCGCCCCCGCAGTTCGATCTCGCCCCGCGAAACCGGTCCCGTGCCCGCCACGGCCTCAAGCAATTCGGACTGGCCGTTGCCGGATACCCCAGCGAGGCCGACGATCTCGCCGGCCCGCAGCTCGAAACTGACTCCCCGGACGCGAGCCACGCCGGCGTCGTCGCGCACCTCGAGGTCGCGGATTTTCAGCAGCGGCGGCCCCGGCTGCGCCGGCGTCTTCTGCACGTGCAGGCTTACCGCGCGGCCGACCATCTTCTCGGCCAGGTCCCGCGGGGACGTGGCTGCGGTGTCGGTCTCGGCGACGATGGCGCCCAGGCGCATCACCGTGACCCGGTCCGTGATGGCCATGATCTCGCGGAGCTTGTGCGTGACCAGCACCACCGTTTTTCCCTGCGCGCGCCACTGGCGCAGCATCGTGAAAAGCAGATCGGCCTCGCGCGGGGTCAGCACCGCGGTGGGCTCATCGAGGATCAGCAGTTCGGCCCCGCGATACAGCGCCTTCAGAATTTCCACCCGTTGCTGCAGGCCGACCGGCAGGGAATTCACCGGCGCGTCGAGCGGCACGTCGAGTCCGTAGTCGCGGCCCAGGGCTTCGAGTTCGCTCCGCGCACGGGACAGACCGGCGGACAGGGTCCGGCCTCCCTCGACGCCGAGGATCACGTTTTCGAGGACGGTGAAGTTATCGACCAGCATGAAGTGCTGGTGAACCATGCCGATGCCCGCCGCGATGGCGTCCTGCGGCTCGCGGATTTCGACCGGCCGGCCGCGCACCAGGATCTCGCCGCGGTCGGCGCGATGGAAGCCGTAGACGATGTTCATCAACGTCGACTTCCCCGCCCCGTTCTCACCAATGAGCCCGTGAATTGTGCCCGGGGCGACGCGGAGATGGAGGTCCCGGTTCGCGTGGACGGCGCCGAAGCGCTTGTCGATGCCGCGCAGCTCGAGCGCTGCCGCCGGCGGGACTGTCGGATCGGACCCCAAGGCCGCCACTAGACACCATCGGAGGTGGTTCCACAACCCTCCGTTGCGCGGAGTCTTGCCGCCAACATCGCCGATGGGGACATCGGCGACCACCTCCCGCGGTCAGCGGTGGGCGGTCGGTTTTCTTTCCGCCGTCAGCCGCAAACAAGAAGCGGCACATTTCGATCCGGTCCCAAACGGGCCGGGCCTCGCAACGCTCAACTCCGGCCCTCGCGGCATCTCCCAACCCTCAACACTCATCTCTCAACTCCCGCCTCTCGTCCCTCAACTCTCATCATTGAACCTTCAACCATTTCCCGGCTTGTACTCACTCACCTTGATCTTGCCCGCGATGATCTCCGCCTTGGCCTGATCGAGCCGGGCCTTCATCGCCGGCGTGAGCACCGATTTGTTATACTCGTCGTAGGAGTAATCCACGCCCTCCTCGGCGAGGCCCAGCACGAGCTGGCCGGATTTCCAGGTGCCGTTCTTCGCCGCCATGTAGGCCTTGTAGACGGCGACGTCCACGCGTTTGACCGCCGACGTGAGCACGCTGCCGGGATGCACGTAATCCTGATTGCTGTCGCACCCGATGCTGAGCAGCCCGGCGTCCTTGGCCGCGAGCATCACGCCGATGCCGGTCGCGCCGGCGGCATGAAAGACCACATCGGCGCCGCGTCCGAACTGGCTCTTGGCGAGTTCGGCGCCCTTGGTCGGATCACCCCAGGCGGCCGGGGTCGTGCCGGTCATGTTCTCGAAAACCTCGTCCGCCGGATTCACGTAATGCACGCCCTCGACATAGCCCAGGGCGAACTTGCGGATGAGCGGAATATCCATGCCGCCGACGAAACCGACCTTCCCGGTCTTCGACGCCATGGCGGCGGCCATGCCGCAGAGGAAGGACGATTCCTGCTCGCGAAAGTTGATCGATTGGACGTTCGGCAGGTCGACCACCGCGTCCACGAGAGTGAACTTGATGTTGGGAAACTCCTTTGCCACCCGCTCGACGGCGGAGGCCTGGGTGAAGCCGATGGCGACGATGATCGTGGCGCCGCGCCGGGCCATCTGCTGCATGGCCTGCTCGCGCTGGGCGGCGTTCTGCACCTCGAACTCGCGGACCGCGATGCCCGTTTCCTTCGTAAACCGCGCCGCGCCCTCGCTCGCGGACTGGTTGAACGACTTGTCGAATTTCCCGCCGAAGTCGTAGACGATGGCGGGCGAAAAATCGGCCGCGGAGGCGGCGAGTGGAATCGCGGCAACCAACATCGCCAGCAGACGCAAAAAGAAGGAACGCAGGTTCATGGAAAGAATCGGGAGTGTTGTCTCAAGGTGCAGCAACCCCGCCGGAAATTCAACCACCGACGGCGAACAACGCTGCCTGCCGATCAGTTCCGCGCCTTTGTGATCCCATCGGTGTATCGTGAGATTTCGTGGGCCGGGTTCATCGCGGCGTAAAGCCGCTCCTACCGTTTCGGTTCGGCGTGTGCCGAGGGCGGATATGATTGTGCACCGGACGGAGCGGACCGACAGGGCATTCGATCCTCTTCCTCTCGCTCCGCGCCTCGGAGGTTCAATCAGTATTTCGCGAGGTTTCGCGAATTTCGTGGGCCGGGTTCATCGCGGCGTAAAGCCGCTCCTACAGTTTCGGTCCTGTGCGGTTCCGTGAGCGAATACCTTCCGGTGGCGCGGCCGATCGATAGGTCGGTCGGTTCCGATCGGCTATTTCCGCACCTTCGTGGTTTAATCGGCGCTTCGCCATGCTGCATGCCATTCGCGGCAGCCACGCCCTTCATCTCATTTTCCCTTTGCCGGGATGGCTGCTTTGGACTGCATTGGCGCCATGCCCGATTTCATCGCCCCGCCGTTTCTGGTCGATCTGCTCCGCGCCAAGTCGCCTTCCGGCGCTGAAGCCCAGGCCCAGGCCGTGTTCGACGAACACGTCAAGCCGCACGCCGATGTCTACGCCCGCGACGCGCTGGGCAGCCGCATTGCCACGCTCAATGCCAAGGGCGGACCGACGGTGATGTTCGCCGGACACATGGACGAGCTCGGGCTGATCATCACCTACGTCAACAAGGACGGATTCATTTATTTCGACACGATCGGCGGACACGACCGCATCATGATCCCGGGCCGCCGCGTGATCATCCAGACGGAGCACGGACCGGTGAAGGGCGTCACGGGCAAGCGTGCCATCCACCTCATGGACGACGCCGACCGCAAGAAGGTGCCGGAAATCCACGAGATCTGGATCGACATCGGGGCCAAGTCCAAGGCCGAGGCGTTGCGCCGCGTGGCGATCGGCGACGTCGCGACCTACGATCACGAATTCGAGATCATCCACGGCAGCATCGGCACGGCCCGCGCCTTCGACAACAAGGTCGGCGCGTACGTCGTCGGCGAAACCCTCATCCGCCTCGCCCGGGCCAAGGCCCGACTCCACGGTCGGATCGTCTCGGTCGCCACGTCGCAGGAGGAGATTGGCGTGCGGGGCGCGACCACCTCGGCGTACGCGGTCGATCCGCAGGTCGCGCTCACGGTCGATGTCGGCCATGCCACCGACCATCCCGACAACGATCATCGCAAGTTCGGCGAGACGGCCCTCGGCGGCGGACCGATCATTTGCCGCGGCCCGAACATCAATCCCAAGGTTTACGCGCGTCTGCTCGCGTGCGCGAAAAAGGCGAAGATCCCACACCAGCTCGACGCCGATTCCCGTCCGACCGGCACCGATGCGCGGGCGATTCAGGTCGCCCGCGGCGGGGTCGCGTGCGGTCTGGTCTCGATTCCGCTGCGTTACATGCACACGCCGAGCGAGGTCGTGGACCTTCAGGACGTGGAGAATACCGTCCGCCTGTTCGTGGAGTTCGCGCGTGCGATCGTGCGCGACGACGATTTCACCTGGTGATCGGGTTTTGCTGAACCACAAGGCAGGGAGAAAACACGGACAAACCTAATCAGGAACTCAGCCGGACTCATGCAGTTGGGGGTGGAACGCGTTGTCTCAACACGTTCGCGAATCGAAGCGCGTTGAGGACAACACGCTCCACGGTCTCCGCGACTCGGTGGTTCAATCGAAATTTCGCGACGCTTCGTGAAATTCGCTGGAAATCCATCGCGGCGTGAAGCCGCGCCTCCAGGCGAACAGGGCCCGATCGGGTCTCCCAACCGTCAGCGCTCAACTCTCAACTCGCCTCAGGCCGCGTTCTTGTCGCTGGCCGCGCGGCGGGTCGCCTTCTTGAGGATCGGCTTCCTGCGGCCCTCGACCACGGCCTGGTCGACGAGCACCTCGGTAACATTATCGCGCATGGGCAGGTCGTACATGACCTCGAGCATGAGTTTTTCCAGGATGGCGCGAAGGGCGCGGGCACCCGTCTTCAGCTCGAGCGCGCGGCGGGCGATCGCGACCACCGCATCGCGGGTGAAGCGGAGCTGCACGCCGTCCATGGCGAACAGTTTCGAGTACTGCTTCACCATCGCGTTCTTGGTCCGCAGGAGGACCTTCTCGAGATCCTCGACCTT
>DASYDZ010000260.1:0-4869 GCA_036499305.1 Candidatus Didemnitutus sp.
GATCAATCGCGGCATGATGCCGCTCCTACAATTGAGGAATAATTTAGCGGGAGATTCCCCCGCTAATCCACAAACACCGTCTCGTTCGCCTGCACCAGCGCGTGGGCGAGCTTCGTCCAGGCATCGAGCGGCGCCCGGCTCGTGAAGGCGGCGCCGCCGGCCTCGACCTGCGGGAGATTCTTTCGCCCGGCATTCTTCGCCACCCGCTGGGCGATGAGCGCCTGCTGTTTCGCCGCGCGGTCGAGCTGCGCCGCGGCGCCCGGTTTCACGGCGGGGGCATCGGTTGAGGTCCCGCTCGGATTCGCCTCGACGTAGCTGAGGCATAACTTGATCTCGGCCTCGGTCGGCGGGCGCTGATAGATGGCGAGGTAGAGCAGATTCACCCGCAGCGTGTCGTCCGTCATCCCGAGAAATGACGGCTGGTGGACGAGCCGTCGCGCGGTCTCGATCACAAACGGGCTGTTCATCAGGAAAAGCGACTGTTGAGGCACGATGCTCACGTAACGGCGGCCGACCGGCACGTTCGGGTTCGGGAAGTCGAACTGCGTGAGAAGCTCGGGCGGGTTGCGCCGGTCGATGTAGACATAGAGCGCGCGCCGGGAGGCAAATCCCTCGCTGCCCAGCGCCACGGATTTTCCGCCGACCGCCGGGTCGAGCGCGCCGGCGATGGCGAGGATCGAGTCGTGGATCTCCTCGAAGTCGAGACGGCGCACATTGGCGCGCCAGACGAGCCGGTTGTCGGGATCGATTTCGGCGCCGCGCGGATTCGGCGCGCTGCTTTCCTGGTAGGCGCTGGTGAGCAGGATGAGGCGCTGAAGTTTCTTGATCGACCAACCCTCCTCGACGAACCGCCGGGCCAGATAATCCAGCAGCTCCGGGTGCGAGGGTGGGGCGGAGGCGTTGCCGAGGTCGTCGGGCGTGAGGACGATGCCGGCGCCAAAGTGCTGCTGCCAGATCCGGTTCACGAGCACGCGGGCCGTGAGCGGGTTCTTCGGATCAGCGATCGCTTCGGCGAGCTCAAGCCGCCCGCTGCCCTTGGTATAGTTGGGTCGCTGCGGACCCGAAATCACCTCGAGGAAACGGCGCGGGACGACCGGGCCGTAGTTCTGCGCCTCGCCCCGGATCAGGAGGGGGAAATCCTTCGGCCGGCTGACGTCGACCATTTCCATCGCGCGCGGAGGGGCGGCCGGCGAGTTCTCGAGGTCGCCGAGCTCCCGCTGCAGGCTGGCTTCCTTCTTGATGAATTCGCGGCGCTGGTCCGCCTGCAGCTTCCCGCCCGCGGCCCGCCGGGCCAGCCGGAACCGCATCTGCAATTCATCCTGCTCCGTCTCGACGGCGGTCGTTTGCCGGCGATATTCCTGATACTCGGGCGTGTCCTTGACCGGATGCAGCGTCGGCAGATTTTTGGGCACCATCGAACTCGCGAAGATGCCATACAGGGAATAGTAGTCCTTCTGCGGGATCGGGTCGAATTTGTGGTCGTGACAGCGCGCACAGGAGACGGTGAGGCCGAGGAACGCCTTCGACGTCACGTCGATCTGGTCGTTCACGATGTCGCGGACGTTGCCCTCGAACTGGTTGCCGAGCGTGAGAAATCCCATCGCGGCGAGCGCCGACTGGTCGGAGGCCGACCGGTTCACGAGGCGGTCGGCCGCGAGCTGCTCCAGGATGAACTGGTTGTAGGGCTTGTCGGAGTTGAAGGCGTCGATCACGTAGTCGCGATAGGTCCAGGCGTGCGGGAAACGCGGATCGGTGCGCTTCACCGGCTCGCCCTTCGTGTCGGCATAGCGCACGACATCGAGCCAGTAGCGCGCCCAGCGCTCGCCGTAGTGCGGCGACGCCAGCAGGCGATCGACCACCTTGGCGAACGCATCGGGCGAATCATCCGCGAGGAAACGCTGGATCTCGGGTTCCGTCGGCGGAAGTCCAATGAGGTCGAAGGTCACGCGCCGGATGAGGGTGCGCTTGTCGGCGATGGGATTCGGGTGGAGCCCGTTTTGCTCGAGCTTCGCGAGGATAAAGTTGTCGACGGGGGAACGGCCCCAGCTCTTGTCCTGCACCGCCGGCACGGCCTGGTTGGTAACGGGCAGAAAGGACCAGTGCTGCCTGCCGACGCCGCCGTAGGTCGCGGCCGCGCTTCCCTTCACGGTGCGGCTGCGCGGGTCCGGCGCGCCGCGCCGGATCCATTCCTCGAGCAGGGCGACCTGGTCGTCGGGCAGCCGATTGTCCTTCGGCATCTGGAAATTCTCGTCGGTATAGCGCACGCCCTCCATGAGGTGGCTTTGCTCGGGATGTCCCGGGACGATCGACGGACCGTCATCGCCGCCCTCGAGCATGCCCTCGCGGGTGTCGAGCAGGAAGCCGCCCTTGATCTTGTCCGCTTCGCGGCTGTGACACTTGTAGCAATTGTTGACCAGGAGCGGGCGGATCTTGGTTTCAAAAAACTGGAGATCATCGGGCGAGATCGGGCCCTGCGCCGGAATGACGACGGGAACAGCCGGCTTCGCGGCCGCGAACATGACGACGGACGGCGTCAGCAGCGCAATCGCGATTGCGAGCAGGAGCGGAGTCTTCTGTTCCGCGGGCATGCCTTGGACGGTCAGGCGAGCACTGGTTTGACCACCTCGCCGGCCACGTCGGTCAGCCGGAAATCGCGGCCGTTGAACCGGTACGTGAGCTTGGTGTGGTCGAGCCCGAGGCAGTGGAGGATGGTCGCGTGCAGGTCGTGGACCTGCACCTTGTCCTTCACCGCTTCCGCGCCGGTGTCATCGGTCGAGCCGTAGATGGTGCCGCCCTTGATGCCGCCGCCGGCCATCCACAGCGAGAATCCCTTGCTGTTGTGATCGCGGCCGGGGTTGTCGTTGAAATTGCGGTCGCGGGTCGGCTTGCGGCCGAATTCGCCGCCCCAGATCACCAGGGTCGAATCGAGCATGCCGCGCTGCTTGAGATCGGTCATGAGGGCGGCAATCGGCCCGTCGACCTCGCGCGCCTTTTTCGTGATCCGCTCCTCGAGATCCTGGTGATGGTCCCAGCCCTCGTGCCAGATCTGCACGAAGCGCACGCCCCGCTCGACGAGCCGGCGCGCGATCAGCATCTGCTTTCCCTCGGGGGTGTTGCCATACGCGGTGCGGGTGGCCTCGGATTCCTTGGTGACGTCAAAGGCGTCGGTCGCCTCGGTCTGCATCCGGAACGCGATCTCGTAGGTTTCGAGGCGCGACTCAAGGCCGGCTTCCTGCTGCAGGTTCTGCGTCTGGATGGCGTTGAGCTGGTTGACGAAATCCATCTGGCGCCGCTGCTCGGACCGGCTGAGATACTGGTTGCGGATGTTCTGGATCATCTGCTGCACCCGCTGCGCCTGGACGTTGACGCTCGTGCCCTGATAGACGCCGGGCAGGAACGAGGAGCCGTAGTTGCCGGCGCCGCCGATGGGCAGCCCGCCATTGTTGCGCAGCGCGATGTAGCCGGGGAGATTCTGGTTCTCGGAACCGAGACCATAGACGACCCACGAGCCGAGGCTGGGCTTCGCGATCCGCAGCGATCCCGTGTTCATGAACACCGTGGCGACTTCGTGCGCCGGAATGTCGGTCTGCATCGAGCGGATGACCGCCATGTCGTCGACAAATCCGGCGGTGCGGGCAAACAAGTCGCTCACCTCGATCCCGCTCCGGCCGTATTTCTGAAACTTGAACGGCGATCCCATGGCCACGCCGCCGTTGGACAGCGAGCGGCCATCCATCTGGTTCAGGTACGGTTTGGGATCCCAGGTGTCGATGTGCGACGGTGCGCCCTGGGCGAAGATGTGGATGACGGCCTTCGCCTTGCCCGGGAAGTGCGGCGGGCGCGGCGCAAGGGGATTGGTGGACATTTTGCCCGCGGAATTTCCGGTGACCGCGGCCACCAGGTCGGCCGGACTCAGCATCGACACGAGGCCCAGCGCGCCGAGACCCATGCCCATGCGATTGAGGAACTGGCGTCGCGTGAGCAGGTAGTCCTCGATGTTCTCGGAGTAACCGTGACAACAATGGCCGTGCGAATTGGAGTCCGGCATGGTGATAGGTTAGACGTGGTACCCCGCTGCCAGGTTTCGCCATGAATTGGCGGGACCCCGGGAACGTCCGCCGGTGGGCGGCTGGCGCTTGTCGCTGGAGTGCAGGCTTCTGGCGCCGGCGGCGGCGGCTTCGACCTCGGTCGAATAATCCGTAAAACGCAGACCGCACCGCGGCTCCGTCGTCATGCCGCCGCGCGTGGTGATGGATTTGATGCGCCATAGCGACATGCGCCTCACACACAAAACGTACACGGATGCGACGAGTCCCGCCTTGTTCAACGAGCTGGAGAAGCTGCCAGCACCTTCCCCGCTGGCTTCCCTGAATCTTTTGGAGATGGATAGTCCCATGGTGCCGCGGGCTGCTCCCGATTGTCCAAGTGGCAAAATGGCGGAGAGGGTGGGATTCGAACCCACGGTACCCTTGCGGGCACGCCTGATTTCGAGTCAGGTACGATAGACCACTCTGCCACCTCTCCGGAAACAGGGGGCAAAGCTAGGAACCGCCTTCCAAAACGGAAGCGAAAAGTTCGGGCCAAGGCCGTTCCAGATGATTCTGCCCGGAGATTGCCCGCGAAACACGCGAACTGACGCGAAAGGCCCTCAACATTTTACAGGAGAAAAACGGAGGCAACGGAGCAAAGGCCAGGATCGGTCTCTCGATTCTCAGCTAGAAGCGATTTATACCAATCCCCCTTAGGTATTACACTTTAAGCTGGCACGCCAGAGTTTACCTGATCGGCGAGCCAGGCGTGGATGAGGCCGGAAACTTTGTCGGGCAACGTCCAGAGCCTGGAGGCGGCGGCGAGGTGGTTCTCGAGTTT
>DASYDZ010000261.1:0-5588 GCA_036499305.1 Candidatus Didemnitutus sp.
GTCAGGGAAATGATCGTGAACCCGATCTGCTCGGCGCCCTTCAGCGCGGCGGCGAGCGGCTTCTCGCCCTCCTCAATGAAGCGCGAGATGTTCTCGATCATCACGATGGCGTCGTCGACGACGAAGCCGGTGGCGATGGTCAGCGCCATCAGGGTCAGGTTGTTGATGCTGAATCCCGCCAGGTACATCACCGCGAACGTGCCCACCAGCGACAGCGGCACCGCGACGCCGGGGATGATGGTCGCCGGCACGCTGCGCAGGAACAGAAAGACCACGAGCACCACCAGTCCGATCGACAGCATCAGTTCGAACTGCACGTCCTCCACGGAAGCGCGGATGGTGACCGTGCGGTCGGTGAGCGGAATGACCTCGATCGCCGAGGGCAGGGTGGCCTGGAGCTGCGGCAGCAGTTTCTTGATCAGGTCGACCACCTCGATGACGTTGGCCCCGGGCTGGCGCTGGACATTGAGGATGACGGCGGACCGGGCGCTGGCCCACGCGGCCAACTGGGTGTTCTCCGCGCCGTCGATGATCTTCGCGATGTCATGCAGCCGGATGGGTGCGCCATTCTTGTACGCCACGATGAGATTCTCGTAGTCCTCGACGGAACGGAGCTGGTCGTTCGCGTCGATCGTCGAGGCGCGGGCCGGGCCGTCGAAGCTGCCCTTCGCCTGGTTGACGTTGGCCGCGGCGATCGAGGTCCGGACGTCGTCCAGGGTGAGGCCGGCGGCGGAAAGCGCCCGCGGGTCGGCCTGGATGCGCACGGCCGGGCGCTGGCCGCCGCTGAGGCTCACGAGTCCGACACCGGGCAACTGCGAAAGCTTCTGGGCCAGCCGGGTGTCGACCATGTCCTCGACGCGCGGCAGGGGAATCGTGGCCGAGGTGATGCCGAGCGTGATGATGGGAGCATCGGCCGGGTTGACCTTGTTGTAGATCGGCGGGGTCGGGAGATCGGTCGGCAGCAGGTTGCTGGCGGCGTTGATGGCGGCCTGCACCTCCTGCTCGGCAACGTCGAGGGTCAGCTCGAGGGAGAACGTCAGCGTGATGATCGAGGCGCCGCCCGAGCTGGTCGACTCCATGCGGTCGAGGCCGGGCATCTGCCCGAATTGCCGCTCGAGGGGGGCCGTGATCGACGAGGTGACGACGTCGGGGCTCGCGCCCGGATAGAGCGTGACGACCTGGATGGTCGGGTAATCGACCTGCGGCAGGGCCGAGATCGACAGCAGGCGGTAGGCAAAAATGCCGCCCAGCAGCAGCGCGACCATTAGGAGCGAGGTCGCAACCGGACGCAGGATGAACGGTCTCGAGGGATTCACGAAACGACCGTTCGCTCAGTTCTGATGCTTGTGTCCGCCCTGGCCGCGGGCCGGAGGGGTGGCCGAGGTGTCGGCCTGCGCGGCGGCCCGGCTGACGAGCTCGACCTTCGCGCCTTCCCGCAGCTTGTCGACTCCGTCGGTGACGACCATGTCGCCGGCGGCCAGCCCCTTGGTGATTGAAATCACGCCCCCGTCGCCCGGCCCGGTCGTGACCACCTGGACCGACGCCGTGTTGCCGTTGACCACGCGATAAACAAACGTGCCCGCCGTCCCGCGCTGGATGGCTGCGTTGGGCACGACGACCGCATCCTGGATCGTGTCGGCGATGAGCTGGATGTTGACAAATTGATTGGGAAACAGGGCCTCGTCCGCATTCGGAAATTCCGCGCGCAGCTTCAGCGTGCCCGTCGTGGGATCGATCAGGTTGTCGATCGTCGACACCTTGCCCTTGGCGAGGAGCGTGTGGCCGTCGCGGTCGAAGGCATCGACCTCCATCGGTTCGCCCGCCTTGTAGTGCGCGAGGACACGCGGCAGGGCATCCTGGGGGATCGAGAACACGACGGAAATGGGCTGGAGCTGCGTGATGACGGCGAGTCCGCTCGAGTCGGACGGATGGATCGTGTTGCCGAGGTCAACCAGGCGCAGGCCGATGCGGCCGGAGATCGGGGCCGTGATGTGCGCGTAGGCGAGCTGCAGGGCCGTGTTCGCGACCTGGGCCTCGTCGACCTTGATCGTGGCGTCGTCCTGGCGGACGAGCGCGGCCTGGGTGTCGACCTGCTGCTTGGCGACCGAGTCCTGTTCCAGGAGGGCGTTGAAGCGGGCGAGGTCGATTTTGGCATTTTCCAACTGCGATTGGTCGCGGGCCAGGGTCGCCTCGGCCTGCTGCTTCATCACTTCAAAGGGGCGCGGGTCGATTTCCGCCAGCGGCGCCCCGGCCTCGACCATCTGCCCCTCGGTGAAATAGATCTTCTGGAGCTGGCCGTCGACCAGGCTGCGGACCGTGACGGTGTTGAGCGGGGTGACGGTGCCGAGCGAAATGAGTCGGACGTTCAGGTTCGCCTTGTGCGCCGCCTCCGCGGCGATGGGCATCGGGCGGTTTTCGTAGGCGGCGCGCGGGTTCACCGCCGGCCGGAGGAACGGGCGGACGAAGAGCGCGTAGAGCAGCGCCGCCCCCACCAGGGCGGCGATCGCCCAGAGCCACCAGCGACGCCGGGGGGCCGGGTGGGACCGTTCAATGGCGGCGGCGGGCCGCGGCGAAGGAGCAAGTGGTTGGGACATGGGGAACGAGGAAAATTCTGGCGGGCAGACTCCGGGAAAGGATGCCCAGTTTGATCCGGGTATCTAGCCGAATCGGGATTCCGCGACTTTGCCGTGCGGCTCGAGGTCGAGTCCGGCGACGAGCGCGGACAACAAGGGCTCAACCCGCGGACGCGGATCGCCGAAAGGTTCGTTGGACATCATCCAGGGAAGGACAAACGGCGCACAGCCGACCAGGATGAGCTGGGCATCGGTCCGGAGCCGGTTGAAGAATGAGGGAAGACAATCGCGTCCGCCGATCAGCACGCGCAGGATGCGGGATTCGATTTCATCCAGAAAATGGCGGCGCATGGCGGGTTCCTCGCGCGCAACCTTGATCCCGAGATCGAAGAGGAGGGGAGCCTGCTTCAACTGGCGCCGGTGCCCGTCGATGACCGCGTGGAAGAGCGCGGTGAGACGGTCGGCGGTGGCCGGATTCGCGGCGGCGATGGCGGCGTCGCATTCCCCGAGCAGGGCGCGCTGCGCGGCGGAAACGACCGCCGAGGCGATGGCCAGCTTGCCCGGGTAGTAGCGATAGAGATTGGCCGCGGACATCCGGCAGGCGGCGGCGATGTCGTGCATCGAGGTTTTCCCATATCCAAAATGCCGGAAATGCCGGTGGGCCGCGTGCAGGATGCGATCCTCCTCGGAGGATGAATGCTGAATCTTTTGTTTATTATTCACCACCTACCAGCAACGACGCCCCGGCCTCGCCGGCGGTTACGCAAAATTCCCGTGTCGGGCCCGGACCCCGGGGCGTTTCTCGCGGGTTGCCATGGGGTTGGACGCGCCTAGGATCGGGACGCCCCATGAAACCCCTTGTTGTTCTCGTTGCCGCCGGCCTAGCCTTGGCTTGCGTTCCGGTCGTCCCTGCCGCCGATCGTCTGACCGCGGCCGAGGCGGCCCATCCCGAAGCCGAACCCATGTGCCCCGGACCTTTCGCGCCGACCTGGGATTCCCTGGCCCATTATCAGACGCCGGAATGGTTTCGCGACGCCAAGTTCGGGATCTGGGCCCATTGGGGGCCGCAGTGTCAGCCGGAAATGGGCGACTGGTATGCGAAGTGGATGTACCTCGGCGAAAAAACCATGCCCTGGTCCCGCCCGCTGGAGGCCTATCACGACCTGCGCTACGGCCATCCGTCCGAGTTCGGGTTCAAGGACGTGATCCACATCTGGTGGGCCGAGAAGTGGGACCCCGGGCACCTCATGGCGCTCTACAAGCGCGCGGGCGCCCACTACTTCATGGCGCTGGCGAACCATCACGACAACTTCGACAATTTCGACAGCAAGTACCAGCCGTGGAACTCGACCCGGGTGGGTCCGATGAAGGATCTGGTCGGCGGTTGGGCCGCGGCGGCGCGGAAGGCCGGGTTGCGGTTTGCCGTCAGCGTCCACGCTTCCCACGCCTGGAGCTGGTATGAGGTCGCGCAGGGGGCGGACAAGACCGGCCCGAAGGCGGGCGTGCCCTATGACGGCCGGCTCACGGCGGCCGACGGCAAGGGCAAGTGGTGGGACGGCCTCGATCCGCAGGATCTGTACGCGCAAAACCATCCGATCGGCAATGCGGGGTGGGAGTGGGAGCTCGACCCCAAGGCGACCGGCCCCGACGACCCGCGGCTGCCGGACGCGGCGTATCAGCTCAAATACTACAATCGCACGGTCGACCTCATCAACAAGTACCGGCCGGACATGATTTACTTCGACGACACCGCGCTCCCCTTTGACCAGATCAGCGATGTCGGCCGCCGCATTGCCGCGCATTATTACAACTCCAGCGTCGCGGCGCACGGGAAAGTCGACGTGGTGATCAACGGCAAGCACCTCGACGAGCAGCAGAAGAAGGCGATCGTCTACGACATCGAGCGCGGCAAGAGCGCCGGCATCCTCCCGCTGCCCTGGCAGACCGACACCTGCCTTGGCGACTGGCATTATGAGCGCAGCCTCTATGAGCGCCACGCCTACAAGAAGAGCCTCGAGGTGATCCAGATGCTTGCCGACGTGGTGAGCAAGAACGGCAACCTGATGCTGAACGTGCCGCTGCGCGGCGACGGCACCCCCGACGACGACGAAATCACGGTCCTGAACGAGCTGGGCGACTGGATGGACGTGAACGCCGAGGCAATCTTCGGCACGCGCCCCTGGACAACCTACGGCGAAGGCCCTTCGACGACGGTTACGGCGAAAAAAGGGCAGTTCGACGGCATTGCCGACGTCGGGCAGTTCACGGCCAGGGACGTCCGCTATACCACCAAAGGCGGCGTCCTCTACGCGCTGATCCTCGGCTGGCCCGAGGACGGCCGGGTCGACCTCGCGGCGCTTCCCCGGGAAGGAGCGGGAGCGATGGCGGTGCAAAGCGTCGCCTTGCTCGGATCATCTTCACCGGTGCATTTTCAGCAGGACGGCACGGGTCTGCATGTGATTCTCGCTGGCGGTGCCGCCCCATCGCAGGCGGCGCGCAGCGCGATTGTGCTGAAGATCTCGCCGGCAGGCTGAGCTCCCGCTGGACCGTGCGTCGACGCTCCGGGACGCGTCCGGGGATTTGTGGTTCAATCACTCTCCCACGAAACACACGAAAACCACGAACCGGACATCCGTGCCATCTGTGAAATCCGTGGTTAAGATAATCACCCGCGAAACACGCGAATGACGCGAAAACTTTCAGAGGGTAGGGATCGATGTCCTCATCGATCCGCCGGGGAATTAGCCGCAAAAGAACGCAAAGCCGACCGGATCATTGGCCCACGGAATCCAAAGAAGAATCCGACCCGGCAATATATGCTCCTCGGTATCTCCGTGGTTCAATCACTCTCCCACGAGACACACGAAATCCACGAGCCACGCATCCGTGCCATCCGGGATATCCGTGGTTAAAATGATTGACCCGCGAAACACGCGGATGACGCGAAAACTTTCAGAGGGTAGGGATCGATGTCCTCATCGATCCGCCGAGGAATTAGCCGCAAAAGAACGCAAA
>DASYDZ010000262.1:0-22773 GCA_036499305.1 Candidatus Didemnitutus sp.
CGACTACGACATCGAATACCGCGTCCACCGTTCCGCCGACGAACCCGGCTGGGTCGCCGCGAAAGGCCGGTGCGTGATTGGAGGGGACGGACGCGTGACAGGGATGGTCGGCATCGCCCAGGACATCACCGCACGCAAGCAGGCGGAGATCGAGCTGCAGCGCGCCCGCGACGAGGCGCTGGAGGCCTCCCGGGCCAAGGACGATTTTCTCGCCGCCCTGTCCCACGAGTTGCGCACGCCGCTGAATCCCGTCCTGCTGCTGGCCAGCGACGCCGCACGCAATCCCGCGCTCTCACCCGAGGTGCGAGAGGACTTCGAACTGGTGCGCAAGAACGTCGACCTCGAGGCGCGCCTCATCGACGATCTGCTCGACCTCACCCGCATCACGCGCGGCAAGGTCCAGCTCGTGCAGCATCGCTGCGACGTGCGCGCGGTGCTCGAGGACGCGATCGCCAACGTGCGTCCCGACCTCGCGGAAAAGCAGTTGCGCCTCAGCGTCGATTTCAACGTCCGGGACTCGTCCGTTCTCGGGGACGCCGTGCGGCTGCAGCAGGCGTTCTGGAACATCCTCAAGAATGCCGTCAAGTTCACCCCGAACGGCGGGCGCATCATGGTGGAAACCCTCATGGCGGAGGACGGCTCCCGCATCCTCGTCCGAATCTCCGACACGGGCATCGGCATGACGGCCGATGAGATCGGCCGGGCCTTCCAGGCCTTTTCGCAGGGGGATCACGCGGTCAGCGGCTCGCACCTGCATCGTTTCGGCGGCCTCGGTCTCGGCCTTGCCATCACGAAAATGCTCGTCGACCTGCATGGCGGCGCCATCCGCGCGACCAGCGAAGGACGGGATCAGGGATCGACATTCACGATCGACCTGCCGGCGTTTCAGCGGGCGGCTTTGCGCGCCCCCGCGAGCCCATCGAATGCGGCGGCGTCCGCGAACGCCCCTTCTTCGGCGGTCGTGCCGGCGGGAGCCGGGATCGCCGGCGCGGCTCCGGGCCGCCGGATCCTGCTGGTGGAGGATCACGCTCCGACCCGGAAGACACTCCAGCAACTGCTCGGAAACCGGAAGTTCGACGTGGCCGTGGCCGATTCCGCCACGCGTGCCCGGGAACTCGCCACCGATCGCGAATTCGACATTCTCATCTCGGATGTCGGCCTGCCCGATCGCAATGGGTACGAGCTGATGGCGGAGCTGCGCATCCTCCAGCCCCGCCTCGCCGGCATCGCCCTGAGCGGATACGGCATGGAGGAGGATCTCATCAAATCCCGCGCCGCCGGTTTCGCCAGCCACCTCGTGAAGCCGGTTACCATCGGCATGCTTGAGGACGCCATCGCGGCCCTGCCCCACGCGCCCAACTCCTGACCCGGCCCGACCATGACTCCCGCGGAAATCCATCTCGTCGATCTTCCCCCGCCGGCGCTCGCCGTCGCCCGCCAGGCCGCGCACCTGGCGTTTCCCGGTTGCCCGCTCGTCCTGGTCGACGAGTTTTCCGAGGCCACGGAATCGCGCTCCGACCGGACGCGCCTGATGGTCCTGACCGATGCGGACGCGATCGAGGTGGCGGCCGCCACCCAGCTCGCCGATCCCGGCGGCATCCTGCGCTGGGCGGTGGTTGTCATGGGAACGGAATCATCGGACATCGCCGAAACGGTCCCGCCCGACGAGTGGCATCCGCATCTGCTCGCGCGGGTGTTCCGTTCGGCCGTTCTGCAGCAGGAACTGCTGTGCGAGAACCTGCGGCTGCGCGGAGACGTCAAGACCGTGGCCCGCCGGATCAGCCATGACCTGCGCACGTCGGTCGGATGCATCCACACCAATGCCGACATCCTCGGCGGGGCCACGCCCGATGAACTCGCCTTCCCCACCGAGATCATCAAGCAGTCCTCCCTCGAGATTTCGCAACTGATCGATCGCGTCAGTTTCGTGCTGAAAGCCTCGGCCGATCCGTGTCCTTCCGAACGCATCGACATGTCCGCGCTCGTCATCGCCGCGATGGACCGACTCGAGCCGGAGCTGAAAAAAGAACATGCGACCGTCGCCCGGCCGGCGTCCTGGCCGGTGGCCAGCGGAGTCCCGCGATGGCTCGCCGTGGTTTGGGACAATCTGCTGCACAATGCCGTGCGCCATGGCGGTCCGGATTCGCGGGTGGAGATCACCTGGCGTCGCGATGGCGCCGAACTGTGGTTCACGGTTTCGGACCACGGGCCCGGCATTCCGCCGGAACGCGAGCGTCTCCCGTTTCCCGCCTTTGAGCAGCTCCATCATCAGCGCGGCACCGGCCTCGGACTCTCCATCGTGCATCGGCTGGTCAGCCTGCAGCACGGACGCTGCGCCTACGAACGCGGGCCCGGATGTGGCGCCCGATTCTCCTTTTCGCTGCCGGCGGAGGAACTGCAGGCGGTATCCTGAACCGCGGCGATGGCGCCCGCGACGGATATACCGCCGAACCTCACCCGGTCGCCGCTTGGTTGCAAAAACCGGGGCACCAGTATCCAAAGGGCGTGGTCGTATTGTTTGGGCGCATTATCTGCGACGCGGTAGTCATGCATTATGCAAGGCTTGAATGCATGACGTGTGCGCCGTGCCTTAATGGCTGACCTGTTGGAATCACGCCAATCTGGTCCTTCGAGGTGTATATTACCGTTCACTAGCGAGTTACGACTATAATGCAGGGTTTGGCACGCCCTAAGTTAGGAGGATTGGTGACACCATCGATCCCATTCCTCCCATGAAATCTTCCCCGCAGAACCCACTCTCCCATAATGACCAGGCTCGTGCGGAAAAATCCGCCGCGAGCAAAGCCGCCAAAAAAGCGGAGGCGGCCTACGATGCCGATCTTGTCCGCCAGTTCAAGGAAGGTGACGAGGCGGCATTCACCGAGATCATCAAGCGCTACTATTCTCGGATCCGCGCCGTCGCGAACCAGACGCTGCACAACCAGGCGGACGCCGAGGAAGTCACCCAGGACACGTTCATCCGCGCGCATCGCGGACTGGCCACGTTTCGCGGGGAATCGTCGCTGGCAACCTGGCTTTATTGCATCGGCATCAATCTCGCCCGCAACCGCTACTGGTTCAATTTCCGCCGCCACCGGCACAACACCGTCTCCATCGACCGTCCGCTCACCGAGGGCGGCACCACCTCGTTAAGCGGCGCGCTGTGCGACGACGGCGCGAGCCCGAGATCGGAATCCATGACCTCGGAATTCGTTTCCCTCATCTCGCGTTGCCTGGATCAGCTCGACGCCTCGCATCGCGAAATTCTGACGATGCGCTCGATGCTGAACCTTTCCTACGAGGAGATCGCCACCAACCTCCAGATCAACGTCGGCACCGTCAAGAGCCGCATCGCGCGCGCGCGGGAGCACCTGCGCGAACGCCTGATCCAGATGGCGCCCGAGTTCGGACGCGAGTGGTCGGCGATTGATTTCTTCGAGGTGCTTCGCCCCCTTCCTTCACCCGCCTTCACGGCCGCCTAACGCCGGCCGGGAAAATACACCACCCATTCGCGGCTCCTCTCACCCGGAGCCGCGATTTTTTTGGGGACATCGGAGCTTCGGCGCGCGGGCGGTCCGTCGAATGCGAAAGTCCGCGCCCATGATGGAGCCCGCTGGCGTCAAGAAACTGCATGGCGGCGAAGAGACGCCATGGGGCACTCCCACGTCTGGGCTTCCAGGTTGATACTCGCCGTCACTATCGCGGAGTGAGTTCGCAGGACTGGCGCTTGCGGCAGCCGCAGCCGGCGCGAGCGCCGGCCCTGCAAAATGTCGATTGAGCGCTGGCCTGGCGCCAGCGTTACTCCCCGAAGCACGCTGCGGGGAACGATTCAGGATTCCATTCCGGATGATATTTGCGGGCCGCCATCCTAAAGCCGAATCCAGCCCAGATGCCGGCTGATGTTGGCGAAAAAGCTCGCGGCTCGAAGCCAGCGTCCGATTCGTCCCGGAAAAAACGATGCGACCGGTTCCAGGTAGGCGAGCACCGAGCGGATGGCCGCGCGCCTCGGCGAGCCCACCGGCAGGCAGGCTTCGCGCAAGGCGATGCGATCTCCTTCGCAGGCAAGGGCAAGGAAAGCCTTGCGCCTTTCGCGGGGGTTCAATGACCCGCTTGTCGGAATAATTGACTCAGACATTGATAGTCGCGTTGAAGCTGGCTCTGCGTCTCGCCGAGTGGGCGCCAGGTGCGCAGGCGGTGCGTCAAAAGTATGCCCGCGATGACGGCAGCCACGAGGTAGACCGAGCAAAGGCCGCCGAGCCACATCGTGCGGTTCGGGCTGTCCCAAACCATGCCCGCCACCAAAAACGTGAAGCCGATGCCCGTGAAAAGCACGAGCGTCAAGGCAACCCCTGCCATGACCGTCGAGACCATCGCGTGGTCCCGCGCCTCGTCGAGCTCAAGGACCGCGAGCTCGGCGCGGTGGGCCACCGATTCGGTGAACAGTCCGATGAATTCGCCCGCGGCGGGGATTTGCGGGCGGTTGGCCGCGGGTTTCGCTGACGGAAGGGACATGGGTCGGAAAAGACCCGCAGCTGGCGGCGCCCGAATCCGTTGGTATGAGGACGGACCCGGGACGCCGCAAGCGTCGCGTCGGTATGGTATGGTCAGCGCGAGCTCGAACAGCTACGGGAAACGATGATGCCGATCAGGGCGCCGACTCCGGCGGCAACTCCGATCGCGGCATATGGATTGTCACGAACAAGCTTGTCGGCCTGGCGCGCACGCCGGGTTGCCTCGTCGCGCAGGCGCTCGAGGGAATGGCGGCCGTCTTCCAGGGCGGACCGGAGGCGCTCGCGCAGATCGTCGAATCGATCGCTGGCCTCGTCGCTGAGGGCCTGCTCGGCCTCCTGCAGGAGGGCGCGAAGATCCTCGGCGGAAGCGGATTCAGTTTTGGTCGATTCGGTTTTGGTGGAATGGCTCATGGCAGGTTGGTTTTTGAGTTTCGGTTGGACAGAGGGAAAGACACCCCGCTGTCGGGAATGGTTCGTCAAACGGTGCGGTTTGCGTCGCCGGGTCATGGCGTTCGGACGGCGAGAGGAGGACTTCGATCAGCTGTTGCCGCGAAACATGGCTCCGAGGCCACCGACGACGATGCCGGCAACGCCGCCGACGATCAGCCACATGCTCTTTTCCGTCGGCGTGCCGGTAATGGCCTGCTTGGCGGTGGATGCGATGGCGTCGTGGGCGTTTATTCCGAAGATCAGAAGAACGACACCGACGACGAGGATGGCCAGGGATACGACTCTATTCATGGAGGTTTGGGGGTTGGAATTAGTGGAGCGTGCAGTTCAAAGCGGCTTGCGTCCGCTGATCAGACGCAGAAGCACCATGATGATGGCGACCACCAGCAGGATGTGGATGTAGCCGCCCAGCGTGTACGAGGACACGACTCCCAGTAACCAGAGGACCACAAGAATGACTGCGATGGTTTCCAACATTCGGTCCAATTCCTTTTGCATCGCTCGTGCCACCGAATGCTCCAAGCGCAATTCACTTGGCGACAAATGCTTGAAAAAAGGTGCAGAAAATCCGCGTGCGTTCATTCCAGCAAAAAGCCCGAGACCTTTTTTGCGATGTATGCAAAACGCAAAGGAATCGGTCGCGCAATTCGACCCGAGGGCGTCCCGGTGGCGGATTCTCCATCGACCGACGATCGGACGATATCGGCGGAGCGTTTCCTGCCCATTGGCGCACGGGATGCCCAAGCGACGCCGACCGCGCGCCCAAGATCAAAACGGGGCGAAGCAATCCCGGTCCTGCGCCACGCTCCGCACCGGAATCAATTCAGACCGCCTCGTTTCGTCGCAGACGACCAGGCCGGGGCGCGGTTCCAGGGCTGGGAAAGCTGCGACGGCGGGCGCAAGTCCACCCGCACTGCCGTCGCTCCATGCTTTTCGAGTGTCAGGCGTGATACGGTGGAGCCGGCAGGATGATCCCCCAGCGGCTCGAGAAGCGTATACAGCTCCATCGCTGGAACGCCGCCGAATCCTTGCTGGATGCCGAGAAACTTGACGGGAGTGATCATGGTGGAATAGCGACGGCACTCGGAGCTCCGGGCTGGGGAAACGCCGTCAGCAACTACTTTGCATTCGTCGTGCCAATTATCGCGCTCGCGCGCAGCCCTCTGCCCGCACGGAAGTTGCGGTCGATTTGACGATCAATTCGCAATTCGAAATTGCGTGCAGGTCGCGCGCTTTCGCTCTCAAACCATGCGTCCTGCATGGCCGGACTTCGTGAATTTCGCGGACTCCAGTCGCGTCGAGGCGACTAGTTTACGCAGAGTCGGCAAATGAAGTAGAGTTCGCCGCACGCGGCACTCAACGCAATCGCGCCCACGAAGCCCTTGCCGGCCATCGGCAGGCCGCGCCACCGCGCGAGCAGACGCGAAATCCAGATCCGAATTCGCAGCTCGGTGCGGTCGAGCGCACGCGCCAGCCACGACGACTCGGCGGCGAGCAGCGCGCCGCCGATGATGAAAAACGGAAATTCCGGCACCGGGAGAAAAACCAGCGACCCGCCAATCAGGAAGCAAATGACGGCCAGGACCACGCGGATCACCCGCGGACCCACCGATTCCGTGACCGCCTTCTTCCGAACCCGGCGGTACCGCGCATGAAAGCGATCTCCCGGCACGCTGTGCCAGAGGCAATGGATTTCGGTTCTGACGGTGTTCAGCATGGAGGAGATTGTCGAAAACCGGAATCACCCGGTTGTCGGTTGGATGCTGGACTCGATGATTCCGGCCGCGATCGCGTAGCGGGTCAGGCCAGCCGTGTCGTGAATGTTGAGCTTGTTCATCACCTTCTGGCGGTGTTTCTCGACCGTCTTCACGCTGATGTTGAGGTCGGCCGCCACCTGCTTGTTCGCCGAGCCTTCGGCGACGAGCTGCAGCACTTCGGCCTCGCGCGGCGTCAGGCGCGCACTCGGCGAGCTTCCACCCTGGGTTCGGCTGCGCAGGTTGTCGCGCATGCGTTTCGCGATCGTCGGCGTGACAAAACTGCGGCCTTTGGCGACCTCGCGGATGGCTTCCGTCAGCACACCCACCGACGTCTGCTTCTCGAGAAAACCCGCGGCGCCCACGGCGTTGACGCGCTCGACGTAGAGATCGTCGCTGTGCGCGGACAGCACCAGGACCTTCGCCTGCGGACTATCGAGCAGAATCTGCCGCGTGGCCTCGAGACCGTTGAGCACCGGCATCGCAATATCCATGATGATCACCTCGGGGTGCAGAGTGCGGGAGAGTTCCACCGCCTCGCGCCCGGTCTTTGCCTGGCCGATGATTTCGAATCCTCCGTCGGCCTCCAGAAGCCCGCATAATCCCTCACGGACGACACCGTGATCTTCGGCCACCAGGACGCGGATGGTTTTTCCGATGACATTCATGACCGCCTCCCTTCGAGCGACCGGGCGGCTGGAGCCGGTTTATGGGCATAGCGTCGAGCCGGATGGCGGCAGGACTCATGGCGTTCATCTGACATGCGAATGGGGGGATTCATGGTGAACATTCTCCGTGGGAGCGTGTGATGATCTAGTGTGGGTAAGGCGCAAAGATCGATTTCTCGCCTAATCTTCATTCGCAGCGCATGTGCCAATCCGCGATCGAACTTCTAAACTGCTGAATCCCAACGACTGAGTGGAGGCAGGCCCGATTATGCGGTGTTCTGCCCATTGCAAAAATCCCGGCCGGCGGACGCGGCCAATGAATTATGCACGCGGCGCGGAGTTTCGCCGTCGCGACGACGCCTCCGCTGCGCGCGGGATCGCATCATTCCAAGCTGACTCTTCGATCGCAGCGCACGGGGTCTTCCCAATGAAATTCGCGTGCGAAATGCACACTGCCGTTTGGCTCAGTGCATTTTGCAGTCTCGTCGGGGGCTGGGGTATTCACGGGATACGATTCGCTTTACATTGGGCTATAACGGGTTGCGCCGATGTCATGGAGTTGGCACCCACCCAGCTTTGGTGGATCCGTCAGCAACCAACCAAAATCACTATGAAATCCCAAAAACTGCTAGCATTCGCCATCATGGCCCTCTCGCCGCTCATGATGTTCGCCGACTCGACGGTCGATCGCCGGATCGACGACGCGGCAAACTCGTCGTACAACCTTCGAACGGTTCTCGACGGCAAGGTCATGGCCTCGACCAAGGATGGCGTGGTCACCCTGAGCGGCTCCGTTCAGGATCGCGATCAAAAGCGTCTCGCCGAGGACACGGTCAACAATCTTCCCGGCGTGGTGTCGGTCGACAATGACATCAAGGTCGAGTCCGAGCCCAAGGAGCATTCGGACGCCTGGATCGCCTTGAAGATCCACAGCGCGTTGCTCGTTCATGCCAACGTGAGCGCCATCAACACCAAGGTCGACGTCACGAACGGCGACGTGTTTCTCACGGGCACCGCCGACAACGAAGCCCAGAAGGAACTCACCGAGGCCTACGTCAAGGGCATCGACGGTGTTCACAACGTGAAGAATGACATCACGGTCAAGGAGCAGGTCTCGGAGCCCACGAGCGCCAACAATGGCCGCAGCGTCGGTGAAGTGGTCGACGACGCCTCGATCACGACCCAGGTCAAGTACGCGCTGCTCTCGCACCACTCGACGAGTGCGCTGAAGACGAAGGTCACCACCCGCGACGGCACGGTCATGATCGCAGGCGAGGCCGACTCCGATGCGGAGAAGGATCTTGTCACGAAGCTCGCGAACAGCGTCCGCGGCGTGAAGTCCGTGGAGAACGAGATGACGGTTCGCTCGAACTGAACGTCCGTTATCCCCAGCGGCCGACCCATCGTCGGCCGCAAATGAATTCGATCGGCGATCGCCCTCATACGGCAGTCGCCGATTTTCATTTTCGGACCGGTCCCCCCGGGGTCTGCCGCCCCCCCGGCTCCATCGATCCGCGGACATCACGACCGAGTGCCGGGTTGTCGCCGGGTCCATCAAGGGCCCGGATTTTCCGACATCGATCCGCGCACACCAAGACCGAGTTGCAGGGTTGTAGCCGGGTCCGCCAAGGGCCCGGTTTTTCCACCCGTGTCGGGTCGTTCAACTGCCCTTGCGTTGCGAGCACGACCCGGTGGTCACCGATGTCCCCATCGGTAATGGGATGCGTCGGTATGGAGACCGACGCCCACCCTCCCGGGGTCTGCCGCCCCCGGCTACATCGATCCACGGACGCCAAGACCGAGTGCCGGGTTGTAGCCGGGTCCATCAAGGGCCCGGATATTCCGACATCGATCCGCGCACACCAAGACCGAGTGCCGGGTTGTCGCCGGGTCCACCATGGGCCCGGCCGGATCACGGCACGCGCTCGTCGAACGTTCCCCTTTTCGCCAGCGCGGCGCGCATCCTCCCGCTATGCAATGCCCGTGTTCGCATCCGGGGCGACAGATGCGTCGGTATGGAAACCGACGCCACCTGCTCATCGTTCCGGCTCAGTCGAGGCCCAGTTTCTTGCGTTTGCGATAAAGCGTTGCCTGGTCGATCCCGAGAATGTCCGCCGCCTGGACCATGCTCGGCGTCCGCTCAAGGATCCGGCGAATGTGAATTTCCTCAAGGCGCTCGATGGAAATCATGCCGCCGGCACCCACGGCCGCCGCCTCCGCCGCGCCGTCGGGGATCGCTCCTTCCGCGCGCAACTCGGCGGGCAGGTCCGCCAGGCCCACTTCGGAGCCGGTGCAAAGAATCACGGCGCGCTCGATGGCGTTGCGCAGCTCGCGCAGATTGCCCGGCCAGGAATAGAGCCGCACCGCCGCCTCGGCCTCGGCCGTGAAATGTTCGACGGGCCGTTCCACCTGCCTGGCAAAATGCCGCAGGTAGTGATTGGCAAATCGCAGCAGGTCGCCGGGACGCTCGCGCAGCGGCGGGATCTTCACCGAAATGACGTTGAGGCGGTAATAAAGATCCTCGCGAAAGGAGCCTTCCGCGACGCGTTTCTTCAGGTCGCGGTTGGTCGCCGCCACGATGCGGACGTCCGCCTGCCGCGTGATCGTCTCCCCCACCCGCTCGTATTCGCGCTCCTGCAGCAGGCGCAGCAGCTTCGGCTGGATCTCCAGCGGCAGGTCGCCGATTTCATCGAGGAAAAGGGTGCCCCCGGACGCCGCCTTCACCTTGCCCCAGTGATCCTTGAGGGCCCCGGTAAATGCGCCGCGCACGTGGCCAAAAAGCGTGCTTTCGAGCAGTTCTTTTGAAAGCGACGGGCAACTCACGGTGACGAGCGGACGGTCGTTGAGGTGGCTGTTTTCGTGCAGTGCCCGCGCCGCCACGCTCTTTCCCGTGCCGCTCTCCCCCAGGATCAGGACGGACGCGGCGGTCTTCGCCGACCGGCTCAACACCTCTATCACCGACCGCATGCTCGGCGTCTCGAAATCGAACAGCGGCTCGGGGTTCTCGGCCTTGGATTCCTTCACCTCCTGCTCAAGCCGCTCGATCTGCATTTCCATCTGGCTGAACTTCTGGATGCGCGCGATCACCGCGTGGAATTGCGCGCGAGTGAAGGGCTTTTCCAGAAAGTCGACTGCCCCGAGATGGATCGCCTCCACCGCCTTCTTCACCGTGCTCTGCGCGGAAAACATCACCACGGGAAGATTGGGCCGGATCTTCAGGATCTGCGGCAGCACCGCCAGGCCGTTGTCCCGACCCAAATTCAGGTCGAGCAGCGCGCCGTCGAATTTTTCCTCGCGCAGGAGCGTCAGCGCCACCTCCGCGGTGCCCGCCGTCAGGGCGTAGTGCCCCTCATCCTCGATCAGGAGACAGGTGGCGTCGCGAAAAACTTTGTCGTCGTCAATGACCAGGAAATCCATGGGCGGTGGGCTCAGGAGGCGAGCGGCAGGCGGAGAACAAACACGGCTCCCTCGCCGGGCTGGCTTTCGCAGTGCAGCGTGCCGTTCATGGCATCGACGTGACGTTTGGCGATGCTGAGTCCGAGGCCGGTCGAGGGCTCACCCGCCGTCGGGCGGGCGGTCAGCCGGCGGTAACGCGTGAACATGTGCGCCAGGTCGTCCTTGTCGCACCCGGGTCCCTGGTCCTTCACGCGGCATTCCACCGTGCGGGGATCGGACTCGTGCACCGTGACCCAGATCGCCTTGTCCGGTGGCGAAAACTTCACGGCATTTGAGACCAGATTGTCGATCACCTGGTCGAGCGCGCCGCGGTCGGCGAAAACCAGCGGCGCCTCCGGCGGCAGGGCGGCGTGCAGCGCGATCGTCTTGCGCCGCGCCGCCTCGGCATAGCGTTTCAGCGCCGCCGCGGCCGAATCGGTGATGGACACCGGCTCCAGCTTGGCCACATGGCCGTGGTCGGCCGCCGCGTTGGCCAGGAATTCCTGCACGAACGAAAACATCTGGTCCGAGGCGTCGAGGATGTTCGCCGACATGCGCTTCAGCCGCTGGTCGCCGATGCTGAGCGCGCGATCGTGCATCAACTGCGCGCTCATCTGCATTCCGCCCAGGTGATTTTTCAGGTCGTGGGCGAGGATGCCGAGCAGTTCGTCCTTGTCCTCGGCCAACTGCTTCAGGCGGTCGCGCGCCTGCTTGAGCGCCACGTGGGTCCGCACCCGCGAGACCAGCTCCGCGCGGTTGAACGGTTTGGTCACATAGTCGATCGCGCCCGCCTCGAGCGCGCGCACGATGAACGTTTTGTCGTCCGCGGCCGAAAGAAAGATGATGGGGATTTCCACCAATCGCGGCTGCAGCCGGATGCGGCGGCAGACCTCGAAGCCGTCCATCGCAGGCATCAGCACATCCAGCAGAATCAGGTCCACCGGCCGCAACGCCAGTTCCCCCAGCGCGCCCTGCCCCGAGTTCACCGCCACGACATCGAATCCGAGCGGGCCGAGCGTGCCGCCGATCAACTGCAGGTTGGCCTCCTGGTCATCGACCACGAGGATCCGTCCCAGCCGCGGTTCGGCATTCGCTCCGCTATTTTCCATGGGGACGAGTCCAGTCCTCAGATTTCACCGCTCCGCCGCCGACCCGTCCAAAGGCAAAAACTTGGAGCGCCGCTGATTGCAGGGGTCGGTGAAAAGGCATGAATGCGTGTGCTCGAAAGCTATCAACATACCAAGCGACAATCATTCGTAATCATTTATTCATTAGTATGTTACTAATAACATGTTCCTTGCGACCTAGGCAGAATGCAATCCATGCCCGTGCAAAATGCAAGCCTCCGATTTCGCCAACGTTCGCGATCAGCCGCGCCCCGCCGAAGCATCGCCGGCGGAAGGCAGGTAAAAGTAGAAAGTCGCGCCATCCGCTTCGCCCTTCTCGTAACCGCAATGCCCGCCCTGAAGCTGCATCAGGCGTTCCACCATCGGAAGCCCGAGCCCGCGCAGGGAATCCGGCTCGTGAAGTCGATGAAACGGACGGAAAAGCCCCGGCACTTTGTCCGCATCCACGCCCGGGCCGTGATCACGCACGATAAACCGGCATCCGACCCCGTCGCGCGCCCACGTCATCTCAATTTTTGGCGACGGGCCGCCATGAACCAGCGCATTCTCGATGAGCGCCCGCCAGACGATTTCACAGGCGTCCGGGTCGCCGATCGCGGTGGGCCAGGTGGCGGAGGAGACGAGCGACGCGCCGGACAACGCCGCCCGCGCCTCGAATTTCTCCCGCGCGCGCCGGGCCGGCTCCTCCATGTTGAATGCCTGCGGCACGAATCGCTGCGCCGATAGCCTGGCCCAAAGCGCCAGGTGCCCGATTATTCGCGCCATCTCGGTGGTCGAGTCCCGGAGCGGCGACAACAGCTCGGTGGCGCCCGCCGCCTGGCGGGACAGGAAATCCTCGAGTAGCTCCGTGCCGGATACGATGCCGTTCAAGGGTGACTTCAGGTCGTGAGCGACCCGGATTCCAACCGCCATGAGGTCGCCCCGAAACTGCTCGTTTTCGCGATCCAGGCCGTGGCATCGGAGGACCACGGGCAGCAATGCCGCCAGCGACGCGACGGACCAGGCTTCATCAGAGACCGGAACAGCTCCCGGCGCCGCGGCCCCGCGGGCAATGACGGCCCAAGCCGGCAATCCCGAAGCGTCCCGGCGGGAGATGAGACGCTCGTCGACGGCCGGATCGCCGGTGCAATCGATCACCAGTGTGAGCGAGGCTCCCCCGGGGTCGCCCGCGATCGCGGTCCAACTCTTCATCCGCGCGAATCCGGCCTGGGGCAACGCGACCCGGGCCGCCTCCTGCGCCACGTCGGCGAATCGTCCGGATTCGTCAGGGAGAAGCAGGATGCGCGGGTTCATCGCAGGCGGAATATCACCCGAAAAACCGGCCTCCGAGGCAATTCTTTTAGGCCGGCCTGTGCGGCAAAACCCACGGGGGGAACATCCCATGGTCAGATCGTTCGTCCGATGATATTTTTCGTCCCACCCCGATGAAGCCCCCGAGCCACCTGCGCGTCCACGCTACTCCCGGATCTGTCGCCGGTTTCCGATCGCCCCTGAGCCAGGACACGGAGCCCTTCTGGCGGTCGCCCAATTTCCCGGGGCTTCACCGGCGCGACTGACCGCGCGCGCCAACTCCTTTCCGTCTCTCCATGGAATATCCCTCCTACACCTCGCTGAATCCCAAACGCACTGCCGTCTCCGATCCGATGCCGGCTTGGAAGACCGCACTCGATGTCGCGCTCTGCATCCTGGCGCTCCCGGTTCTGCTCCTGTGTTACATGGTCATGCTGGTCGTCACCCGGCTGGTCTCACCCGGACCGGTCTTTTTCAAACAGGAGCGCGTCGGCTGTGGCGGCTACCGCTTTCACCTCCTGAAATTCCGGACGATGAAGGTCGGGTCCGACCACTCCGTGCATCAGAATTATTTCAAGCACACGATGCGCACCAATGCGCCGATGACCAAGCTCGACGCCTCCTGCGACCACCGCCTGATCCCTCTCGGCTGGCTGCTCCGTGCCACCGGGATCGATGAGCTGCCGCAGATCCTGAACGTGCTGGGCGGCGACATGAGCATCGTCGGCCCGCGCCCCTGCACGCCGCATGAATTCGAGCAGTACACGGCCGGGGAGCGGCAACGGGTCAATGCGATGCCCGGCCTCACGGGGCTCTGGCAGGTGTCCGGCAAGAACAACACGACCTTCGACGAGATGATCCGCCTGGACATCCTTTATGCGAACCGACTTTCGCTGCTGCTGGACCTCAAGATCATCCTCCTGACGCCCTGGACGCTGGCGGTGCAGGTCCTCGAAACGCATCAGCAGCGTCTTCATCTTTCGCCGCGTTCGCCGCGTCATTCCGCTCTGCCTGCCCCGCCCCCCGAGCGGCCGGTTGCCACCCGGTGGCCGGCCGCCTCGGGAACCGCCGTTTCATCCGGCCCGGTCTATGCCGGGAGCGCGCGGCGACGCGAGATTTCGCCGACCGCCGGCGTTTGACCAAGCCCGGAGGTCCGCGTTCCGAAGAGCAGAGCTTTACGCCGCACGCGAAGGCCCGCATAAGGGTGATCTCGCATGCACCGGCTTCGAGTCCTCACCGTCCATCTCCCGGAGTCCTTGCACGAAGCGGTGGTCGCGGCGGCGGATTTGCTTAAGGTGGCCGAGCCCGTGATCGCATTGAACGGTGAGGATCCGGTCGCCGAAGCCCCGACCGGGGATGGACCCCAGATCGTCGTGGCGGGACCCGGATCAGGCGAACTCGCAGCCGCATTTGCCCAACGCCGGGATACCGGGGACCTTCCCTTTGCCGTCGCCTTCGCGTTGTCCGAATCTCCTCCCATCGGCGTCGAGCCTCTTTCTCCCGAGGAGTGTCGGCCCGGGCCTCTGGCGCGACGGTTTCGGGAGGTGCTCGGCCGATTGGATCTCGATCGCGACAACGAACGACTGCGGGGCGACCTTCGCACCATCGCGCGCCGCTACCGCCACGACCTCGTGGCTCCGGTCGGAAGCATCCATACAAGCGCGTCAGTGCTCGAGTCGCCACCATATAATCCCGCCACCTCGGCGCTGCTGGTGCACAATATCAGCGACTCGGCCCGGGAGATTTCCACCCTGATCGATCGGTTTTCCGCCGTCCTTCGAGCCACCGCTGACCCGAAGCCCCGCGAACCGGTTGCCATGGATTCCATCGTCGCCGCCGTCCTCGCCCGCTTGGGGCCGGCGATTGAACGGCGACAGGCCCGCGTCACCGTGCCTGCGGCCTGGCCGGTGGTCGAGGGAGTGTCCCCATGGATCGAAATCATGTGGACCAATCTGATCGAAAACGCGCTCGCCGCTGGCGGGCCGGAACCCGTGCTCCGCCTCGAGTCCCGCAGCGACGGAACGGAGGCGGCGTTTTCCGTCTGCGATCGCGGGCCGGGCGTCCCCGAAAAGCAGGTGGCCCAGCTCTTTTATCCCTTTCATCTCCTGTCGCGCCAGGTCAGTCCCGGACTTGGGCTGACCATCGTCGCGCGGCTCGCCGCGCTGCAGAGAGGCCGGTGCGCCTATCGCCGCGAGAACGGTTGGTCGGAATTCTCCTTCATCCTGCCGCGCCCCGCCGGCCGGTCCTAAGCCCGGGTCAGGGCCTGCAGGGCGCGATCGAGCGCCTGCACGGTGACGGGTTTCGTGAGGTGGGCGACGAATCCCGCCGCCTGGCTCTTGCTGACATCCTCCTCCATCCCGTAACCGGTCAGCGCGATGCCGATGAGGCCGTGCCGGCCGTGCAACTGGGTCATCAATTCATAGCCAGTGCCATCGGGCAGGCCGATGTCCGAAATCAGCAGGTCAAAGCTCTCACGGCTCGCCGCGCCCAGCGCTTCGGCGACGCAGGCGGTCTCCACGACGGCAAAATTGCGCCGCGCCAGCAGTTGGGAGAGCGCCACGGATGTCGGTTTGTGGTCCTCGACCAGGAGAACCCGCCGCCGCGATTCGAGAAACGGAGCGCTCGAGGGCGACGTCTCCGTGCCCGCGGATTTGTCGATCTCGGCCTCCTCCGGCATCTCGCCATTCAGCAGTGGCAGGCGGATCGTGAACGTCGTGCCGAGATTCCGGCCGCGGCTCTCCGCCTTGACCGAGCCGCCGTGCAGCTCGAGCATCATGCGGGAAATGGCCAGCCCGAGACCCATGCCGCCAAATCGATGCAGCCCGTTGGACGTCGCATGGTCGCCCTGCGAAAAGGCCTCGAAGATGCGGTCCAGTTCGGCCGGGGTCATGCCGATGCCGGTGTCGGCCACGGTCACCCGCATCTCGTTCTCCGGGGTTTCGATCGATTCGACGGTGATGCGGCCGTCGTTGGGCGTGAACTTCGCCGCGTTCTTGATGATGTTCCAGAAAACCTGCTTGAGGCGCACATCGTCTCCACGCACCCGGCACCGCCCGGCGCGCAGGTCCAGCGTCACCACCAGGCGCTTCTGGTCGATCTCCTCCCGGGCCATGGCCAGGGCCTCGCGGAGGCTGACGTGGACATCGGTCGGCCGCAGGTCCAGCGTGAGCTTGCCGCGCGAGATCCTCGTGAGGTCCAGCAGGTCGTCGATGAGCCGGGCCTCCAGCGCGACGTTCTTGGCGATGGTCTCGAAATCGGCGCGAACCTCCACGGGCAGGTTCGGGCTGCCGGCACCTTCGGTGGCCAGCAGGAGCACCGGGCTCAACGGCGTGCGCAGTTCGTGCGACAGCGCCGCGAGGAAATCGTCCTTCGCGCGCGACGCCGCCCGCGCGTGCGCCTCGCTCACCCGCAGCGCCTCGTTCACCCGCGTGAGATCGGAGGTGCGTTCCGCCACCCTCGCCTCCAACGCATTGTTGGCCTCGCGCAATGCTTCCTCGGCCTTCTGCCGCTGGGTCACCTCCAGCTCCAGGGCCCCGTTGGTCGCGATGAGCGCCCGCGTCTTCCGATACAGGTCCACGAAGACGTTGACCTTCATTTTCAGGATCTGCGGATTGACCGGTTTCGTGAGGTAGTCGACCGCGCCGATGCCGTAACCGAGCAGCACATCCTTGTCCTCCTGGAAATAGGCCGTGAGGAAGATGATCGGGATGTGCTGGGTGCGCTTGCGCTGCTTGATGAGGTTCGCCAGCTCGATGCCGTTCATGCCCGGCATCTGCACGTCGAGCACGATGGCGGCGAAGTCGCCGTCGATCAGCCGCATCAGCGCCTCGTCGGCGGTGACCGCCCGGACCAGGGCGACGTCCGACGACTGCAGCACGCTTTCCAGCGCGTCCAGGTTGCGCGACTCGTCGTCGACCAGCAGGATCTTGATCTCGGAAACGGCGTGGGGCGGCATGACCGGCGGGGAGGGTTCGCAGGTTTCGCTCAACGATAGAGCCAGACCCGCAGAAGCGAAAGCAGTTCGTTCGTGTTGACCGGTTTCGCCACGTAATCCGATGCGCCGGCCGCGAGGCATTTGTCGCGGTCGCCCTTCATCGCCTTCGCGGTCAGGGCCAGGATCGGCAGCGTGCCGAAGCGCGAATCCTTCCGGATCTCCTGGATCGTCTGGTATCCGTCCATTTCGGGCATCATGATGTCCATCAGGACGACGCCGAAGGTGGGATCCTTCCGGATCATTTCGATCGCCTGCCGTCCGTTCATCGCGCTGTTCACCTCCATCTCGTGGTTCTCCAGCATTGTGGTCAACGCAAAGATGTTCCGGGCGTCGTCGTCGACGATGAGCACCTTGCGGCCCCGGAGCACGTCATTCGAGGCGTAAAGCCGGTCGAGCATCTGCTGTTTCGCCTCCGGCAGGGCGGAGACCACCCGGTGCAGGAAGAGCGCGGTCTCGTCGAACAGGCGCTCGGGCGACTGCACGTCCTTCACGAGGACGCTTTTCGCCATCACCCGGAGCTGCATCTGCTCGTCGCGGCTCAGATCCTTGCCGGTGAAGACGACCACGGGAATGTCGCGGAGCGACGGCTCGGCCTGCAACCGCTCGAGGAGCTCGAACCCCGTCATGTCCGGCAGCCGCAGGTCCAGCACGCAGCAGTCGAACGGCCGGTCGAGCATCAGTTGGATCGCCTCCGCCCCGGTGGCGGCCGTGGCGATCTCGATGTCGTCGTGCTGCAGGAAGTCGGTGACACTCTTTCGCTCGATGTCGTTGTCCTCCACGATGAGCAGGCGTTTCACGTGCGGCTGGACGAAACGCTTGATCCGTTCGAGGCAGTCACCGAGTTCCTCCGTCGTGCTCGGCTTGACCGAGTGCGCAAACGCCCCGTGGGACAGCGCGTGCGAATGTTCGTCATCGACGGATAGGATCTGGACCGGGATATGGCGGGTGGCGGAATTGAGCTTCAGGTTGTTGAGCACCGTCCAGCCGAGCATGTCGGGCAGGAAGACATCCAGCGTGATCGCGGTCGGCATGAACTGGCGGGCGAGCGCGAGGCCGGAAGTGCCACGGGTGGCGACGATCCCCTTGAAGCCCTTGCCGCGCGCGAGGCCGAGAAGGATGCGCGCGTAATGCGGGTCATCCTCGACGATCAGCAGCGTCTGGTCGCCCGGCTTCACGTTGTCGCGGTCGTCGGGGATGTTTTCCTCGCGCGGAGCCGGCAGCGCCAGGGGCGCCGCCATTCCGTGGTCGTGCGCGGGCATGGAGTCGATCGTCCGCGCCAGATACTGGATCGGCAGGTAAAGGGTGAACGTGCTCCCCTCGCCCAGATGACTCTCGAGCCGGATCTCGCCTCCGAGGAGTGTCGCCAGCTCGCGCGAAATCGACAGGCCCAGTCCCGTGCCGCCGTACTTGCGGCTCGTGCCGGCGTCGGCCTGCTGGAAGGCCTCGAAGATCAGCTTTTGCTTCTCCCCGGCGATGCCGATGCCGGTGTCCCTGATCGCAAACGAAACCACCTGGGCCGCCCGGCTCAGGATGGGATGCCCGAATGACCATCCGTCCGCCGCCAGCCGGACCTGCACCATGACGCGGCCCTGCGCGGTGAACTTGAACGCGTTCGAGAGCAGATTCTTCAGGATCTGCTGCAGGCGTTTCGGATCGGTCGTGATCGTCTTCGGCAGGTCGGGGGGCAGATTGACCTCGAACGGCAGGTTCTTCGCATCCGCCACGTGGCGGAAGTTGCGCTCGATGGAATCGCAGAGCGAAGCGAAGCTGATCTCCTCGGCCTCGACCGTGACCGTGCCGGATTCGATCTTCGAAAGGTCGAGGATGTCGGTGATGAGGTTCAGCAGGTCCGACCCGGAGGAATGGATGTTCCGCGCAAACTCGACCTGCTTGATCGTGAGGTTGCCGCCGCCGTTTTCGGCGAGCTGCTGGCCGAGGATGAGGATCGAGTTCAGCGGGGTGCGCAGCTCGTGCGACATGTTGGCGAGGAACTCGGACTTGTACTTGGACGTGAGCGCCAGCTCGGCCGCCTGCTCCTCGAGCGCCCGGCGGGCCTGTTCGACCTCGCTGTTCTTGCGCTCGACCTCGGCGTTCTGATCGGCGAGCTGGCGCGCCTTCTGGGCGAGCTCCTCGTTCGTCTGCTGGAGCTCCTTCTGCTGCGACTGCAGCTCGACCGTGAGCTGCTGCGACTGGCGCAGCAGACCCTCGGTGCGCATCGTGGCCTCGATGGTGTTGAGCACGACGCCGATCGACTGCGTGAGCTGCTCGAGGAAGGCGAGATGGCTGATGCTGAAGGGCTGCAGCGCGGCCAGCTCGACCACGGCCTTGGGCTGGCCTTCGAAGAGCACGGGCAGCACCACGACGTTGGCCGGCGGGGCCGCGCCGAGGCTGGACTGCACGCGAATGTAGCTGCTCGGGATGTCGTTGAGCAGAATGCGCTGCTTTTCCACCGCGCACTGGCCCATCAGGCCTTCGCCGGCGCGGATCGTCTCCGGCAGACCCTGGGCCTGCGCATAGCTGGCGAGCAGGCGGAGCAGCATCTTGTCGTTGTCGTCGTCCTCGACGAGATCGACCTGGTAGATCGTCCCCTGCTGGGCGTTCACGAGCGGCGAAAGCTCCGAGAGGAGCATCTTGCCCACGGTCGAAAGATCGCGCTGGCCCTGCAGCATGCGCGTGAACTTGGCCAGGTTCGTCTTCAGCCAGTCCTGCTCGCGGTTGGTCTCCGTCGTGTTGCGGAGATTGTAGATCATCGTGTTGATGTTGTCCTTCAGCTCGGCCACCTCGCCGCGCGCGTCGACCTGGATCGAACGGGTGAGGTCACCCTTCGTCACCGCCGTGGCGACCTCCGCGATGGCGCGGACCTGCGTCGTGAGGTTGGCCGCGAGCAGATTCACGTTGCCCGTGAGATCCTTCCAGGTGCCGGCCGCGCCCGGGACGTGCGCCTGGCCGCCCAGACGGCCTTCGACTCCGACCTCGCGCGCCACGTTCGTCACCTGCTCGGCGAATGTCGCCAGCGTGTCGGTCATGTTGTTGATCGTGTCGGCCAGTGCGGCGACCTCGCCCTTCGCCTCCACGGTGAGCTTCTGCCGCAGATTGCCGTTCGCGACCGCGGTCACGACCTTCACGATGCCGGACACCTGGTCGGTGAGATTGGCCGCCATGACGTTCACCGAGTCGGTCAGATCCTTCCACGTGCCGGCCACGCCCTGCACCTGCGCCTGGCCGCCGAGTTTGCCCTCCGTGCCGACCTCGCGCGCCACGCGGGTCACCTCGGCCGAGAATGCGTTGAGCTGGTCAACCATCGTGTTGATCGTGTTCTTCAGCTCGAGGATCTCGCCCTTCACGTCGACCGTGATCTTGCGCGAAAGGTCGCCGCGCGCCACGGCCGTTGTCACCTCGGCGATGTTGCGCACCTGCGCCGTGAGGTTGGCGCCCATCGCGTTCACCGAGTCGGTCAAATCCTTCCAGGTGCCGGCCACACCGGGCACCACGGCCTGCACGCCGAGGCGGCCCTCCGTGCCCACCTCGCGCGCCACGCGCGTCACCTCGGAGGCGAACGAGCGGAGCTGCTCGACCATCGTGTTGATGGTTTCCTTGAGCTGCAGAATCTCGCCGCGGACGTCGACCGTGATCTTGCGCGACAAGTCGCCGTTCGCCACCGCGATCGTCACCTCGGCGATGTTGCGCACCTGCGTCGTCAGGTTGTTCGCCATCGAATTCACGTTGTCGGTCAGATCCTTCCAGGTACCGGCGACACCGGGCACCGTCGCCTGGCCGCCGAGCTTGCCTTCCGTGCCGACCTCGCGCGCCACGCGCGTCACCTCGGAGGCGAAGCCGTTGAGCTGGTCGACCATCGGGTTGATCGTGTTCTTCAGCTCCAGAATCTCGCCCTTCACGTCGACCGTGATCTTGCGCGACAGATCGCCGCGGGCGACCGCCGTGGTCACGTCCGCGATGTTGCGCACCTGACCGGTCAGGTTGGCGGCCATCAGGTTGACGTTGTTCGTCAAATCCTTCCAGGTGCCGGCCACGCCCTGCACCTGCGCCTGGCCGCCGAGTTTGCCCTCCGTGCCCACCTCGCGCGCCACGCGGCTCACCTCGGACGCGAACGCGTTGAGCCGGTCGACCATCGTGTTGATGGTTTCCTTGAGCTGCAGAATCTCGCCCTTCACGTCGACCGTGATCTTGCGCGACAGATCGCCGAGCGCGACCGCCGTGGTCACGTCCGCGATGTTGCGCACCTGCGTCGTCAGGTTGTTCGCCATCGAATTCACGTTGTCGGTGAGATCCTTCCAGGTGCCGGCCACACCCGACACCTGCGCCTGCCCGCCCAGCTTGCCCTCGGTGCCAACCTCGCGCGCCACGCGGCTCACTTCCGAGGCGAAGCCGTTGAGCTGGTCGACCATCGTGTTGATGGTGTTCTTGAGCTCCAGGATTTCGCCGCGGACGTCGACGGTGATCTTGCGCGAAAGGTCGCCTTTCGCCACCGCCGTGGCGACCTCGGCGATGTTGCGCACCTGGCCCGTGAGATTCGCCGCCATCAGGTTGACGTTGTCGGTGAGATCCTTCCAGGTGCCGGCCACACCGGACACCTGCGCCTGCCCGCCGAGCTTGCCTTCCGTGCCGACCTCGCGCGCCACGCGACTGACCTCCGAGGCAAACGCGTTGAGCTGATCGACCATCGTGTTGATCGTGTTCTTCAGCTCCAGGATTTCGCCCTTCACATCGACCGTGATCTTGCGCGACAGGTCGCCCTTCGCCACCGCCGTGGTCACGTCCGCGATGTTGCGCACCTGCGTCGTCAGGTTGTTCGCCATCGAATTCACGTTGTCGGTCAGATCCTTCCAGGTGCCGGCGACACCCGGCACCGTCGCCTGGCCGCCGAGCTTGCCTTCGGTGCCGACCTCGCGCGCCACGCGGCTGACCTCGGAGGCGAAGCCGTTGAGCTGGTCGACCATCGTGTTGATCGTGTCCTTCAGCTCCAGAATTTCGCCCTTCACATCGACCGTGATCTTGCGCGACAGGTCACCCTTCGCCACCGCCGTCGTCACGTCCGCGATGTTGCGCACCTGCGCCGTGAGATTGGTGGCGAGGGAGTTCACCGAGTCCGTGAGATCCTTCCACGTGCCGGCGACGCCGGGCACCTCGGCCTGTCCGCCCAGTTCGCCCTCCGTGCCGACCTCGCGCGCCACGCGTGTCACCTCGGAGGCGAAGCCGTTGAGCTGGTCGACCATCGTGTTGATCGTGTCCTTCAGCTCGAGAATCTCGCCCTTCACGTCGACCGTGATCTTGCGCGACAGATCGCCGCGCGCCACCGCGGTCGTCACCTCGGCGATGTTGCGCACCTGGCCGGTGAGGTTCGAGGCCATGGAGTTCACGTTGTCCGTGAGATCCTTCCACGTGCCGGCGACGCCCGGCACGATCGCCTGTCCGCCGAGCTCGCCCTCGGTGCCGACCTCGCGCGCCACGCGTGTCACTTCGGAGGCGAAACCGTTGAGCTGGTCGACCATCGTGTTGATCGTGTTCTTCAGTTCGAGAATTTCG
>DASYDZ010000263.1:0-10779 GCA_036499305.1 Candidatus Didemnitutus sp.
GAGCGGATGTCGGGCGCCATTTCCGCCGGATCGTACCCCAGGGACGTCCAGACGCTCGGGCTGTAGATCACGTGTCCGGACGGGACCTCCCATTCGAACACCCCGACCTGGGTGGCATCGAGCGCGAGGTTGAGGCGGTCATCGGTCGTCTTCAACTGCGCCTCGACGCGCCGGCGCTCGTCGTTTTCCGCCCGCAGCATCGACGCGTTGCGCTCGGCGGCCGCCTGCCGGCGGCGCGCGGCCTGCGCGAGGTTGACCACGAGTCCGAGCAGCATGCTGACGCCGAGCCCTGATCCGAGCTCCAGCGTGGGCAGGAAGGCGCGGTTGCGATCGCCCGTGCCGGGGAGGGGCGTGAGCGACACCTCCAGCCGCTGGTTGTAGACGTTGAACGCCGCGCCCTGGCGGAGACCGTCGTCGACCCCGTCCGCCGGAGCATCGGTTCCATAGGACGCGACGCGACGGCCGGGCGCCGCCGGATCCGAAATTGTGGCCAAGAACCGGTAACGCGCCGAGATGTTGAGCCGCCGGTCGACCCGGTCGAAGATCGGGGCGAAATTGAATTCGCCCACCACGAAGCCCGTGAGCCGGTCGCCGGCGAACATGGGCACATAGACCGCGAGCACGGCCTCTCCGGTGGGCGCGTCGGGCAGCGGGACGACGGCAAAGCTCCTCGCCGCGGTCGCCGCATCGGCCGCGGCCCGCCGGGCGGGAACGGCACCGTGGTCGAAATATTCGGCGACCTCATTGCCCCGTTTCGGCCAGACCCAGCGGGCCCGCCGGTCGGCGGTGAGAAGGCTGACGACGCGACAGGCCGGAGTGCCGCCGAAATAGGCCCGCGCCTCGGCCTGCCACGCGTCCTCGGACACCGTTTCGGGCTCGGTCCAGCGCAGGCCCAGCCGGCCGAGTTTTTCGACCTGGTTTTCGACCTCGCTGCTGTAGAGCGTCGCGATCGAATTGATCGTGAGCTGCGTCGTGTCGTTGACGTAGGCGGTTTCGCGGGCGCGCAGCGCCGCGTGAAAAAGCAGCGTGGTGGTGACGCCCGCCACGACCACGGGCAGCCAGAGCCACCGCGGACCGCCGGGATCCCGCGCCCCGCGCGAATCGAGGGCGGCGAGCCAGACGATGCCACCACCCAGGACGACGAGGGCCGCGGACGGTCCCAGCCCGAGGCGTGCATGGTCGTACCAGAACTCGAAGCGGGCGAAACCGAGGCGCCCGGCCATGGCTCCGGTGAAGCCGTAGGCCGCGATGAGCGAGCCGGAGAGTGCGATCAGCACCGACCGGCGGGCGCGCGTTCGCGGCTGGATGATCCAGGCGAGCAGCACGCCGCTCCCCGCCAGCACGAGGGCGATGCCGGCGTTGACCTGGCCGATGCGCGCGCCGGCGATGAGGCGCTCGTGGCGCACCAGCAGGTCGTCCCAGTTTGCCGAGACACCCAGCGCATCCCGCGCGAACGAAACCGCCCCGAGGAGCGCGGCACATCCCGCCAGCAGGCTCGCCGTCCGGCGAAATCCAATGGCCGCGACAACCGGGCCGAGGCCAAGGAGCACCAAGCCGAGGGCCGCATTGGCGGGAAGCGGCGGATCGTACGGTCGCGGCTGGACCCACGAGACCTGCCCGCTCCACCAGCCGGCGAGGATGAAGACTCCGAACAAGGCCACCGCCGCAAACGGCAGGAGGTGCGCCAGCGGCGCGGCCGGATTGCGGCGGACGGAAGACATCGCGGTGCGAGTCCACCCTGTATCGCTCCGCCGAATCCGTGGCAATTCGTAATCAGGCGCCCGGACCGGGCGACACCGGCGCGGGTGTGGGCTTGCGAACGGGCTCCGGAGTCGATGCGGGTGGCGCGCCGGAACCCTCCGGCTTCGGCCCCTGGCCCAGCACGACCGCCCAGGACGGTTTGGCCAGCGGACCGTTGAGCTTGAGCTCGAAGATGCTCGTCAAGGGATTGATCAGCAGTCCGAGCGGATTGTGTCCCTCCTCGTAGGGCTTGAGGCGGGCGGTGAAATCGAGGGACTTGGTCGCCAGCGTATAGTCGCCCTTCGCCTCGATCACGGCGCTCGACCCGCTGATGCGCGCGTCGGGGAAATGGAGCCGGCCATCCACGAGCTGGAAGCTGGTGCGCGCCTCGTTGAGCTTGAGCGAACCGAAATTGACCGCCACGGCGCTCAGCGCGCGGGAGAGCAGGCCGAAAAGATGGATCTCCCCGAGATCCGCGCCGGTCAGCCGCGCCGTGCCTCCGCCGTGGAAACTGCGGACATCCGGCGGGCTCCCCTGCGCCGAGAGCGTGACGTCGAGCTTTCCGCCGGTCGCGCGCTTGATGAAACTGCTCTCCGCGTCGGAATCCTTTGCGGCGCCCGGATTGTGCCACGCGGAATAGTCCTGCATCGCGCGGACGGAGCGGATGAAATCGGCTTCCTGCAACGCGGCTTCGAACGACAGGCGGTGGCCGCCGGGTGCCAGGCTCATCGTGGCCTTGCCGGTGCCATGACCGCCGGCGAACTGGAAATCCACGCGGTTCAGGTTCAGCTCGGTGCCCTTGATGTTGGCGCCGACCGTCACACGATCGATGGGCAGGCCGTAAATCTGCAGCGCGCCGTTGCTGTCGGCTGTAAATGTCGTCTCGCTGGCGATGTGGCCCTCGTCGACCACCGACGATCCCGAGGCATGCAACTGCGGCGTCTGGTCGAAGTGGGCGTTGGCCAGGTACGTTCCGACCGGCTCGCCTGCCATCAGGGCATAGGTCGCGGGGTCGAGGTTTCCCGCCAGATCATAGTCGTACTGCACGATATCCGCGGCGTGACCGGGCACGTCCGCGATGCGCTTGAACCACCCTCCGGCATGCTGCGCGCCTCCGGCATTCTCCACCGCCAGGTCGATCACATGGGCGAACTGCGGGCGGGCGAAGATGTGCGTCCGCGCGCGCTCGAACGGCGCCCCGAGCACGACGGGCTTGAACGCGTCCGTGCTCCCGAAATACGTCGTCCGCGAGGAGTCGCGCCAGTTTCCCTGCACGTCGACGTCGGCGGACGGCGGCTGCGCGGGAAACGCGAAGTGCTTCCAGAAATTGGGCCACCAGTCGCCGCGGAACCACCCGCCGATGTCCGGCGGGCGCAGGTGTCCCGCAAGAAGCATCCGGTAGTTCATCGTCCGGAAATTCATCCAGTACGAGCCATGCGCGACGTTCTCCCCGGCGACGAGCTCCGCGTCATGGGCCAGGAAGTTCAGGTCATGATCGACGTCGATCTCGCCGCGCGCCGAGGTGATCTGGACCCCATGCGAGTCCAGGCGTCCGCCGTGCACGAAAACGGTCAGGCCGCCAAAGTGGCCGCCGGAGGCCACGACCAGCGAGCCGTACACCGCCACCGGATCGCCGAAGCGGAAATACGGCTCGAGTTTGGGACCGCGACGCGTGAGGAGATTGGTGACCAGCCCCGGCGGCACGCGCCCCTCGATTTCGATCCGCGCCGATCGGCTGCGGATGCTCGCGTCACCGGTCACCTGCAGGTGTTCGCCATGGCTGTAGACGCCGGCGCTGAAATTCGCGCTGCCCTCGCGGATGGAAAAAGTCCCGGCCAGCGTGGGGAGGAGCCACTGTTCGCCGATCGCGTGCACCACGTCCGCCTCGACCCGGAGGCCGACCTGGTCGATCGCGGCGAATTCGTTCTCGGGCGGATCAAGCCGCACGAGGGCCCGGACTTCGGGCACCGCAATGCCGGCCGGACCGGCGACGTCCCGCGCGACGAGATGCAGGCGCATGGTGTGCGGGCGCAGTCCATCCCAGGCCCAGTGCCCGGTGATCGCGATGGGTCCGGTGGTCACCGGCGCCTTCGCGGGCTCATGCAGGCCGTCGGCGGTCAGGCGAATGACGAGGTTCGTCCCGCCCTGCGGCCGCGGGCTGGCCTCGACCGACAGTTCCGGGTGGTCGACCTCCTGCAGTTGAGGGAGGGCCATCGCGACCTGGCGGCCATATTGGAGGAACTTGCGCGCCATTTCCTCCGGCGCCAGGGGCCGGCCCTTGATGGTGCGCGGGCGGGTGATCACGCCCCGGAAGGTCACCCCGATGTTGCCCACGCGGCAGCAGAGTTGGTCGATCTCGTATTGGTTCGCGCTGAAATGGATGTGCCCGGACACGTCGCGGAGGAGCTGCTCCGTCGTGCCGCTGGGGGAAAACATGGCCGGGAGCTGGAGCACGGCGCCCTCGAAATCGACCTCGTCGGGAATCGGCCGTCCGGCGAGCACGGACCAGATGCTCTTGCGCACATGGACGATCCGGCTGGAAAAAAGGGAGTCCTCGAACGCGCGTGCGTTCACCTGCACGTTTTCGAGGAGGATCTGGCCGGTCGGATCGAAGTGGGCGTTGCCGAACCGGACGGAAAAATTCTCCTTGGCCAGCTCAGCCTCGATCCGGCGGAGAACAAAGCCCGGGACCGGCACGTCCTTGGCGATTCCAATATAGAGCTGGATCGCCAGCGTCGCGCCCAACAGCAGCCACGCCGCCCAGCACACGAGCGTGAGCACGCACGAGGCGCAATAGCGCAACGGCGAGAGGACTGCGCCTTTGTTCGCGTTCCGGTCCATCGGGGGTCATTTTCCCGGAGGAGACTCGGTCTTCGGGGACTCTGTTCCCGCGGGGGGAGCCGGCTTGGCGGGCGGACCGGGGTCCTGCTTGTCCGCGTACGCGAGGGCAAAGACGGAGTCGAGCAGCTCGGGCGTCACCTCGAACGTCACGCCGCCAAACTCCGACGTGCCGGCAATCTGCGTCGAGCCCCCGAGCCGTTCGGTCAGCAGCAGCGTCGACGTGGACACCTGGCCCGAGCCGCTGCCACCGGTCAGCGCGAGCGTGATATCGAGCCGGTATTTCCAGGGCTGCGGCCCCGCCTCCGTTTCGGCGTGATCCGGATTGAAGGAATTGGCGAGGAAGCGGCGCGCCTGCAGTGCGCGCATCTGGGTCAGCAGGCCGGTGATGGCGCGGCGCCGGCGGTCAGTCTCCAGGCTCAGCGGGATGTCCCAGGAGGTGATGCCGGCCGCGAGCTGATGGGCGTAGATCGGCTGGGCGGCCCCGATCTCCGTCAACGTCAGGCCGGTCACGCTGGCGCCGACCGGCAGGGTGCGGAGGAGGCGCTGGCGGAAATGGGTGGCGAGCACCGGCGTGGATTCGAGGATCTCGGGATCGACCTCGTAGACGAAGGGGGCGTTGGCCACGCGCGCAAAGGCCACGGCGCGATCGGCCGGCTTCACGCCGACCTGCAGCGTGATCGTCGAGGCCTCTCCGCTGCGCGGGGCGCCGCCGGTGCCGAGGTTGATCGAGATTTCGCGCTCGGGGCGGTTGAAGCCCCAGTTCTCCAGGTCCGAGGCCGAGGGCGCGTCGCTCAGGAATTTCCGCGCCTCGAGATGCTGGAATTCCTGCAGCAGCCGGCCGATCGTCGCCGAGTCGCCCGCCAGCGTCTGCGGCGCCTGGCCGCTGGCGGTGCGGATGACGAGCTGCCACGCTTCGGTGCCCTGCGGGACCTCGAGGCGCTGGATGCCGAGGTCCGGCTGGCCGGGGGCGGAGAGCGTGATCGCGGTGACGTTGCGGATGTCGAGGTCGAGAATGTGCGGGTCGCGCAGCTTCTCCTGGGCGTTCCGCAGGTCGTCGACCAGCGTGGCGGGCACGGACACCGTGAAGATCGCGGACTTGTCCTCGACCTTGGCGTAGTAGTCGCCCGAGGTCGCGTCACCGCCGACGGGTCCGCCGAGGAGCAGCGTTTCCCGCCGGGCGTTGCCCTCGAGGGTCACCCGCAGGGTCGGCGCGGTCAGGCCGGCGCGATCGGCATCGATCTCGCGTGGCTCCAGGAATCGTTTGGCGCGCAGGTCGTTCAGGCCGCCGATGGCGGACTCGACGCGCCTGGTGTTCGCGCGGGCGAGGATGGGCGTCTCGAAGGACCAGCGGTCGCCCTCGCGGCGCAGGCGCACCTTGAGATTGGCCGGCGCGGCGGTCTGCAGGCTGAGGGAACGCACCTCGAAGACCGGCACGGTGAAGATGGACGGCGAGCGGAGGGTATCGACCGAGATCTCCAGGGTGTCGGCCAGGGCGCGGTTGACGACGTGGATCCGGGTGCCGTCCGGCGAAAGAAGATAGAGGCGGCTGCCGGTCTTCGTGTCGTCGCCGACCTTGGTGGTGTAGGTCTTGCCGCCGGAGGTGAAGATGAAGGTCAGGGCGGGGTCGGCGAGGCCGTAGTCCGAGAGTGTCCGGCCTTCCGTGTTCGCGAGGTCGGACACCTTGAAGCTGGTCTCGTGTTCGAGGAGCTGGAGTTCGTTGAGAATGCGCTCGACCGCGTTCAGGTTGGCCGGCCACTCGTGCGGCTGCGTGAGCCACCACTGGTCGCCGCGCTTCTCGACGTGCACGGTGGGCCCGGCGCGCTCGATGCGGGTGAAGGAATCGATCGAGGCGACCTCCGGTCCATACACCCGCTTCCGCATCACCATCAGGTCCTGCTCGATCGCGAATTTCCGCTCGTACTCGAAAATGTAGAAAAACAGGACGACGTTCAGGAAGATCAGAACGAGGGTGACCTTGGTGCGCATGGATCGAAAGGGCGGGGGATTAGCGGCGACGCGTCAGGTACACGAGCAGGCCGAGCACGGCCACGGCTCCGGGCATGATGAGCAACAGACCCAGGCGCAACCTCCCAAGTTCCTCCTGGGAGAGCGCCAGTTGAAAGCGCTCGATCGCCCGGGCGGGGATGTTGACCTGGGTGTCGCGATCGACGCACCAGTTCACGGTGGAGAGGAACAGGTTGAGGTTGCCGTAGTTGATGATGCGATTGTTGGTGACAAGATCGGCCGTGCCGAAGACCGCGAGCCGGCCGCCGCGGACACTCAGCGGCAGATTGGCCGGCTTGACCCGTTCCGACACCACCAGCACGCCCAGGTGCCCGTGAAGGTCGACTCCGGGGGTGTATTGCGGCGGCTCCTGCAGGCGGTATCCCGCCTCGCCCCAGGCCGTCTCGCTCGTCTCGATCAGCTTGCGGACCGTGAGTCCGTCGTCCGAGGCGCGGCCAAGTTCATCGCTGACGACCCGGGCGGACGACACGATGACCGGCAGGCTGCGATCGATGAGATTCTGGGTGATCGGGTGCGGCTGGAAAAAGCGGAGGCGCAGGTTGCCGGCCTCGTCGAGCTCCTGCGGGTTGGAGTCGTAGATCACGTCATCGTAAACGGTCGTGCCCCAGTCGAAGAGCAGGTTCTCGAGTCCGTGTTGGAACTTGGGCGCGAGCATGAGGATCACGCGCCCGGCCCGGGTCTGGAGGTAGTTGCGCAGCAGCTCCTCCTCGTACGGCAGGACGCGGCCCTGCTGGCCCGCCATGATGATCAAGGTCGCATCATCGGGGATCTTGTGCGTCTGGCCCAGATCAAGCCCGGCGAGCTTGAAATTCCGCTGCTGCAGCGCGCTCGCCGCGAGCGACATTCCGCCCGGGGCGACGTCGTCGGGGCTGATCTCGCCGTGTCCCTGGAGGAAATAGATCTTTTTCTTCTCGGACGACGACACATCGAGGATCGCGGCGGTGAGCGTGGATTCGCCCTGGAAGGCCTCGCGCGAAATGGACCGGCCCGACACCTTCGTGCGATAGAACTCCGGCAGCGTGATGACGCGCCGGCGGTCCCCGCAGATCAGCACCACCTCGTTGGGCTGATCGAGCCCGAGTTCCTCGGCCTTGCGGCGATTCTTGTAGATGTCGACCTGGTCGACGTCGACGCGGCCGTGCTGATTATTGGAAGTGTAATAGACATACTCGCGCAGGAGCCCGGTGATGTCGTTGAAGGCCTGCGTCAGCTCGGGATTCTCGGAGTCGTCCGTCAGCGTGACGTAGATGCGGACCGGCTGATCGAGATTGTCGAGATACGACCGGGTTTCGGCGGACAGCGACTGGCGGTGGGCGCGGGTGAGGTCGAAGCGCCAGGAATGGTTCAACGCGATGTAGTTGAGTCCGCCAAAAAACGAAAGCAGCAGGACGGCCTGGAGCAGCAGGTTGCAGAGGCGGACCCAGCGCGCCGCGCGGAAGCTGTCGGTGAAGCGCATCAGGAGGCGGCCCGGCGGAGCGGGAACGGAACGACCGAAGATGGAGGGAATGCGGTCATTGCCGGCTCAGCCCTGCAGCAGCTTGGCCTCGACGCCCAGCACGCTGAAAATCAGCGCGAGCGCCGAGCCCGACACGTAGAAGATGATCTGGCGGGTGTCGATGACGCCATGGGTGAAATCCTCGAGATGCTGCGACACGAGCAGGGAATCGACCGCCATCTTCACCCCCTTGAAGCTTTCGTCGTTCAGCACGGAGTAGCTCGACAGGAACGACGGGCCGATCGTGAGGACGATGAGCAGCACGCACGAGAAAATGCCGGCGACGGCCTGGCTGCGGGTGAGCGAGCTGGCAAAGATGCCGACGGCAACATAAAGGAGGCCGCTGACGGCAATGAACGAGTACCCGCCGATCAGTGGCGCCGGATCGAGCACGCGCGGATCGCGGGCATAGTAGTGCAGCAGGTAATGGAATCCCATCGTGGTTCCCCACATGAAAACGTAGAGCAGGTAGGAGGCGCCGAACTTCCCGAGCACGATCTCCGCGGTCGAGGCCGGCGTTGTCAGCAGGGTCTCGAGCGTGCCCATGCGGCGCTCCTCGGCGATCGACCGCATCGTCAGCAGCGGCACCATGAACCACACCGGCAGCCAGAACAGCCGGAAGAAAATCGCGGCGGGAGGATTTTCCTGCGGCGTCTTGGTGTAGTCCTCGAGGATCTGCGCGAAGATGAACGCCATCACGTTCAGGAAAAGCACCGCCGCAATGTAGGTGCTTCCGCTGAACAGGAGGGAGCGGATCTCATGCGAAAGGATGGTGAAGAAGTGGCGCATGGCGGAGTCGTTCAGAATTTGGGCAGCGGGGCGCGGCTGTCTCCCGTGCCCTTCGCGCCGTCCGGCAGCCGGGCATCCCAGCTGCGCCGGGTGGCGGCCAGGAAAACATCCTCGAGGGACGGCGTCGTGTGGCTGAGCGCGCGAATCCGGTAACCCTGGGCCGGCAGGAACTGCAGCAGCCGTTCGCCCAGGTCGGCCTGGTGCGCCGTCGTCAGGGTGGCCGCGCAGAAGCCGTCCGGGCCGCATTCGCCGAGCGCGGCCACGCGCAGCGTCGGGTCGATGTCCTTCAGCAGGGTCGGAAGGGCGGCCGTGTCGCCGCTGACCTCGACGCGATAGCTCGTCTGGCCGAAAATTTCGTGGCGCAATTCCGCGGGCGAGCCCTGCGCGACGATCCGTCCGCCGTTGATGATCAGGACGCGGTCGCAGGAGACCTCGATCTCCGGGAGGATGTGGCTCGAGATGATCACGCTCATCCGGCCGCGCAGGCCGGCGATCAGGTCGCGAACGATCAGGATCTGGTGCGGGTCGAGTCCGATGGTCGGCTCGTCCATGATGATCACGGCCGGTTCGGCCAGGATGGCTTCGGCAATGCCGACGCGCTGGCGTGTGCCCTTGGAAAGGCGCCCGAGGATGCGGTGGCGCACGCGCTTGAGGTCGCAGAGCTCGAGGACCTCGTCGATGCGGCGCCGGAGCTTCGCGCGCGGCACCTCCTTCAGCCGGCCGCGAAACCAGAGATACTCCGACACGCGCAGGTCGTCGGGGAGGGGATTGTTCTCCGGCATGTATCCGACGTGGTATTTCGTGAGTTCCGGATGGCTGGCCACGGGCAGGCCGCAGATCCGCACGGCGCCCGAGGTGGCCGGGAGATAGCCGGTCAGGATCCGCATGGTCGTGCTCTTGCCGGCGCCGTTGGGGCCCAGCAACCCCACGATTTCGCCGCGCCGCACGGAGAAGCTGAGATCCTGGATGGCCGCGACGGGGCCGTAGTTTTTGACGAGGTGCTCGACCTCGATCGTAAATTCTGCGGATTCAACCATGCGACGGGAAATGGGGCGACGGATTTACGCGGGGATCGGGCCGGGTGCGCAAGCCCCCGTTCAAGCGGCGTCCTTCCCCAGCGTGACATCACCGGCGCGGAACCGCTCGATCCGGCCGTTTTCGACGCTGACCAGGAGCGAGCCCTCGTCGTCGATGCCCGTGGCCGTGCCGCGGATGGTGCGCGCGCCCTGCGTGACCGTGACGGGCTGTCCGCGCAGGATGTCGTAGCGTTGCCACAGCTCCATGCATTTCTCGCGGTAACCGCCGGCGATGAAGTCGGCGTAGGCTGACGTCAGGCGTCCGATCAGGGCGGCGGCAAAGCGATTGAGGTCCACGGTCCTTCCTGTGACGTCCGAGACCGAGATGGCGATGCGACGAATTTCCGCGGGCAGCGAAGCCGAACGGCCGTTGATGTTAAGGCCGAGGCCGAAAACGAGATCGCGCACCTGGTCGGCATCGACCCGCGCTTCGGTCAGCATGCCGCCCGCCTTGCGTCCATCGAGGTGCAAGTCATTGGGCCATTTAAGGCCGGGCCGGATCTTGCAGAAATTCTCGATCAGTTCGCACACATTGACACCCATCCAGAGCGTGAAATCCTGCAGCCGCGCGGGCTCGATCTGCGGGCGGAACACGAAGGTGGCGTAAAGGTTTCCCGCGGCCGGACTATGCCAGGTGCGGCCGAAGCGTCCGCGCCCCTGCGTCTGCTCCCGCGCGAGAATCACCAGCGGCACGGGCTGTTGGGCCGCGAGGCAGCGTTCGGCTTCGGTATTCGTGCTGTCAACCGTGTCGAGACAGACCAGATGCGGCACGCGGCCGTGCCGGCCGAGATAGGCGAGAATCAGCGACTCGTG
>DASYDZ010000264.1:0-6097 GCA_036499305.1 Candidatus Didemnitutus sp.
GCCTGGTGCGCTCATGAACGGCGGCCGCGCGGCGCCTCGGTGACAACCACCACCACATAGCGGCATTTCCGCCGCGTCCGATTGCGGAAGACGGTCGGCGCATCCAGAATCATGGCAAGGCAGTCGCCCGGCCCCAGCGCATGGGTTTGGCGACCAAGCGTAAACTCCATCCGGCCTTCGCGCATCCAGATCTGCTGGTGAACCACCGGGACGCGCGGCCCGGTCTCATAGGACACCGCGGCGCCCGGCGGCAGCAGCACCTCGACGATTCTGATCGCCGACGGGAAATTCGCCGGCGAAACGCTGCGCCGCACATAGCCGGAGGCCGGATCCCGCCAGACCGCCTGTTCTGCGCGACGAGCCCGCGGGTTCGGGGTCGCCGCGGGATCGTCGAACAATCGGGCCAGGGGCAGCCCCAGGCCGCCGGCGATCTTCTCGAGGACCGTCGCCGTCGCACTGCTTTCCCCGCGCTCGACGAGGGAAAGCATCGAGCGGCTGACCCCCGTGCGAGCCGCGAGCGCGTCGAGGCTCAGGCCCAGCTCGGCGCGCCGTCCACCGACCCGCCGCGCCAGGCGGGCGTTGATGTCGCTGGGTCCCCGGGAATGGATGTCCACCATAATGGACACGATGTCTTTCCGTTGGATCATGTCAACCTGCCCGTGCGGCCGGGAGCGACGGAACCGGCGCCCATTGGTCCACGAAAGACTCTGAGTTCCCAGTGGCCTCCGTGGTTCCGTAGTTCCAACGGATCGGTTGGGCTCCATGTCGGACCGATTTGAACCACAGAGACACAGAGGCTCGGAGGACTGGGCTCTCTGCGTTCGAAGAGACCTCCGTGATCTTCGTGGCTCCGTGGTTCCAACGGATCGGTTTCCATTGGCCGCAAAAAGGCGCAAGACGCGCAAAAGCCACCGAACCAATCCATGAGGTCCCACTGCAGGAGCGGCTTTATGCCGCGATGAATTGCCGCACGAAAGCGCAAACATGGCTGGGAATTTGGCCTCGAGCAGGTCCCTCTCATTGTAGGAGCGGCTTTACGCCGCGATGAGTCATCTCACGAAAGGGCAAAACGCCGCCAGGAATCTGGCTCGAGCACGCACCTCTCACCAAAGGCTCCAAATTCTTCGTGTCTCCGTGGTTCGATGGGATCGGTTTCCGCCCTTGACCACCCCGCCCCGCGCCGCACGCTGCCGGATTCATCCTCTTGCCTGGTGGTGTAATGGTAGCACAGGCGACTTTGACTCGCCTAGTCCTGGTTCGAATCCAGGCCGGGCAGCCATTCGACTCCGGCCTTTGGCCTGCGCTCATGGCAGGCCATTCTTAGCGGAGTCGAATGCCCTGAGCTTGTCGAAGGGCTTTCGTTCTGAGATTTGTGGATCGTTCAATCGGGCCATCCATGATCATGCCCGCCATCTTCCCTACCATTCCGTGCCCCGAGTCCATTTCCGGCCACGCTTGGGTCTACATCCTACAATCCGCCGATGGCTCCCTGTATATCGGCCAGACGGTCAATCTCCCCGAACGCCTGCGCAAGCATCGCTTAGGCCTTGGAAGCAAACACACTCGTGACCACGAAGCACCGCGATTGATCTATTGCGAGGGACCGATCGCGCCAAACGAAGCAGTGGCTCGCGAATCTCAGCTCAAGCGCTGGTCGCGTGCCAAGAAGGAAGCCCTGATCCGCGGCGACACCACCGCTCTCCGGCAACTGAGCCAGTCGTGCGGTCCCGACCCGAGGTAAACAGTAAAGCATAGGGTTCATCCACGAGTCCATGACTGAGGAGCTGCCGATCGTTCCGGAAAAGAGATAAGCAACCTCAAATGGCCCCCGCGGGTGAGCTTGAAGTTGGATCATTCGCCGACAGGCTCGAGTTAATCGTCCGGATTCTGATGTCGGCTTATGGCGGAACTCGCTTTCAATCTCTTCTACTTCGTTCGCGATGGCATCCTGCAAGAGACGGGAGCTGTTGGGCATCCGATCGACGGCAGCGACGAAGCCATGGGGCCGAAACTGCGCGCCGCAGTCGCGACAGACGTTCCGCAAGCCCGGCGAATTCCGCTGCCGAAGCAATTCGCGGGGATCACCGCCGCCGAATACAATGCGCTGGAACGCCTGGGCCGCCAGTTGGAACTCTACGAGCCGGCGTTCTCGGCTCTGAACGCGCCGGCCCACCCGCTCGTGTGCATTACCGCCGTGGTGAATGGAAAAATAGAAATCGACGGCACGACCCACGATTTGCGGCTGCGCATGGAACCATTCCAAGGCCATCCCAAGATTGGCCCCGGTGTCATGGGTGACTACCTCGACGATTACCGGACCCCGCAGGGCCTCGACATTCCCCGTCTCCTCAACGACGACCATTTCACCGCGATCCGTCTTCTCTTCAATCAGCGGAGCTATCTGGCCTGTATGAAACTGCTCGCGTCGTTCATTGATACCGTCGCCTACCTCGAATATGGCGACATCCAGAGCAATTTCGTCTGCTGGCTCGACACCTACGTCAAGATGCCTCCCTTGGGCATTACATCCGAGCAGCTTTGGGAGCTGCGCAATTCTCTTCTGCACATGTCGAACCTCGACTCACGCAGGGTTCTCAGCGGCAAAGTGGGCCGGATCAGCTTCTTCGTGGGGCCCCGCGGAATGCCTCATCGCCAAGATCCCGCAACAGGAGTTCATTTCAATCTGAGCGATCTTATTGTGGCGGTCGCCAACGGTCTCACCGCCTGGCTCGAAAGTTTCGCCAGCGACCCGGACAAATTGCGTCGTTTCGTCCAACGTTATGACCGCATCGTGCGCCATGCGGCACTGCCAAGAGGATAAGCCAGCGATATTTCGCCGCAGGCTTGTGCGCGAGAACTTAAACGGGCCTTTAGCAAACTCGGCTGCGGCCTATGTTACGAATGTAATGATTATCGACCTTCTTGGACATCCAGTGCGTCCCATCGATCACTGCCAGGTCAAATCGGGGTGGCGATTTCCCTCTAGAATATTCGTTTCATTACACAATTTCGCGTGTTCATCCGTTGAGTGCAGCCATTCGACGCGGCCTCGCGATGCTTGGCCTTGCGGCCGGCACATACAACCGCGTGAATATGTTGATTGCCGAAGCGCGGCGAATGGCCTGTGCGTGGTCTATTGTCTCCGTTTGCGATCAGGCGCGGTCTACATTGGTACGTCGGAAGACCTTGAGCCGCGCCTTGAGGATCACGCATCCGGCCACGCGTGCCGAACAACCCACCTCGATCCACCGATTTCGTTTCTGCGATTCGAGACTTTTGCCATGTTTTCCGAAGCTCGGCAGCCAATTTAGTGGTGGCGGCGGAGTAGCGAAACCTCCCGTCGCCACCTGCAACCACGGCTTTCTCGCGGCGGCCCCGAAGCTCGGCCCGATCACCCAATGGTTGGGCGGCGACCCTCCCGCCCTCTAATCGCGCCGGTCACTCGTCCGGGCCGGCGTGACGGTCCCGCAACTCGCGGACCCGGCGCTCAACCAGCGTGCGAACGCTGGCGTTCGGAATCCGGCGCAGCCAGCCCTGCAGTGCGCTCCAGCGAAATCCCGTGAGGTCGGTTTCCGGCAGCGTGCCGCTCAGGCGGCGCCGGTTCATCGCCGAGAAATAGGCGAGGTCGAACAAGGCCTTCTCGGGCGAAGCCACCAGTCCCTCGACGGCCGGGTCATAGGCATAGCCAGTGAAAAGGGTCGGCTTGATATGATGCAGGCGAACGGCGGTATCGGCGACCGTTACCTCTGCTGGGCGGCCCAGCGTGACCCCGAATTGAATCTCGGGAAACTGTTGAATCCTCCCGTGATGCCGGAGCGCTGACCAGCCCGACAGGTAGGCTTCATAAGGTTGGGCGGCGGCAGCGACCAGGGCGCCGGGTTTGGTCGCGGCGGGGCCGACCAGCCACGCACCGGGTTTGATCCGCGTGACCAATCCCTCGGCGGCGAGCCGCCGCAATGCCATGGAGGCGGTGGCCAGGGTCAGGCCGGCGAGCAGCGCCGCCGAACGGGTCGTCACCCGCCGTTGGCCGGCAATTTTCCGATAGAAGGAGAGCGTTTTCATGACGCGACGGGAGGCAGGGCGGACTCCAGATCGGCCCGCACCTGGGCCTTCATCCGGTTCCAGGCTTCGGGGGTTCCATAATAGGCCGCCAAATCGGCGGGCAGGAACGGCACCACTTGGTCCCGGAACATGGCGAGGCTGATGACGGCCAGTTGCTCCAATGCCTGCCGGACCAACGCGGGTGGCGCCTGCCGGCCGGCCGGCGCGTGAGGCGAAAGCAGTTGCAGGTCGAATACGTCCCGGGCCTGCGCATATTTGCGGGTCGCGAGCGCGTTGATTTTTTGCCGGAAGGCCGCCGGGGACAGGTAGTGGGGAAAAAGGAACGGAGCCAGTTGATGGGCTCCGAGCACGGCGGCGGACGGAGGCGCGATGGCATGTTCGGCAAACGGCTCGTCCTTCTTCCGGCGCGAAAACTCCAGGCGGGTGGCGATGCGCTGCTCTTCGTGGACCACGTCGAATTTCCAGCGCTGGGAGGTTTCCGTTTGCTTGAGATCACTGATTTCGCCCAAGGCGATCCGGCCGGCGGCGAGCTCGGCTCGCAGCGGCTGGGCCGCGAGGGTCTTGTTTACGTTCTTTCGGAGGGTGTCCTTCGCCACTATCCGGGCGTCAAAGTCCATGTCCTCGGAGAGTCGGGGGCTGCCGAGATAGAGGCGCAGGTTCACCCCGCCCTTGAGGCAAATGGTGCCAGGGCTGACCGTGTTCGCGAAATGCTTCAGGAACACGAGGTGAAAACGTTCGACTGCCTGTTTGGGCGTAATGGCGTTTAGTTCACACCGAGTTTAATAACTCGCAATAGTAAATTGGTGGGTTTTTCGGGATTTTGTCAAAAACACTCGTATTAATCCCTGACAAAAAGAAAGCCGTTTAGATATATTACAATCTAATCTTGAATCATTTACAATATTCAGTCCCAAAGAGTGCTCGGCCCCAAAGGCAAAAGAAAGGCAACACACCGGTGGGCAGTCACGCCCTGCCCAGTTTTTTCAGGATCTGCTTGGCGAACTGCAAGGGCGACAGCTTGGCCAGAGAAATATAGGCGATGCTCGACCGGATACCATCCACCGGCGTGTCGTCGAACCGCGCCGGCAGGACATAGTCTTGGTGCTCCTCCACGGCCCGGGCCAGGGCATTCCGGCGCTCATGCCGGGTCCACATCTTCTTCACGTAGGCGGAGGAAATAAACATCACGCAGTAGCGGCCGCTCTGCCCGTAGATCATGCTGAAATGCTCGGCCAGGTCCTTGCCCCAGAGGTCGGCGGACTCGAATTCATCATAGAATACCTTCACGCCCCGGGTCTTCAGGTAACGCGCAACCTTCCCGACGTAGACCCGGTCCTCGCCGGCAAATGAAAACACGATGTCGTAGCTCGGCCGCAGCCGGCTCATCATCGCCGAGGGAATCCCGCCTTCCTTGACCGCCCAATGGGTCCGGTTGTTTTCAAACCGGCCGATGTCCAGCCGGGACGAGAACTCCTCCAGCACGGTCCGGATAAACCGGCCTTCTTCCGTGAACCGGAAGACCACCTCGTTTTTCAGCACGTGCACGTGGCTCACGGTGCCATAGCGCACCACCTTGGCCGCCGCGCCGTCCGACCCGGATTCATAAAAGAGCAGCGTCGGGATGCCTTCGAGCAGCTTCAACGTCGCCGGTTTCGTCGCATCCACCCGATCCGACTCGGGTCCGCCACTGTATTCCTTGAAGCGGTCCGCCCCGATCCGCATGAGCTGGTCGGTCTCCCACGCGGTGGAATCGTAGGCGACGATCACATTATACATGGCCAAGCATTCCCACCAACCCTGGAAAAGGTCAACCGCGAGGGGAGCAGAGAACGCATTGTACCCGGAAAAATAGGCCGCACACTATAAGACGCCCCGGTTTCCGTGTATAGACTATTATCCCGTAACGTCTATAGTTTCGGATAGAGGCGAAGGAGTTTGATGCGTGCATCCTCAGTGGTGAAGCGCCAGTTCACCGGGGCGCCGCGATGGTTGCGGTCGGATTGCCAGGCGGCGATTTCCGTTCGCATTTCTTGCG
>DASYDZ010000265.1:0-2056 GCA_036499305.1 Candidatus Didemnitutus sp.
CGCCAGGCCTCACAACAGGAGCTGCCGGATCACCATTACCATCCCAGCCAGCATAGATATTCAGACCACCAGTGCCCGAATTGGAAATCGGGGCATCGACGTTGACATTGTTATGAGCCGTCAGTGTGAGGCTGTTGGCAGACGACCACGCCACTGGAGCACTGACGTTTATATCGCCGGCGTAGGCGCCTGCAGAGTCTGTCGCAATCGTTACGTTCAAGGTCCCGTTGTTGAGGCTGTCGACCAGCGTGTCGGCACCGATTCCACTGGCGCTCTGCGTGCCCGCACCTCCGAATATCGTGAAGTCGGTCGGATCGATCAGCCAGGTACCGGGCTTGCCATGAGGTGCGTTCCCCCTTACGACCGTACCGTCGGCGATCTTTACCACATCGGCCGAAGTCTCAATAAAGCCGCCGTCACCGGAAACCGGCGCCGATACATCAAGTCGGCCGGCGATATTGGCCGTACCGCCGTCCTTCGCCAGCACCTCGATCCTGCCGCCGCCGTTACCGCTCGCATCGAGAATGCTCGTCGATTCCAGCGTGACGCTCTTGGTCGCCTTGAGCAGGATCTTGCCACCCTCGGCCACTGCGCTGTCCGCTCGAATCGAGCCCGAGTTGTTGATCAACCCAGCGTAGATACCGGCACGCCCGGATTCGACCATGATCTGGCCAAGATTGCGCGCTTCGTTGTCCGGCGCGGTGATCTCGACGCGCAGGTTCGGCGTACCCGGGTTGACCAGCTCGACGCTGTTGCCCGCCGCGAGCGCTACCGTCCCGTTAGGACTGGTGATGATGCCGTTGTTGGTGACCGCGTTGCCGACGAGATAGACCTCGCCGCCCGCCCCCGTCGTGATATTGCCCTGGTTGATGACCGAGCCCGCGCCCGCGCCGTCCGTGAACTTGAGCTTGCCCGCGAGAAAGTCCGCGTTCGAAAGGTTAAGGCTCGTCGCGACCAGGCCCGCCACGTCCACCTGCGAGCCCGCGCCGAACAGGATGCCGGAGGGGTTCACGAGGAACACGCGCCCGTTCGACTGCAGCGCACCCAGAATGACCGACGGGTTGATCGCGCCGGCGCTGCCGGTGACCCGGTTCAGTACGGCGGAGGCCTGCGACTGCTGGATGAAGCGGGTGATCTCGCTCGCCCCGATCGAGAAGCTCTGCCAGTTGATGATCGAGTTGGGGCTGTTGGTGATCTGGAGCAGCGCGCCGTTCTGGATGATCGAAGCCTGGCCGTTGACGACCTGGGCACCGGTGGGGTTTGCCAGCGCTGTGCTGCTGACGAAACACGAGGCAACTGCGAGAGAAACGAGCTTCGGACGGAATGCGCGGAACCCCTGTACTCTGGCTCTGGCCATGGTTCACCCCTGCAAGTTTTGTTCTTTGGCGAGCAAGCTCCCACACATCCACTTCTCGCTTTGCAACATTATATAGATTTCCGTGTTTTTTCATAGAAAAGATGGATGTTCCGGCCCCCGGAAAACGTGCGATAAATCACGCTTGCCCCGTCGGCCTGGCGGGACGATCCCAGCCGGAAATTTGACAACCGCATGACCGGCTGACAGTCTTTCCGCCGGATTCGTCATGCCCCGAAAAAACGCCGTTCAGAACCAGCCCCGCGGCGGAGTCGCGGTGCTGATCACCGGCCTGCCTGCCGCCGGCAAGACCACGCTCGGAAAAGCGCTAACCGCGCGGATAGAAAGCGACTTCGCGCGGCGAGTAAGCTTGCTCGACGGCGACGAAGTGAGAAAGCTCTTGTCCTCGGAACTGGGCTTCTCGCGCGAGCACCGCAAGCTCAACGTCCTGCGCCACGGCTATATCGCCGCCGAGGCCTGCCGCCACGGCGGAATCGCGGTCTGCGCCCTGATCGCGCCCTATGCCGCCGACCGCGCGGACATGCGCCAGCTGGTGACCCGCCACGGCAGCTTCGTCGAAGTTCACCTCGCAACTCCGCTCGCCATCTGCGAGCAGCGCGATCCAAAAGGGCTTTACGCCCGCGCGCGCGCGGGAAATCTCGAGCACATGACGGGTGTCAATGATCCGTACGAATCGCCGTC
>DASYDZ010000266.1:0-5574 GCA_036499305.1 Candidatus Didemnitutus sp.
GGTGGCCGGCACGGGCAGCACGTTCAGTGTCCTTTACCAGCAGGAAATCCTCACGGGTCTTCAGTTTAGCGAGATCAACGCCCTGAACGACTATGCGAAGGCCCTGGCCGAGTATGACCGGCAGTTGGGAATTACGCTCGATAAGCTAAATGTTTCGGTCGTTGTGCCGAAGTAACAACTTTAGTTAGTGTGTGTGTGTCCAGCAGGCGGCGGCCATCAGGCGCCGCCTGCATGGTTTATGGGTGGCTTGTTGCATCTTGTTGTGGCCGCAGGGGAGCGCACAGGGTCCGGGATAGCCCTGTAGGGTCGCCGCTCGCGGCGACCGTGGCCGGCGGCAGAAATCAGCATGATTTGTACGCGGCATTGAGAACAGAAATTGGGCGCGGTGCGCGGTTCCCGCCTCCCTGCCGTCCCGTTGGGGACAACGACGACCACCCGCCAGCCTGGATACCGAGTGCCGTTTCTGCGTTTCCTGCGCCCTTTGACGGCGACGTTCGTTCAAAGCGCCTCAAGGAGATCACGCGCTGTCCGCGGTTCCGCGCTTGCGGCGCCCACCGTTACGGGCATGCGTGAGTCATGCCGCGCATACCTCTCGAGGACAATGTCTCCGACGTTTTGGGCAAGGCCCAGCGCGGGTTGAAGCTCACGGACCCGCAGATTGTCACTCGTGCGAAAATCACCGCCGCCGAATGGAAAGCGCTCAAGGCCGGTGAAATCCGTGACGTACCGCTGCGCGCCGTCGCCCGGGTCCTCGGCTTGGGCGGAGATGCCCTGCTCGAACTGGCCCGCAAGGAATGGTACCCGGAGCAGCCCTTGTTCCCTCGCGGTTTCGCCATGTTCAATACGGCCTACGAGGACATGCGCGTGAACAGCTATCTGGTCTGGGACCCGCGAAGCCGCCTGGCCGCCGCCTTCGATACCGGCGCCGATGCCAGCGACGTCATCGGCACCGTCCACGCGGAAAAACTGACGCTGCGCTACGTCTTCATCACGCACACGCACGAGGATCACGTCGCGGACCTCGCCCGCCTCGTCGCCGCGGGCAAACCCGAGATATGGTCCGGTGAACGCGAGCCGGTGGATCTGCCGGGGGCGAAGACGTTCAAGGAAAATGCCCATTTTCACCTCGGTGAACTCGCGATCAAGACGCTTGATACTTCGGGGCATTCTCCCGGGCAGACCACTTTCTACATCACCGGCCTTTCCTGGCCGCTGGCGGTGGTCGGCGATTCGCTTTTTGCCGGGTCCATGGGTGGCAGCCCGACGCACTACGAAGACCAATTTCGCAATAACCGGCGCAAGCTCCTCAACCTTCCTTTGGATACCGTCTTCGCCTGCGGACACGGGCCGTTGACCACCCTGCGGCAGGAGAAGAGGCACAATCCGTTCTTTACCAGATAGGTGGAAATATTGGGCCTGCGGAATAGGTCTCAATCCGGGACAAAATGAACCGATGAAATGAGTGGGCCACCCCCTCCATTTCATGCGCTTTCTTCGCACGCTCGTCGGGCTGCTTGTCGGCACCGCGGCGTGGACCGGCTTCCTGCGGGCCGATCCCGCCGCTGCGCCGCGTCCGTTGCGTGTCGGCGTCGAGTCGCACGCGGCCCCGTTCACGTTTGCTGATGGCGACGGCCAGCCCGCGGGGTTCGCCGTGGAACTGCTGCGCGAGGTCGCACACGACCAGGGACTCGTGGTCGAGTTCCGGCTGATGGATTGGAGCCGGCTGTTCGACGCCTTCAAGGCCGGCGACATCGACATCATCTGCAACGCCGCCGATACCGAGGATCGCCGCAGCTACATGGATTTCAGCGCCACGACGATGACCATGCACGGCGGTCTTTTCGTTCGCGCCGATGGGCGTCGCATCGTCTCCGTGTCCGACCTGGCGGGCCTGCGCATCGCGCTCCCCAAACAGTCGCGCGCCTACGATTACCTCCAGCATCAGTCGTGGTCGGTCAGCCAGGTTTTTGAACCCACCCTCCTCGAATGCATCCGGGCCGTGCATGAGAAGCGCGCGGACGCATTTCTTTCCAGCGATCTGGTGACCTCCTACGTGCTCCGCACGGGCGGGTTCAACGACATCGTTGCCGCCCCCGTGCCGCTGCCCGACCTCGACTACCGCGAACATTTCGCCATCCACCCCGGCCACCGCGAACTGCTCGCCCAGCTCAACGAGGGTCTTCTTTCGATTCAACGCGACCGGACCTACGACCAGCTTTACGAAAAATGGATCGGACCGATCAAGGTGCGCCGGCTGCGTTTCCGCGACGTCCTTCCCTACGTCCTGCCGCTCGTCGTCCTTCTGCTGGCCGGTGGCGCGGGCCTCTTCTGGCAGCGTCATACCCTGCGCGAGGTGAAACGCCAGGCCGAGGCTCTCCGCCGCAGCGAGGAAAAGCTGTCGCGCGTGCTCGAGGGCAGCCAGGACGGCTTCTGGGACTGGGATGTGCGCACGGGCGGCCAGGACCGGAGCGACGGCTGGTCGCGCATGCTCGGCTACGCCATCGACGAGCTGCCACCGGGACGTGGCACCTTCATTTCGCTGATCCACCCCGACGATCGCCCGCAGGTCGAGAAGGACGAGGCGCGCTTCTGGGATGGCCGCGACGAATCCTCCAGCGAGTTCCGCCTGCGCGCCAAATCCGGCCACTGGCTCTGGATCTTCCATCGGGCCAAGGTGGTCCAGCGCGACCCCGTCACCGGCGCCCCTTGGCGCATCGCGGGCACCCAGACCGACATCACCGCCCGGAAGCTGGCCGAGGCGGAGAACGACGCCCTGCAGCGCAAGATGCTCGAGACGCAGAAGCTCGAGAGCCTCGGCGTCCTCGCCGGCGGCATCGCGCATGACTTCAACAACCTTCTCACCGCCATCCTCGGCAACGCTTCGCTCCTCCAACTCGACCTCGCCAACGATGGGCCGAAGAACGCGCAGTTGAGCAAGATCCTCGTCGCCACGCGGCGGGCCGCCGATCTGTGCCGTCAGTTGCTGGCCTATGCCGGCAAGGGCGCCGTGGTGGTCGAACGCCTCAACCTCAGCCGTGTCGTCCACGACACCACCCGGCTGCTCGAGCTCTCGCTCCATCATGCCGAGCTCAAGTTCTCGCTCTCCACCACCCTGCCCGCGGTTGAGGCCGACGTCTCGCAGCTTCGCCAGGTCATCATGAACCTGGTCCTCAACGCGGCCGAGGCGTTCGGTGACCAGGCCGGCATCATCACCGTCACCACCCGCGCCGTCTCCCTCGGTGCGAACGAGATTCCCGACGCGCTGCCCAGCGGCTCGCCTCCCGCAGGCGACTACGTGTGCCTTGAGGTCGTGGACACCGGCTGCGGCATGACGTCCGAGGTGAAAGCCCGGATCTTCGATCCTTTCTTCACGACGAAATTCACGGGCCGGGGCCTTGGCCTCGCCGCGGTGCTCGGCATCGTCCGCACCCAGCACGGCGCCCTGAAGGTCGCCAGCACGCCGGGCCAGGGCTCCACGTTCGCGATCTATCTTCCGGCGGTCGCCGGCACCGCGTCCGCCGTCACCCTCGTGCCGTTCGCGAAGCCGCTCGCGCGCGTCGGCTCGGGCGACACGATCCTCGTGGCCGATGACGACCTTTCCGTCCGCCAGCTCGCCGACAGCATTCTGCGCCGGGCGGGTTTCGACGTGGTGCTTTCCGACGACGGCGACGCAGCCCTCGAAGCCTACGAGGCCGAGCCGGAGCGTTTTCGCGCGGGCGTCTTCGACGTCACCATGCCGCGCCTCGACGGCACGGCCGCCCTCAAGCGCATCCGGGGGCAGAATCCGGAGTTCCCCTGCATCCTCTTCAGCGGGCACTGCGAGCAGGATGCGAAGGGCGAATTCGCGAACGACCGCCTGACCGCATTCGTGCAGAAGCCCTTCCCTCCGGAAAGCTTGATCGACGCCCTTCTTCGCCTCACGAAAGGTGGATGACCTTCACCTGGGCGAGGCGGACCGACGATGAGTAGCCCGAACCGCGACCCGTATTCCGCGATGCGGCATGCGGGCTACCGGCGTTTTCTCGCCGGAAATTTTCTGTTCAACATCGGGCGCCAGGCCCTGAGCCTTGCGGTCGCCTGGCAGATCTACCGCTGGACCAACTCGGCCACGGCACTCGGGCTGGTCGGGCTGACGACCGTGATTCCGCTGATCGCGCTGGTGCTTCCGGCAGGAGTCCTGGCCGATCGACACGACCGCCGGCGCATCCTGATGCGCACGTCCTGCGCCTCGGCCGTTCTGTCGCTCGGCCTGGTGATCTGCACCAGTTTCCCTCAATGGCTGCCCGACATAGCTCCACTGCATTTTGGCAACACCCTGCTGCGGGGGATCGCTCTTCGCTTCGAACACCACGTCGATCCCGCCTCGCTGCATTTCGACCAGCCGGCGCTCCCGGTGATCTTCTTCATCGCGTTCCTTCAGGCGATGGTCCGCGTGGTCGGCAACCCGGCCCGCGCCGCGCTTGTTCCGCTCCTCGTGCCGTCGGAGTCCGTCAGCAACGCCGTCACCTGGAGCGCCAGCTCGTTCGAACTCTCCACCGTGATCGGACCGGCGTTGGGCGGTTTCCTGATCTGGGCTTCGGGCTATTCCGCCGTGTACGTGCTCGACGTCGCCTTCTCGGTCGCGCTCGCGATCATCCTGTTCAGCATGCACGTGGACCAACCGGCCAAAGACCGGGGCGTCGCGCCCGACGCCCTCGCCGGCCTGCGTTTCATCTGGCGGCATCAGGCCATCCTCGCCGCCATCTCCCTCGACCTGTTTGCGGTGTTGCTCGGGGGAGCCATCGCCCTCCTGCCGATCTACGGCGACAAGATTCTCCACGTGGATTCGCGCGCCGTCGGCTGGCTGCGCGCCGCCCCCGCGCTCGGAGCCATCACGATGGCCTTCATGGTCACGCACCTCCCTCCGTCGCGGCGGCCCGGAGCCACCATGCTCTGGGCCGTGGCCGGCTTCGGCGCCGCCATTACGGTGTTCGCTCTCTCGCGCAATCTCTGGCTGTCGCTCGGCGCGCTGTACCTCAGCGGCGTGTGCGACAACTTCAGCGTCGTCGTCCGTCATTCGCTGGTGCAGATGCGTACACCCGATTCGCTCCGCGGGCGCGTGACCGCCGTCAACCAGCTCTTCATCGGTTCCTCGAACGAGATCTCGGAACTCCGCGCCGGACTCGCGGCCGCCTGGTACGGCCCGGTCACCGCTGCCACGGCCGGTGGCATCGGCACGATCCTCGTCGTGATCGTCGTCGCCCTCGTTCTCCCCGCCCTGCGCACCGTGCCGCCGCTGCACACGCTCACACCCGAGCAGGACTGATGGGGTGGTTGAGGGTTGAGGGTTGAGGGTTGAGGGCGGCTGAAAGATCGAAGATGACCGACGAAAGTCGATCGCGGCGGCAAATGAGAAGTTCATCGGCCTCGTGGCAGGAGCCTGCTTCGGTAACGATCCTCTCGGGATCATTTGTCGCGTTTTTTCGTGCGTTCCGTGGGCAATATTCAGGGATCTTTGCCTTGCTCCTGTGACAATCCTCTCGGGATCATTTTTCGCGTTCCTTCGTGTATTTCGTGGGCAACCCTCCGGAATCT
>DASYDZ010000267.1:0-18679 GCA_036499305.1 Candidatus Didemnitutus sp.
TTGTTGACCAGCACCTGGACGAGCGGGTCCCAGCGTCCGGTCAACGCCGCTTCGAGCCACGCCAGCAACCGGGTCCAAACCGGGATGTGTTCGAAGTGATGGAAAAAAAACGCCGCGGGGCTGAGCGTGCCGTGAACCCACGGCGCGAGGATGTCCGCAGCCTCGATTTTCCACTGGTCGTTGAACGGAACGTCGCCGGCGTAGGCGGCCACTTCCGCCAGCCGGCCCCCCAGCACCAGACCCGCGGCACCGGCCGCCCAGATCCACGGGATGGCGCGCGCGATCGCGGGGCGGCGGAATGGCGCGACGCCCGTCCGGGCGGTCCCCGAATCCGCGGCGCCAAACCAGGCTCCGACGGCATCGGTCGCGACCGCGATCACGAAAACGATCTCCAGCGGATAGGCGGCGGACAGCGCGGCCGGGCTGAGGTTGTTGAAAGACGTGACGTGGACGATCACATTGACCGCGAGATAGGCCGCACACGCCAGCCAGGCCGCGAGCGCGGCCACCATCGCGCCACCGAGCCGGGGGCGGGCGGCCATCTCCAGCAGGCGCGCCAGCAGGACGATGTGGGCGAGCGGGATCAGGAATGCGAGAAGACCCGCCGCGGCGCGGCCGCACGCTTCCAGCCGGGCGATCTGCTCCCGCCGAAAACGATCCTGCTCCGGTGACGCGGGAATCGTCACGCGTTCGCCCGGACTGATGCGGTCGTGGGTGAGATCGAGAAATGGGCGCACATCCTGATTGTCGCCCAGGCTCGGTGGAACATCCGCGGCGAAGGACGAGAACGACGTGAAATAGCCGGTGAACTGCACCAGCGCCTCCCAGAGCTGTCGCGGCACCCCGGTCTGCAGGGGAGGCAGGAATCCGCTGCGGGGAGCTCGGGCCGGCACGAGCCCGGCGTCGCAGGCCCCGTTCAGCTCGTCCGCCATTTTCCGGTAATATCTCATCGCCTCGCCGGCGTTGCGGGCGTGTCCGGAGGCCGCCACGGCGTCGCGCAGCGCCCACATGAACCATCCGCCACCGATCTGGCGGTCCGCGGCCGGGAAACGCTCCTTCTCGCACCATTTGTCGCCGACCGGTCCCTCAAGCTGCGGGCGCAGTTCGGCGAACGTCGGGCTCACGGCATAGGCGGCTTCCCGCATCTGACGCGTCACGGGAACCATCGGCAGCTCCGGCCCGACTTTGAAGCGCACCAGCGCTCCGTACGCATCCTCGAACGCGCGACCGTGGAATTCCACGGTGCCGAACCAGTCATAGTAGTGGTGGTTCAGCGCCGCCACCACGAGGAGAGGAAGCACGGCGCCGCTGATCCCGATCGCGGCCGTGCCCGCAAGCACCCTCCAGCGATGCGCAATTTCGGCGTGAAAACTCCAGGCGTACCACGAGACGAGCACGCCGACCGCGGGCAACAGCCACACGCTTTCCTCGCGCGTGAGCCAGAAACAGCCGAAAGCCAGGCCGGCCAGCGCCGCCCATCCCGCCTGGCGCCGGAGCACCTGGGTCCGCCGGGCGCACAGCGCAACCAGGGCGGCGAACACCACCAGCGCCAGCGGCGTGTAGATGTTCTGCCGCATGATGCGCGCGAGGTCGTGCCCCTCGAAGGTCATCGGGTTCCACAGGAGCAGCAGATAGGCGCAGAATCGTCCGAAGCCGGACGGGATCCACGGACGGAAGGCGCGCACCAGCAGCGCGCAGGCGGCGGCATAGGCGCCCTGCTGCGCAAGGCCGAGCGGGATCCCGGTCAGAAAAACGAGCGCGACCCAGATCGGGAAAAACGGACCCTTGGCGAGAGTCAGTTGGTTGTACGGACCGAGCCAGTCGCCGTTCAGGATGTGTCCGGCCAGATCGAGGAAAAGGCGGTCGTCGTGCACCGCGGGCCCGATCGCATAGATCGGTTGGGCGCGCGTCAGCCAGAGCTTCGCCGCCGTCATCACGACCGCGAGCGCCGGCCAGAACCAGAGGCGGTGTCGCGAAGTTGTCATCCGGGCGGGATTGGCCGTTCGGCGATCACATCCCGGCGTGGCCCGGCGTCAACGGATGTCGATGCCGGTCCACGCGGTCCAGTCCCAGGAGTTGTTGTTTCGCGCCCCGGCACTGACCCGCAGATAGAGCCGGCTCGCGGCGGGAACGGGCAACGCGGCGCGGAAGGACTGGAGCCCGCGGTCGGCCGCCGTGTGCACCGGATCGAGGAAGCGGTCGAAGAGGATTCGCCGCTGCCCGTTGACTTCGGCCTCGACGAAGAACTCGGCGCCATCGGTGTTGCCGCCGTTTGAATAGGCACCCGGCATGTAGCCGAACGTGCCCGCGATCTCATGCGCGCCGGCGGGGACGTCGAACGTCATCTCGCTCGGGGCGTGCAGCACCATCACCGGCCGGCCGTCGATCGCTTCCTCGGTCGGTGGCACCGCCGCCTGAAAGCTGACGGGGGTGGACTGGAACAGGTGGAAGCGCACGCGTTCCACCTGGCGGAAGAATTCGCGGCCGGCCGTCGACGGTGGGAGCGCGGAAACCGCGAAGATCACGTTGTCGGCAAAGCAGTCCCGGTCCTGGGCGGCGCAGATGAGCGCAATGGAGTCGACGCGCCGGTCGGCCGCCGCGCCGGCGAAGCGCATGTAGCTCACGACATCCTCGACGATCGGATTGATGATGAAACCCGCGCGGCCCTCGGGGAGTGGCATGCGGTACGCGGCCATTTTCCCGTTGCTGTCCCGGATCTGCAGTTGCGCCACCGCGGGTTTGTAGAAGAAGGAACGGAGGCGGCCCAGGAGCGACGGATGGGCGTCGACCTCGACCCAGAGCGGCCGGTCGGCCAGATCGGCCAGCTTCACGGGCTTGCCCATCGGGGCGATTTCGGTGCGGATGGGCTTCGGTTCCGCCTGCCGCGGATCGAACGGCCCCGGCTTGCGGTGCCACAGGTGGTAGGTGCCTTCGCCCTGCACGTATTCGTATCGTTGCACCAGAAGGGCGAGCACCTGCGAGTCGTCGAACGTGCTGAACCGTCCGTCGATCGTGTGCAGCTTGAACAGCACATATTCCGGCGCGCGGTCGGAGGCGTAGAATTCGTAGTTCAGATGGCTGAGGCGCGGCGTATACGCGGAATAGCTCTGAAAGACCGGCCGCGGGGTATAGTTGAAGCCGTTGAAGAGGGCGACGCCCTGTTCGTAGCCGAAGACATCGACGGTGGACTGCCCGATGGTCTTGCGCATCTCGGGCAGGGCCGCATCCTTGACCTGAAGTTCGAGGCTCTTGTCGTAGGCTTCCCGAAACTCCGGCCACGCGCAGACCATCTGGAGATTGGTGAAGAATTTTTCCTGCAGGTTTCCGAGGAAACCGCGCAGGAGCCAGGGCAGGGCGGTGTGCACGCCCAGCAGGGCGATCATGCCGGTGACGGCCAGCAGCCAGCGCCGGGCGGAAAGCCACGGGCCCGTGTCCCCCAGCAGCGCTGGAAAGGCCACGATCACCGTCAGCGCGCAGTAGAAGAAGCCGATCATGTGCCCGTCGGCCCGCACGAAACCGTGTTTCCAATTCAGATAGACGAAGGCCGCCAGGCCGGCGACGGTGCAGCCCGCGCGGATGCGGTCCGGCTTCGTCATCAGGTAACACGCGGCGTAGGCCACGAGGAGGCAGAGAACGAGCACGCCCTTCCAGAGCGCTCCGGACGGCGGTGGCAGGCCCATCGCCTCCTGATAGCCCTGGCTGACGTCCCACGAGTTGACGAAATAGGCGGGAAGGTTGAGCGGGTTCTGCCGGCACAGGACCCACCCCGCGAGGAACGCGCCGACGAACCAGCCCGCGAACCACAGCGCGGGTGTGCGGCGCCGGAGGAGCAGGCCCTGCACGAGGATCGCCGCCACAAAGACACCCGCGAGCATGAGGTTGGTGAACTTAAGGAGGCTCAGGACCGCCAGGAACGAGGCGTGGAAGGCCGCATGCGTCCTGCCCTCGGTGCCGGCCGCGCGGATGAATTCGAAGCCGATCAGCGCGACGATGATCTGCTGCAGCTCATCCTCGTAGGACACCCCCAGGGTGAAAAAGAAAAGGAAGTAGAACAGGCGCGGATAGCCGACCAGCCGCAGCCCCTGCCGAAAGATGACGATCGAATAGACCACGGCCTGAACCAGTTGCCAGACCAGGAAACTCCCGAACTGGAGGCCGGAATAGGTCTTGCCCATCAGGAAGCCGAGCGGTCCATACGTGAAGACCACGTCGCGCCCGAACTGCAGGCCGTGTTGGAAGAAATATCCGAGCGACATCCGCCACGACGCGTCGAGGCCGTCGCTCGGCTTGTTCGGCACCGTGACGATCAGGATTCCGAGAAGCACGCAGAACGCGACCCGCATCAATCGGTCGGCGATGGTCGTCGGCTGGTTCGGGGCGGAATCGGTCACGGATGGCGGAGAGGCAACATAGCGCCTGGGATGACGGCGCGTCTAGCGGTAAGTTGGCCGGGATCACCCTGGCCAGGGGCAAAGACAATCATCAGGCCGACACCCGCCATCGCGGTCTCAACGAAATTCGGGGGGAGACCAGCAGGTCCAGTCCATGGTCATCGTTTCGAGGGTTTCCGTGGCGAAGACGAGCCGACACCCCGGCCCATGCGGCGCGGCGGGCAGCTCAATCCGATAGGACTGCAGGCCGCGATCCCCCGGCACGGTTGCGGGCCGCAGGATGCGGTCGAAGAGGGGAGTGCGCCGGCGCCCGTCAAACCAATACACCACAAAGCGTCCGCCGTCGGTGTGCGGATCTCCCGCGAACGCCTCCGGCGGATAGCCGAACCGCCCCTCCACGGTCCGGGCTTCGGCCGGCACGGGAAGGATCATCGATCCCGGCGCATGCACCAGGCGAACGTTGACGTGGTCGATCGCCCGCACGCTCGAACCGATCGGCGACGCAATCTCCGCGCCGTCGGCGTCATATCGCGTGGGACGGATCAGGTGGTACACGATGAAATGGGAGTCGAACTCCAGGAGGCGGCGGCCGTGGATCTGCAGTTTTCCAATGGCCTCGCGCTGGTCGAACTCCGCCGCGCGCTCATAGTTGCCCGTCAGGGAAGGCAACACGGTTCCGATCTCCCGATCACCCTCGATGCGCAGCACCACCCAGGTGGGCTGGAGGTAGCAGATGAGGTCCGTCCAGTCGCGGCCCACGAGCCAGCCGGCATTCACCAGGTCGCGCGACGAAAGCCCGGGCCAGTCGTAGGTTTTCAGGCGGGAGAAAAACCCGATGTAGCCCAGCGGTTCCATGAAGACCGTGTCGGTTCGCGCCGCATGCCCGCGGAGCCACTCGCCGACGGCGCGGCGGGTGCGGTTTTCCACGTATTCCTGCTGGGCCCGGACCTGCCCCGCGACGGCGATCGTCAGCCAGACGTTCGCGACCAGGCAGCCGGCCACCCCGGCGACGAGCGCAAACCGGCCGGGAATACGGATCCGGGTCCGGCCCCAGGCGGCCCATAGCTGTCCGACGGTTCCCGCCAGCGCGACAAACGCGAGCAGCGTGATCGTGGGGAAATACCAGGGAAACGGGAAATACGGAACGAACGAGAGATAGCACGCGCCGCCATAGAAGGCGAACGAGGTCACCCGGACCTCGAAGCGCACCTTGGGAACCAGCCAGAGGATGCTGGCGATTGCGGCCAGCACCCGGCCGTACGCGACCATCCAGGCCGGCCATTCGGGAAAAGTATAATAGGCCGGCAGGAAGGCGGCCTCGGCGGAAGTTTGACCGCGCAGGATCAGGTAGGGCAGACGCCAGAAGCCGTGGACGAAGTTCGGCCAGGCCAAACCTGCTCCCTGGGCCGCCTTGGCCGTGATCGTGTGCGGCACCGCCGTGCCATAGTACCACCAGGCGAAAACCAGCCACAGACCATACAGCGCGACCGTCAGGAGGCCGGCCTTCAGGTACGAGCGGAGCAACCCGGCGCGGTTGGCGCCCGTCGATTCCGGGCGGTTGAAAATCCAGGCCGCGCCTGCGACCAGCGCGATGTAGATGAAGCTGTCCGGGCGCGTCCACATCAGTCCGGCCCACGCCACGCCGAGATGACGCCACTGGCGCGTGCCGCCCTGCCCGAGCGCCCACAGCGAGTACGCCAGAAACAGGAGCATGAAGGCCGTCTCCATCCCGTTGATCGTGAAATCGAGCGCCTTGGCGTCGCAGCAGAGGAGCGCCGCCAGCACGAAAATGCCGAAACCCGCCAGCGCCGAGCGGCGCCCCAGTTGCACCAGCAGCGCGACCGATCCCCCGAAGGCCGCGGCGGACATGACGCGGAAAAGCCACAGCGCGGCGGTGTCGGAAAAATTTCCCGTCAGGAGAAGCGCGAGCGCGGGCAGCAGCACGCCGAGCGGGGACGTGAATGTGTGCAGGTGCTCACCGTGATTGAACACCAGTCCGTAACCTTTCGCGAGGTTCCGGCTGGAGCGATACGTGATGTAGTAGTCCTCCCACACGTGCTGCGTGTAGCAGGCGAAGACGAGAGCCAGCACGAAGGCCGCACCGAAGGCCACGGCGGCGGCATGTTGGCGAAGAAAACTTTTCATCAGCCAAAAAAAGCTGTTGAAGCCACTGGTTTCACGGATGAGCGCGGATGATCGCCGTCTGCAGTCCGGGACATCGAGTTCCCCATGATCCCGGTCGCACACCCCGATCCCGGGTTCACCGTCGATGCCTGGGGCAGGCGCCTGTCTTCACCTCGCAGGTGACTGCATCGGTTCACATTCATGTCCATTCGCGTTGTCCGTGAAATCAGGGGTCAATTGAACGGTGGAATCCGGGATCAGTCGGTCAGGGGCGGCTGGGGGCACATGGGCCGGTCAGGTCACCGGTGCCGGGCGGCCGGCGCAATGCGTTTTTTCGGGCGCGGTTCCGGACATCAAATATTGTCCGCCGAGCGGCAGCCACGAGAAGGTGCGGTCAAGCGCGTCGGTGAACGTTCCGCGCGGGGGAACGAAAAGGAATTGCTGCGTCCGGATCTGACCGAAGCCCGCCGCTCGCATCGTCCGACGACTGACGGCCGGCGAGAGCAGGTGCGCATCGGCATCGATGGCCGTCCGGCTCACCATCCACGCCGTCACCGGGTTCCAGGGATTGTGTTCGATGAGGCAGAAAAGCCCCCCGGGCCGGAGCGCCCGTCCCAGGCGGGCGAAGGTGTCCGCCCATTCCGCCGGGGGAATATGATGAAAGACGCAGATCGCCGTGATGAGGTCATAACGGCCCTCCGGGAATGTGTTGGTCTCGATCGGCCAGAGGCGCGCCTTCGCGGTGAGCCCGGGATGCCGGCGGCGGGCCTCCTCGAGCATGCCGCCCGACACATCGCAGCCCTCGCCGCGCCAGGGCAGATTCGCCTCGTTCACCAGCGCGAGGAAATCGCCGGCGCCGCAGCCGAAATCGAGATAGTCGAGCTCCGGGGCGGGTGGTTCCCGCCGGGCGGCGACGACGCGCCGGAGCAGGGCGAGCTTGGGCCGCAGGAACGCCCGGGCATCGGCCCCGATCCAGGCCTTCATCGAGGCGTCGAAGCCGGCGTCGTAGTTGGGTGCGAACCGGTCGAATTCGGGCGGCGGCGCGCTCACGATCGGGAACGCGGCGCGGGAACGACGTCGGGCGACGTGACATTCATCACCAGGTAGTCCGGCCGCTGTTTCACGTTCTCGAACATGCGTCCGACATACTCGCCGAGGATGCCAAGCGCGATGAGGTTGAGGCTGCCGAAAATCACGACGCCGAGCAGCAGGCTCGACCAGCCGGGCACCAGCTCGTGGTGGAAGAACACCGCCGCGATGAATGCGTACAGGAGATAGCCGAGAAACGGGACCATGGCGGCGAGACAGAGCAGAAACGACAGGCGCAGCGGAAAGCGGCTGAAGCTCACGATGCCGTCCGTCGCGAAGAGGATCATTTTCAGCCAGCCGAATTTGGTGTGTCCGGCCGCCCGGGCCGGCCGGTCGTAGTCGACCTGGGCCGTGCGGTAGCCGATCCAGCCCACCATCCCGCGCAGATATTTGTGCTTCTCGCGCATGCGCAGCAGGGCATCGAGGGCCCGGCGGCTGAGCAGGCGGAAATCCCCGCTGTCGAGCGGCGCCCGCGTGTCGCCGAGCCAGCCGAGCAGGCGGTAAAAGCCGTGGGCGGTGACGCGCTTCATGATCGATTCACCGGAGCGTCCGCGGCGGACGCCGCAAACCACATCCGCGCCCTCTTCGAAGCGTTCGAGCATCGCGAGCGCGACTTCCGGCGGGTCCTGCAGGTCGCCATCGAGCGAAATGACGGCCTCGCCGGTGGCGAACTCGTAGCCGCAGAGAAGCGCGACCTGATGGCCGAAGTTGCGCGACAATCCGATGCCCTTCACGCGCGGGTCGCTGCCGGCGAACGCCATGACCTGCGCCCAAGTGTCGTCCCGGCTGCCGTCGTCGACGAGCACGATCTCCACCTGGTAGGTCCGGGCGAGCTGCGCGCACAAGTCCCCGAGGCGCGAGCGCAGGAGGGGAAACGCCTCGCTCTCGTTGTAGAGCGGGATGGCGAGCGAGATGGTTTTCATGCCCTCGGTGGGCTCCACCCTAGAGGCTTCACCGGAAGAGACGCAAGAGTCCGCTCGGGCGCGCCGATCACGCCTCCGCGAGGCTCGCTTCCCGGGCGAGCTCCGCGTGGCGCGGCAGGACCTGCGCGTCGTTGTACAGGCGCAGCACGCGCGAGTAGGCGGTCGGCGTGAGCGATTTTCCGCTGCGCTCCTTGGCGAGGCAGGTGCGCATCATGCGCGACAGGCCCGCGACGTCGCCGGGCCGGACCAGGTAGGCCTCCGCCCGCTGGCGCACCATCTCGGCCACGCCGTGGACGTCGGTGCTGACGATCGGCGTCCGGAACGCCATCGCCTCAAGCACCACGCGGGGGAACGATTCCTCGAAACTGGTGCAGACGAACATGTCCGCGAGGGCGAAATAATCGAAGGCCGCGCCCGTCTCGGGAACGAAGGTGATGTTGGTCAGGCCCATGCGCGCCAGATCGCGCTGGAGGAGGTCGAGGTAGATGCCCGGGCGCGCGCCGACCATCAGGAAGCGCACCGGGGTCGCGCCGTGGTAATGATGGTTGAAATGATCCACCGCCCGGATGAAGACGTGCTGGCCCTTGCGTTCGCAGACCGTGCCGATGTTCGCGATGATGATCTCGTCGACCGGCAGTCCATGCCGGCGCCGGAGGTCGTCGCGCGCGTTCGCCCGCCGGAATTCGTCGATCGCGCGGACGCGGATCCAGCTCGGCACAATGCGGAAGTTGCCGTTCCGATTGTGGTCATCGTAATACGCCTGGGTGGCGCGGCAGAGAAAAAGCACGCGCGTGGCCTCCTCGAGGGCCCGGCCGACCACGGCGTGGAGCGGGAGTTTCAGGGTCAGTTCGAAGAAACGGAAAATGGACGTGCTCTCGTGGATGTAGAGCAGGGAGGGGCGGTGGCGCTGCCGCGCCAGCAGCACGCCCCAGAAGCAGGCGAGGGTGTTGCAAACGACGAGGTCGACGGCCTCCCAGTCAACTTTTTCGCCGACGTCATCCACGCGGCTGAGCAGGACCTCCTCATCGGGTGAGCCGTAGATTTCCCTGGTGTCGACGAGCGTCACCTGCGCGCCGAGCGCCTCGAAGGCGGGTCGCAGCGGGCCGTCCCGGCCCGACAAGATCTGCAGGTGGAAACCGTGGACGCGGACCAGATAGGTCGCGTATTCCAGCAGGAAGAGGGGAGCGCCCTCGAAGTTGAAGTTGTGCGTGAGAAGAAGGAGACGGAGCGGACCGGTCCGGCCGGCATGATTGCAAAGATCGCCGCGACAGCGCACACGGCCGTCCTCGAGACGCCAGTGCGGGCTGAAATAGGGCTCGGGGCCGGGAGGATGGCGATGGACCCAGGCGATGTGCTCGGCCTCGTCGAAAGTAACCCCGCGCGTGGCGCTGCCCCAATGCATCAGCTTCGCCTGCGGCGTGAAGATCACGCGGAATCCGGCGTCGCGGACCCGCACGCAGTAATCCACGTCGTTGTAGGCCACGCCGAAGTCTGTCTCGTCGAATCCCCCGAACTGGCGATAGATCTCGGTCCGCGTCATCAGGCACGCGCCGGTCACCGCGGAGACTTCGCGCGCGACGGCGTGCCACGCCAGGTCCACCGACGATTCCGCGCCGTGCGCAAAGGGCGTGTCGGCGAGTCCGCCGTGGGGTCCGAGCACGATGCCCGTGTGGTTGAGCGTCTTGTCGGGAAAGACCAGCTTGGCTCCCACGACGCCGACATCCGGCTGTCCGAACCACGCGGACATCTCGGCCAGCCACCCGGGCTCGAGGACATTGACGTCGTTGTTGAGATGGAGGATGAGCGGGGTGTCGACGTGGGGCAGCGCGGCGTTGACGAGCCGGGAATAGTTGAACGGTGCTCCGGCCTCGGGCAGGCGCACCACCGTGCAGCGCAGGTCGGTTCGTTGCTGGATGCGCGCAAGGTAACGGACCGCATCCGCATCGCGCGAATGGTCGTCGACAATGACGAGCCGGGCGAAGCGCCAGTCCACGGTTTCGTCGAGCAGCTCGATGCACTCCTGGAGCAGGTGCAGGCGGTCGCGCGTCGGGATGACAATCGTCACGGGAAGACGGGAGAACAATCCGGGATCCCAGCGCAGTTGATGGAAGCACCGGCGCCGCTGATGACCCGCTTCGGGCAGAAACGGACTCGCGGCCCAATCGCGCCGGCGGGCGGCATCCGCGAGCGCGGCCCGCGCCTGTTCGTACATCGGATCGGCGAGATCGAGCTCACGGACGGCACCGGACCATCGATGAAAGCCGATGATGCGCAGATGGGCGACCTGGTTTGCCGCCAGGCGATCGCCCGCGCGAAGCAGCACATCACGCCAGGGCACGCGGTCGAATCCCTCGCGAAAGGAGCCAAGTTCGACGAAGCGGTCGCGCGGAATCAGCGAAAGTTGTCCGGGAAAAATCCCGGACAGGGCCAGTGTCGGGCTCCAATCAGGTTTGAAGTCCGGATCGGAACGGGCGCCGTGGTCGTCGATCACATCCTCGTCGGTGTAGACGAGCTCCAGTCCGGGCCGGTCGGCGATGGTCTCGGCCATCTGCGCCAGGGCGTCGGCCGGCAGGCGCCCGTCGGCGGGGATGAGCGCGAGCCAGGTTCCGGTGGCCTGGTGGGCCGCGGCATTGAGGGCCCGCACGAAATCCTTGGGTTCAGTGCAGGCCTCGTGGCGCAGGCGCGGGTCATGGCCGGGCGCCCGCGCGCCGATGAAACAGGCATCCCATTCGGAATGGATCTGCCCGCGGAGCGAAGCGGCGAGCGCGGCGAGCCGCTCCGGATCGGAGTGGCGGGCGTCCACCAGCAGGCTGATGCGGGGCGTGCGTCCGCGCCGGGCTTCGAGCGCGGACTCGATCAGGCGGCGGAGTTTCGGGGTGACGGCATTGGCGCGCTGCCAGAGTTCGTACGGATCCGGTTCCGGCGCCGGGGGCAGGCGCGGTGAGTCGCGGCGCAGCTCGCGATAGGCGGAGGCAAACGCCGACCAGGCGGCGAGGGGCGAGCCCAGGGCGATCCCCTGGCGGCGGCACGCACCGGCAAAGATCCACGCGGTGCGGAAAAACAGCCGCCGGTTGAACGCCGGCAGCGGGCGCTCCCAGACCGACGCGGTTCGCGGGTGAAATCGTCGCGCGAAGGCCAGGTGTCGGGTGCCGTCCTCGAGCTCCGCGAAAATCGTCACCAGCGCCGGGCCGGAGGCGGTCTCGTCGAAGTCCGCGAGGCCAAAAAACCCCGAACGTCCGGCGTACGGATGGTGAGGGAACATGCCGGCCGCGTCGGTGCGTTCGCGCTGGCCGAAGTCCATTTCATTTTCGACCAGCGGATGCGTGCTGACGGTCAGGCGTGCAATGCGTTTCTCGAGATGGACCAGCCAGCCATCAAGCCGCACTTTGCCGAACTGGGTGCCGCCCTTGAGTCCGGGCGCCTCGAGGGCACCGAAAAACGGCGGACTGGGCAGGATGTCGAGCGGCACCGCGGCGGTGTCCAGGGCCAGCTCCGCGGCCGCGTCGCCCAGATTCGCCCGTGGATCCGCGCGATGAATCTGGAGCAGCTTTCGCATCTGGTCCGGCACCAGCCGGAGGTCGCAGCGCGCGGGCGCATTTTCGCCCGCCGGCACGGCAATCCGGGTCCGCCAGATCTCCACCCAGCGGTGACCGGCGTCACGGAGCTCGAGGCGAAGCTGTTTCGCGCCGGCGGGCGGATTGACCCGGAGGACGAATCCGGCGTGCGGCAGCCCGACGTTGCCCCGATGCCGCTGCTCGATCTCGGGGCGCGCGAGTCCGAGCACGCCGAGATGGGGCACGCCGTCGATCACCGCCCGGATGTCGGAAAAAACCGCCCCGACCTTTGACAGAAACCAGCCGCTGATCCAGGTGGGCTCGCCGGTGAATGTCCACTTTTTCGGCTCCTCGACCTCAAAGATGTAGGCGTCGTTTTCGTTCACGGGTGAGGGCGGGAACTAAGGCAGACGCCCGGCGCGGCGCAAGCCGGCTGTCGCGATGGCACGGGGCAGCGTCAACTGCCGCGCCGCATCAGCGCGAGACCGTGGATGGTGGTCGTTCGATTCCGGGTCTGGCCGTCGCGCGAGACATATTCGAGGTTGCCCCCGCAAAACAGGACGCCCGGCTTGATCGTGCTCGACCGGCCAAAGGCGCACCCCTGCACCCGGATCGAGCCACCATGGCGGTCGGCGCGATTCGTGGTCATCATGACCTCGTCGCCCTCGAGCCAGAGGAGTTCGTACCGCGTGTTGCGGGTTTCGACCACCAGGCGGTCGCCGGCGTTCATCGTGGCGAGTTGCACCTCGGGCACGCTCTGCGCGTTGCGCTGCTTGAGGAACCGCTGCCAGTCGCCGCCGTCGGGTGCGGGCATCGGTGGTCCTGATTCCTCCTGCATGGGCGGATTCAGATTGTCGCGCGCGCCAGCACGACGGTGATGTTGTCGGGGCCACCGGCGGCGTTGGCGGCATCGATGAACCCCTGCGCGGCGCCGGCGAGGTCACTGGAACCGATCGCCGCGTCAAACCGCGCGGCGAGGGATTCCTCCAAGGGTCGGTAGAGGCCGTCGCAGCACAGGATCAAGGCCTCACCCGGAGCGAGGCTGAATTCGCCGATCTGCGGGTCAATCGGCCGCCCGTCTCCGCCCATCACCTGCTCCAGCAGAGCGCGGAACCGGAATCGCGCCGCGGCGTCCGGCGTCATTTGCCCCCGGCGCACCAGGCCGTCGCCGAGGCTGTGGTCGTCGGTCGCCTGGCGCCACGCGCCCTGGGAGTGACGATAGAGTCGGCTGTCTCCAATGTGCCCGAAGGTGACGTGTCCGTCCGGCATCAGGACGAAAGCCGTCAGCGTCGCGCCCATGCCCAGCCAGTTGGGTTCGTTGCGCCCGGCATCGACCAGGGCCGTGTGGGTCGCGTCAAATGCGGTCCGCAATGCGGTCGCAAAAGGAGTGCCGGCGGGCCGGTTGCCGACCGACCGGGCAAGCTGCTCGACGCAGATGCGGCTGGCCACCTCGCCGGCGCGCGCCCCGCCCATGCCGTCGCTGAGGATGAACAGCGCGCCTTCCGGCGGGCAGGGGGCGGCGGAAGCCAGCGTGCTGGAGACCGGCGAAAGGGAAAATACGCCCCACGCGTCCTCGTTGCACTCGCGATGGTGTCCGCGATCGGTCGCTGCCGCCCAGGACAGCGTCCAGCGATTGGTGGCCGGGTTCGCGCCGTCCGAAACAGGGCCCTGGGTCTGGATGATGGCCACGGCGCCGGTGTTCTTCAGGGATTGCCCACCGGCACAAGCACGACGCGAAAACCGACCGTGTTGCCCTTTTCGTTGGGCTTCCAGCCATCGCGAACCGAGGCGCGGGACCGGCTCGAGGTCGAACTCCATGAACCGCCGCGAACCACGCGGCGGGTGCCCGAGACCGGTCCCGTGGCATCGACGATATCTCCACCCGGATACTTTCCATACCAGTCCCGGCACCATTCCCAGACGTTGCCGTGCATGTCCACGAGGCCCCAGGCATTCGGCTTCCTGCCTCCGACCGGCTGGGTCTGGTTGCCGCTGTTGTCCGAGTACCACATGACATCGGAGGGCACGCCACCGAAATCATCCGCGACCCCGGCGCGGCAGGCGTACTCCCATTGGGCTTCGGTCGGCAGGTTGAATTCGTAGCCCGCGGGGAGCCAGCCGTCGCGGCGGCCGCGCTCCGTGAGCATCTGGCAGAATTTCACGGCGTCGGGCCACCCGACCTGCTCGACGGGTCGATCCGGGCCCGCGAATTGGGATGGATTCTTGCCCATCAGCGCGGTCCATTGGGCCTGCGTGACCTCCGTGCGTCCGATCCAGAATGGCTGGGTGATCGTCACGTGCGTGAGCGGGATCTCGTCCTTGTCGCCCGTGTCGCTGCCGAGGGCAAACGAGCCCGCCGGAACGGGCATCATGTCGACGTGCGGATCGGCGACCGTCCAGCGGGTCCCGGGCTCGACGGTCGGCAGCTTTTCGAGCATCGCGGAGAGCCGGAGTTCGCCGTGGCGGGCAAGATCGCCACGCACATCGACCGGCTGATAGCCCCGGGCGCGAACCGTGAGGCGAACCGGACCGGCCGTCTGGTTGTCGAGGGCGAGCGGAAGCGTGCCGATCCGCCGGTCGCCGGCAAAAACCTCCGCGCCCGAGGGCGTGCCCGTCACCATGACGCGCCCGGTGCTGCGGACCAGCGTCACGACTTTCTCGGCAAAACTACCGGCGCGGATCTCGATATTGCCGGACCAATCGTCAAAGCCCGCTGCGCGCACGGTCAGGGGATAACTTCCGGGCGCCAGATCGCGTATGGTCACGGGACTCTTGCCGCTCTCTCCGGAACCAAGGGCGACATCGGCGCCATCCGGATCGGTGCGCACCACGAGTCCGCCCGTGCTTGGGGCCGGTGGCGGCACGGATTCGACGGAGGCTGGACGGGTGGCCGGCGCCGCAGCCACGGGAGGCTGGTTGCCGGTGGTATAGCGGGTGGCATCGGCCGGGCTTCGGTTTCCCGACGACAATCGCCAGGCGGCAAACCCGAGCGCCAGCACCAGAATGCCAATCGCCGCATACGCCACGGTCGCACCGGATCGTCGCACGGCCGGCGGCGGAGGTGGCGGGGGCGGTGGGGTGGCAGACTGGCGCGTCTTGGGATTTCGCGTGGAGGGCGGCGCATCACGCAGCCCCAGTCTTTCGGCGACTTCGATGGCGGATTCGGGACGGTCGCTGCGTTCCTTCGCCAGGCAGGCCCCAATGGTCGCTTCCCATTCGGGCGAAACCAGCGGGCCGCCCAGGGGGGGATCGATCAAGCCGAGTTCCTTGCGCCGGGCGGTGACGCTGGGTGGAATTTTACCCTGCACCTGGGCGATGATGTCGCCGGTGTAGAACGGTGGTTTGCCGGTGAGAAGTTCGTACAGCGTGGCGCCGAGGGAATAAATATCGTCGGCGACCGACGGCAGTTCGCCCATCATCTGCTGCGGGCTCATGTACGAGGGCGTCCCCGACGAGCCGGCCTGCGCGCTCACGCGGGAGACGCTTTCGGTGATGCTGCGCGCGATTCCAAAATCGGTGATCTTCAGCCGGTCCTGGCCGTCCAGCATCAGGTTGGCCGGCTTGAGGTCGCGATGCACGACCTTGGCTTCCTCGTGGGCGTAACTCAGCGCGGCGCAAAACTGCTGCATCCACGGCTTCAGCCGGCCCATCGTGAAGGTGCCGTCCGGCTGCGACAGCGCGAGCTTCGAGAGCGATTCCCCCTTCACGTATTCCATCGCGATGGCGGCGCCGTCGGGGTCGTCGACGAAATCGTAGATGCGCACGATGTGCGGATGCGTGAGATCGAGATTGCGACGGGCCTCCTTCTTCAACTCATCGATCGCGCGCGGGTCATGCACCACGACATCGGGCAGGAATTTCAACGCCACGTTGCGATCGAGCTTCTCGTCGTGCGCCAGCCAGACGATGCCCATGCCGCCACGCCCCAGGATCTTTTTGAGCGTGTAACGCTGGAATACCTTCTGGCCCGGTGACGGGACCCGCTGCGTGGCTCCGAAGTCGGTCATGGGAAGCCCGGAATCATTACCGGCGCGCCCGTCAGCGGCGAGTCGAAACTCCCGCGGTTTCCGCCACCACCGCGAGCGCGAGCGCGGCATGTCGGGGCAGGGATTGCGTCCGATCATAATGCCGGGCGACAGTTGCGGCCGCCCGGTCCGCCCGCTGGCGGTGACCGGCCTGCAATTCGTCGAGGGCCGCGCGGATGGCCGCGGCGAGAAGGTAGGGATCACCGGCCGGCACGAGATGCGCTTCCCGCGCCGATAGAATCTCGGGGATGCCGTTCACGTCGGTCGTCACGATGGACGTTCCGAACAACGCCGCCTCCAGCAGCACGCGTGGCGAGGACTCCTCGAAGCTCGTGCACACCAGCACGTCCGCGAGCCGGTGAAAATCGAGATTGTCGCGCGTTTCTGGGATGAGCCGCACGGACTGGAGCCCCGCTGCCTGAATGGCACCGGCGGTTTGCCGGCCGAAGTCGTCGTCGCGGGCACCGACAAGGGCAAACACCACCGCACGGTCGGGCCGGCGGGCACGCAGCTCGGGCTCGAGCTGTTCCACGGCCTGCACCATCACGTGCTGTCCCTTGCGCTCGCAGACCGTGCCGAGGTTCAGGACGACGATGGCATCGCTGGAAAATCCATGCTTTGCCCGGAGCGCGGCCTTGTCGTGCCCGGCGATGAAGCGCCGGATGCTGTCGCCATCGAGCCAGCTTGGGAGCACCACGAAACGGCCCCGGCGATCGAACGACGCAAAAACCTGCCGGGACGCTTCGGCCGTGAACACGACCCGGTCCGCCAGCTCGAGGGCTTCGCCGGCCGCGGCCACCAGGGAGGGATTGGCGGACGCCGCGAGGAAACGTTCCGGGGGCGCGCTTTCGTGGACGTAGAACAAGCTCGGCTTGCCGGCGGCCCGGGCGGCGTGAACCGCCCAGAACGACGCGAGCGTGTTGGCGATGACCAGATCGCACAGCCCGAGGCCGATCTGATCTGCGAGATGGGAAAATTCGGCTTTGAGCGCGTCCCTTCCGGTTGCGGCCGAGAGCGCGTCGAGCGGAACGAGGTTCACGGGAATGCCTTCGGCTTCATACAGGGCGCGGAGCGGCCCTTCCGTCGGCGACCACACCCGGACCGGGAATCCTTGTTGCCGGTGAAAATACGTCACGAGCTCGAGGAGGAGTCGCGGTGCACCCTCGAAGTTGAGATTATGAGTGACCACAACGACTCGGATTGTGCGGTCCGCCTGCGGTTGCGGCGGCCGGGACCTGGCAGCGGGAGGCCGGCGGGCGGGCAGGTCCTTCCATGTCTGATGGGCGGCGTGGAGCATTCCCGCGGTGGACAAGTCCAGGCGGCGGGCCGCCCGAATCAAGGCCCAGCTCGCACGGGCGAATTCGATTCGCGTCGCTTCGGGACGAGGACGTTCGATCGAGCCAGCTCGCTCGCGCAGGCGTTGGGCGAACGCGAGCCGGCGTTGTCCGTTGGCCAGCGTCGCCATGATCGTCAGCAGGGCGGGGCGTTCGAGTCCCGACGGAAAGTCGACCAGTCCGGCGAAGCCGACGGTTCGGTCCGGATGCAGCTCCGAAAACCGCCCGAGCACATCGGACCGCGCCGGTACGAGCGTGAGTTCCGTTTCCCGGATCGGATCGACGCGCGCGACGACCCGAACAATTTGCGACTCAAGATGACCGATCCAGCCGGTGACAGCCAGGCGTCCGTGATCCACGCGACCGAAGTCGCCGGGTTCCTCGAGCGCGCCGACGAGCGGAGGGCTCGGGGCGACATTCAGCGGTCTCGCCAGATGGGCAGCGATGACCTCGCGGGCCAGGCGCGTCATCGGCAGGTCGGGCCGGCGACGGTGGCGGATGAGCAGAAGCGGAATCAGCGCGGACACTGCGCCCGCAAGCGCCGGTCGATCGGCCGGCGGGGCCTCGGGATCAACCGAAATGGCGGCGTGGAAAAACTCGATCCAGTGGCCCGCGAGATTTCGATACTCAAGCACAAGTCGCCGCGCATTCCGCGGAGCCATGAGCAAAAAGGAAAAGCCATCATCCGGCAGCCGGCTGCCGGATGATGACTCATCGCCGCGCGGCAATCGAAACAACCCGAGATGAGGCCGGTCGTCGATCCAGGCGCGAATGTCCGTTACCGCATCATGCTCGCCGGACCGCAGCCATCCCGCAACCCAGGTGGGAGCGGATGGAAATTTCCAACCGTCGGGGTGGACTTCGAGGGCGAATTCGGCATCCGGAGCCGGCGTCATTGGGTCGATCTTGCCATTTCCATGGAGGGAGACGCGGACATGGCCGGTTTCCGACGCTGGTGGGATCGGACGTGTCGTCAACCCCGGCGTGGTTCGACGGCGTCGTGCCGGACTAGGGTGTGTTTGAAAACCCATGAGTGAGCCAATCCAAAGCGGCGGCGAGTTGAACAAAACCGAGAAAGGTTTCGGCAAGCTTGTCGTAACGGGTGGAGATGCGGCGATGTACTTTGATGCGGCCGAAGAAATTCTCCGCCTGCCGGCGGTGGCGGTAGTAGCCGCGATGGAACCGAACACGGTGACGGCGGCGGCGCTTGGGCGGGATACAAGGGCGAGAGCGTTGCCG
>DASYDZ010000268.1:0-50251 GCA_036499305.1 Candidatus Didemnitutus sp.
CGAAGGAACGATCCCCATGTCAAAGAAACGTCGTCAGCATAGTGCCGATCTGAAAGCCAAGGTTGGTCTCGAAGCCCTCAGAGGTATCGAGCCTGTCCACGCCATCGCCGCGAAGTACCAGGTCCATCCGGTGCAGGTGAGCCAATGGAAGAAGGAGGCGGCCGAGCGGCTGCTGGAAGAGTTTGCGCGCAAGCCCGGCGCCGATGTCCAGGAGAGCAAGGAGCGCGAAAAGGAGCTCTTCGAGGAGATTGGCCGCCTGAAGATGGAGCTGGAATGGCTCAAAAAAAAAGCTGGCCAGCTCGAGCGTTGAGGGGCGTCGCCGCATGATTGAACCGGCCCATCCGAAGCTTGCGATCACCCGGCAGTGCGAACTGCTCGGGCTGGCGCGAGCCAGCTTTTATCACCGGCCGGAACCGGAGTCCGGCGAGAACCTGCGGCTGATGCGGGTGATCGACGAGACGTATCTGGCGTATCCGGTCTTTGGGTCCCGCCAGATGGCCCGCTGGCTGCGCCGGCAAGGTCACACCGTGAACCGGAAGCGGGTGCAGCGGCTCATGCGGCTGATGGGGCTGGAGGCGATCTACCGGAAACCGAACCTGTCGCGGAAGCATCCGTCGAATCCGGTTTTCCGGTAGCGTTCTCGCGCATCGAGTGCTTTCATTGCGGCCAAGAACTGCGGCACCAGAGCAGAGAGGGCGCAACTTCCCGCCACCGTCGCTATGTGGGCCAGATAGTGGTCCGTGGCATCAGTCAGCGTCTTGCCCACCGCCTTGAGCCTCGCAGCGCACCCCACGGCCTCAATACGCAACTTCTCGGGAACGTGCATCGCGGCCTGGCCTTCTCTAATCAAGCGGGTCTCAGCGTTTCGCTTGAACGATTCCGCAGCGATTCGCGTCGGAAAGAACTTCCGCTGACGCCGGCCGTTCTTTTTCAATCCGTCAACGACCCACCGTGAGGTTGACGACGCTTTGTACGGCGATACGGTCAGCCGGGTTGGCCTCATGCGTACATGTACTCAAAGGTTCGGAAACTTGTCGATATATGGGCAATGACTGATTTTTTGAAAGCGTGAAACACGCATAACACGTTGACTGGAAGGGTGGCAGAGTGGTCTATCGCGGCGGTCTTGAAAACCGCTGAACCGAAAGGTTCCGGGGGTTCGAATCCCTCCCCTTCCGCCATTTGAGAAAAGTAGCGATCATCGGATAGCGAGGAGCGAGTAGGCGCGGCGATTCCACCAGCAGTTGGGATCTTTGCGCAGAAAAAAGTGTAGCGCTCCAAGGCTTCAGCGGCGGAGGGACAGAATATCTGCGGTCCAAGCCGCAGTGATGTAATAGATGTTGGTACCTCTCCAGGATCGAGCGCTTCTTGGGTGGTCGCCTATTTCCACATCGGCGACAAAGGCGTCGGCATGGAAACCGACGCCTACCTATGAAATTGTTCCGGAAAATGAAAAGCAGGCGCAGCGGCGCGCGAATCGCGGAACCGGTTTTTATCGCGGCTTGAACATCCCTTTCCCCCGCGCCGGATCGCGTTCAATTCCATTGCCACCCCGCCCCGCACCGAACAGATTCCACGTCCGCTTTCGCATCCCGGCGCCCGCCCTTGGGCACCTCTTCCCGGCTTCCATGTCCCGCACTTCATTCGCTCCGCGAATCCGCGTCGGCCTGCGCGACATCGCCGAGGCCGCCGGGGTCAGCGTCATGGCCGTTTCCCTGGCCCTGCGCGACAATCCGAAAATCTCCCGCTCCACCCGCGAGCGCATCCGCCGCTTCGCCGACCAGCTCGGCTACCATCCCGATCCGGAGCTCACGCGCCTGATGCGTCACCTGCGCACCTCGCGCACGCGCGAGGGTCGGACTGGCCTGGCCATCATCGACCTCAACCGCAGCCCTTCCGGCGTCGACGACGGCTACATGGCCCAAATCCGGCAGGGCGCGATGGAACGCGCCCGGCAGCTCGGCCTCGGCGTGACTCCGATCCTCAGCGCGGATTACGAGGGCAATTTCAAGCACCTCATGAACGTCATCCGCGCCCGCGGCATCGAGGGCGCCATCCTGCTGCCGCCGCTCGCGCCGCTTTCGTTCGAGACGACAGTCGACTGGCAGAATGTCTCGGTCGTGGCCACGACGAACTCCATCCTCGCGCCTCGGTTCCATTCGGTGGTGCCCCACCAGTTCGCGAACATGATGCGGCTCCTTGAGGTCATGAAGCAGCACGGCGGCCGCGTCATCGTCTCGATCTTCGACGAGATTTTCGACGACCGGACCGCCCACCATTTCACGGCTGCGTTGAACTGGCACGGCCAGGGCGGCGGAATTCTCATGCTGCCGGCCGGCCTGCCGAAAACCGAAAACCTCCGGCGCATCGAGCGATGGACGGAAAAGCTCCGCCCGGACGTGATCTTCGTCCAATCGGCGATCGCCGAGGATTGGGTCGTCTCGCGCCAGCGGCGTCTTCGCGGCGTCGAGGTCGTCCGGCTCGGAATGCCCAAATCCGCCCGGATGCCGTATCTCGACGAGCGGCCCGACCAGGTGGGCGCCGCCGCGACCGATCTGCTGGCGGGCATGATGTATTACCACGAGACCGGCGTGCCCGAGCATCCGCGCATGACGATGATCGATTGCGAGTTGCGCTTCGATCCGCGGCGACCGGCCCGCTGAGCGCGGGGGCGGATTTCACCCCCGCCCGCCGTCGACCGCGACGGGGCAATCCAGTTATACGTTATACCTCAAGGCCGCTCGCAAGCCCCTCGCGGCTTCGCTGCTCTAGTGCGCGATGAAGCCGCGGTGCCTGTTCGTGATGGACGCAGTGTACTTTCCCCAAGCCTTTGGGCCCGACGAGCTTTCCCGCCTGTCCCGGGTCGTGGATCTGGCCGGCGCCGCCGTCAGTGGCGCGGACCTGGCAACCGGCGACTATCGCGACGTTGAATTGATCGTCGGCAGTTGGGGCATGCCGGAAATGAATGCCGCCCTCCTCGCGCGCCTGCCGAGGCTGCAGGCGCTTTTCTACGCCGCCGGCACGGTGAAAAGCATCGCCACGGAGGCCTCCTGGGCGCGCGGCGTCCGCATCACGAGCGCCGCGCTGGAAAACGCCAAGCCCACCGCCGAGTTCACCTTCGCCGAGATCATCCTCTCGCTCAAGCGCGCCTGGGAGCGCGTCTTCCTGCTGCGCGAAAAACAAATCTACCAGCAGCAATCCGACCTGGTGGCCGGCGCCTATGGCGCGACCGTCGGCCTGCTCTCGCTCGGCAAGGTCGGCTCCCTCGTCGCGCAACGCCTCGCCACCCTCGACGTGTCGGTGATCGCCTACGACCCCGTCGTCACCGAAGCCGAGGCCGGCGCGCTGGGCGTGCGCCTGTGCCCGCTGGAGGAAATTTTCGCCCGGGCCGATGTTGTGTCCTGCCATATGCCCAGCACCGCGCAGACGCGGCGGCTGCTCGGGCGGGATCTGTTCCGCCGCATGAAACCCGGCGCCACCTTCATCAACACCGCGCGCGGCATCATCGTGCGCGAGGAGGAATTGATCGAGGTCCTGCGCGAACGGCCCGACCTGTTCGCGGTGCTCGACGTCACCGAATCGGAACCGCCCCCCGCCGGATCGCCACTCTTCGGCCTGCCCAACATCGTGCTCACGCCCCATCTCGCCGGCAGCATCGGCTTCGAATGCCGCCGCCTGGGCGTGATGATGGTGAGCGAGGTCGAGCGCTACCTCGCCGGCCAGCCGCTGCTCGGCGAACTCCGCCCCGAGCAACTGGAAATACTGGCGTGACCGGCCGGGTCCATTGCGTTGCGGCCCGGGCGCCCCGGTGCTTTTCCCCATGAAAACCCATCGCCTGCTGCCGCTCGTCGCCTTTGCCGGCTGCCTCGCCGCCACCCTCGCGCCGGCGCGTGACGCCAAACCCTACCGCCTCATCGCCCATCGCGGCGGCATCGTCGAGGACCAGTTCCCCGACAACTGCGCCGGCGCCCTGCAGGCCGCGGTCGCCCGCGGCTACTGGATGGTCGAGACGGACATTCGCGAGACGAAGGACGGCGTCCTCGTCATGCACCACGATCCCGATTTCAACGCCTACTTTCACGATCCCCGGCGGGTGATCGACCTGACCTGGGACGAAATCCCCCGGCTTCATTCCGACCTCGGCGACCAGCATCCCTGGCGGTTCGAGGATCTCGTCCGCGCCGCGCACGACGCCGGCATCCGGCTGATGCTCGACTCGAAGGACCCGCACACCGCCGGCTTCTGCGAAAAGGTTGAGGCGATCCTGCGGGCGCACGACATGCTCGCCCGCTGCTACATCATCGGCACGGCCGACGCGCTGAAGTATTTCACCGGCAAGGCGCCCGTCGGCCTGAAATTTCCCGTCCTCAAATCCCGGCTCGCGGCCGATCCCGCCGCCGCGAAATACTACTTTCTCTTCGACGAAGGCTCGATGACGCCCGACACGGTGCGATGGGCGCAGGCCCGCGGCATCAAAGTCGTTCCGAGCGTGAACATCTATCATTACTACGACCCCAAGACGATGGCGGGAAAATCACGCGCGGCGCTGAAACCGGTCATCTTCGCCGCCGCGCAGCGCGACATCGAAAAATTCAAGGCGCTCGGCGTCACCGAATTCCAGATCGATTCCGAGTTCGACCGCTGGCTCCAATCCCCTTAATTCGCGGGTCGCGATGAGCTCGATCCGCCACTCGGTCTCACAATGGTGCTTCCCGGACCTCCCTCTGCCGGAGCTGGCGCGCGCGGGCCGCGCGATGGGCCTCGCATCGATCGAACTGCTCGAACCCGCCGACTGGCCCGTCGTGCGGGCGCACGGCCTCGTCTGCGCGCTCGGCCGCGGGCCCGATACGATCGCCGACAGCTTCAACCGCCGCGAGAACCACGCGCGCCTCGTGCCTGCGTTTCGCGAGCGCCTGCGCGAAGCCGCCGCCGCCGGCGTGCCGAACCTCGTCTGCTTCTCCGGCAACCGCCGCGGCCAGGGCGACGAGGAAGGTCTTGAAACCTGCGCCGGAGGATTCCGGCAAATCACCAGCATCGCCGAGGAAACGAGCGTCACGCTTTGTCTCGAACTGCTGAACAGCAAAATCGACCACCCCGACTATCAGGCCGACCGCACCGCCTGGGGCGTTGAGCTGGTCCGGCGCGTCGCCTCGCCGCGTTTCAAGCTGCTCTACGACATCTACCACATGGCGGTCATGGGCGAGGATGTGATCCGGGTGATCGCGGAACATCACGCGTGCTTCGCGCATTACCACACCGCCGGCGTCCCCGGCCGGCACGAAATCGACGACACGCAGACGCTGGATTATCCGGCGATCATGCGCGCCATCGCGGCGACCGGCTACACCGGCTTCGTCGGCCAGGAGTTTCTTCCGCGCCGCGATCCGCTCACGTCGCTGCGCGAAGCGATCGCGCTCTGCTCGGTGTAGCGGCGGTCACGCCCTGGCGCGGGTGATCGTGCGAGGGTGGCCGTCGCTTCAGGCCGCGCCACGGCGGCGGGGTGCGGCCGCGATCTTCACGGACCGGCCGGTGCGCAGCGATCGCGCCGCCGCCTCCGCCAGCACAAGCGCCTGGCGGCCATCCTCCATGCCGACGGGCATCGGCTTCCGGTTGACCACGGCATCGACGAACGCCGCCAGCTCCGCCCGGTAGGCGTCGGCATAACGCTCGAGGAAGAAGTAAACCGGCTTCTCCGTGCTGACCGCCGACGCGTCGGCGAATTCGACGGTCGAGCCGACGCGGTTGCCCGCGAGGAGCCGGCCCTTCGCGCCGTGCACCTCGATTCGCTGGTCGTAACCGTAGGTGGCGCGGCGGCTGTTGTTGATGTGGCAGAGTTTTCCCGCCGCGGTCTTCAGCAGGACCATCGCCGAATCCGTGTCGCCGACCGCCGCGACCGCGGGATCGACGAGCACGCTGCCCATCGCGAAAACCTCGACCGGCTCCTCCCCGAGCAGCCAGCGGGCCATGTCGAAGTCGTGGATCGTCATGTCGCGGAACTGGCCGCCGGAAACCTTCAGGTAGGCGAGCGGGGGCAGGCCGGGATCGCGGCTCGAGATGATCACCTGCTCGACCGCGCCGATGGCGCCGGCATCGATCCGCTCGCGGAGCGCGCGGAAGTTCGGATCGAAGCGGCGGTTGAAGCCGACGAGCATCGGCACGCGCGCCCGGCGCACGGCGGCGAGGCACGCGTCGACCCGCGCGAGCGAGAGGTCGATCGGCTTTTCGCAAAAAATCGCCTTGCCCGCCTTGGCCGCGGCGATCGCGAGCCCGGCGTGGGTGTCGGTCGACGACGCGATGAGGACGGCGTCGACCTTCGGATCGGCGAGCGCCGTGGCGGCGTCCGCGGCGCGCGCGCCGTGCTTCTGCGCCAGCGCGGCCGCCGCGGCCCGATTCACGTCGACGATGTAGCGCAAGCGCGTGACGCCAAATGCGGCGATATTGGCGGCGTGAACCGCACCGATGCGGCCGGCACCGAATTGGGCAAAGGTTAGCATGGGGGAAAATTCATGGCCGGATTTCGCCGCGCCCGCGGTCCCCGCCGCGGGAATGCGGCGCGGGACTCGGCGCGACCCATGCGGCGGCGGTTTTCACGGGACGACGGAAGCGGGGGACACGGACTCCTCCACGGCGCGGCGGCGCGCGTAGCCGCGCAAGAGCGCGCCGACCGCGAGCGGGATCAGCGCGCAGGCGAGGATGCCGAGACGGTCCACGATCGAATTCGGAATCAGGACGAGCAGCACGATGAACGCCCCGTAGATGAGCGCGATGCGGCCGAGCAGGCCGGCCTGCCGCGCGCTGTTGTCGCCGCCGACCTCCCGGTCGAAATCGACGGGGGTCTCCATCCGGCGGAAGAACTCGGCGCTGTCGCGTTCGTAGTCAGAGCCGGCCGGCTCGCGATAAAACAGCTTCGTGCCCCAGAAAAACAGCATCACGAGCGGGACGCCGATCAGGTTCGTCATCACGAACGGGCTCGTCGCCGCATAATGATAGACCCGCGGGCCGAGCCAGGGTGCGACCGCGACGCGGCCCCATGCCGTCGGCAGCACGTCGTAGAGCAGGATCGTGACACCGACGCCGAAGAGCGTCGTCCCCCATCCCGCCCAGCGCGGGACCCGCTTGACGAGCATGCCGAGGAACATCGGGATGCTGAGCGGCAGGCCCAGGTAGGCGTTGAGATAAAGGAACGCGTCGAAGAGCGAAATCTTCGAGTCGGTGACGACCGACATCGCGAGGGCGACGATCAGCGCGCCGAAGATCACGGTGGAAATCTCGCCCGCGAGCAGCAGCTCGCGGTCGCCCGCCTGGCGGCGCAGGACGGGCTGGTAGAAGTTTTTCACGAAAAAGCCGGCGTTCTTGTTCAACGCCACGTCCATGCTCGCGATCGTCGCCGAGAACATCGCGGCGATCAGCAGCCCGATCATCCCGCGCGGCAGCACCGCGAGGCAGACGGCGATATACGAGGCCTCGGCGGGGTTGTTCATCAGTTTCTGCTCCAGCAGATGCGGCGCGAGGGTGAACGCGGCCAGCGGCGGGATGAACCAGAACACCGGCATCACGATATAGCCGACCAGCGGCACGAGCGCCGAGCGGCGGGCGTGCCGTGAGTCCTTCGCCGGGATGTACTTGGAGGCGCGCTGGATGTCGTTGCGGTCGTAAATCGCCAGGAAGAGCGCGGTGGCCAGGTAGAGCCAGTCGTAGGGAATCGAGCCCGCCGGCCGCAGCACCTGAAAGTGATCCGCCGGGATCTGGTGCAGGAATGCGCCGACGCCGCCGATCTTGACCAGCGTGAGCACGCCCGCGACGAGCGTGATGCTCATCAGCACGAGCAGTTGAATGAAGTCGCTGGCGGCCACCGCCCAGTTCCCGCCCACGAGCGCGATCACGACGACCACGGCGCCCGTGGCGAGGATCACCGGCACCGGTGGAAAGGCGAAGGCCGTGGACAGGATGATCGAGAGCCCGATCAGCCACACCGCGGCGAAACCGAGCGAGCGAATGAAGCCGATCCAGGTGAAGAACTGCTCGTTGAAGCGCCCGAAGCGCAGGCGGAACGCATCCATCGCCGTGACCATGCGCAACTGCCGGAACCGCGGCGCAAACCACGCGTAGGAGACGCAGAACCCAAGCACATCGGTGCCGTACACGCCGAAGATCAGCAGTCCGTAGGTGTAGGCGATGCCGGCCGCGCCCGTGAACGTCCAGCAACTGAAATTCGAGATGAACGAGCTGGCGCCGAGCAGCCACCAGGTCTGGCGGTGGCCGCCGGCAAAGTAGTCCTCGCTGCCCCGGTTGAACCGCCGGAAGATCGCGCCCATCGACGCGAGGAACAGGAGATAGGCCCCGAGGATCGCGAGGTCGTAGCCCGAAACGCGGGAGGAGAGCAGCGCGAGCGGGGGAGCGCAGGGGACCGGAGCGGACATCGCGGAGGAAAAGGGACGGCGCGCGAAAGCGGATGCGCTTCACGGCGTTTTAGGACCGCGTGCCCGGGGCGCCAGAAGATAAAAGGCGGCGTGGCTTCCCGCGCGCACCGCCGGCGTTCCGACTCACGGCGCTGCGCCCGTCATCATGTCAGGCCGGGGCAGCGGCCGGATTCATGCCGGAGGGCACCACGCATGGACTTGAATCGACGCGAATCCGGAGAACCCGGGCAATGCTCCTGGCCCCCGGATCAAGCCGTCTCTCCCCGACCCGGCCGGCGGCGTTCCGGCGTCGCATGTTCGTTCGCGTGCCATCGTGTCCATTCGCGGTTCCCGGGGATTGTGGCGGCTCAGAACTGCATGGAGATGCGGCCCCGCACCACGAACCCGTCGTCCTGCGTGAAGTCGTTGATCTTGTTGCCGATGTTCTGCAGGTTGATCTGGAACGTCGTCGGGATTTTCCAGAAATTCGTGGTGTAGCCGGCGAAGGCGTCGAACTTCGTCTCCGCGAGGATATAGATGTCGTAGCTGAAGTTGTCTGACAGGAGGTATTTTCCCGTATAGCGGATGGCGCCGCCGACATAGGCGCCCTTCAGCGCGTCGCGGGTGAAATAATATTTGCCGACCAGGTTGGCGGCGAAGACGGGGGACTTCGCCAGGCGGTGATTGAACTCCTTGTCGTAGAGCCGCGCGTTGTTCTCGCTCACCCCGATGTTCACGGTGTTGATCGAAGGATCGGAAACGATCTCCGCCTCGGACATGTAGGTGAAATTGCCGAGAAACTGGAGGGTGTGATTCGGGGTCCAGACCAGGTCGCCATCAATGCCGGCCGTCCGTTGCAGGCCGCCGTTCAGGTTCCAGCGCACGTCGTTGTTCGGATTGGCGTCGTTGTTGCGCGGGTCGCTGATGTTCTTGGCCACATCGCTCGCGGCCACCCCGTTGCGCTCGATCCGGAAATATGAAATGGTGCCGGTGATCTTGTCGTCCAGCAGCGTGAGCTTGAGGCCTCCCTCGAGCCCTTTTCCGGTTTCCGGCCCGAGCGGGACGCCTTCGCCCGCAATCGGCAGGCCGGAGGCGTCGTTGACCGTATAGCCCTGCGAAAAAACGAAGTCTGTGTTGTACGAACCGAAAAGATAAACCCCCGGCGCCACCTGGCCGATCGCCCCGAAGGTCTTCGTCAATTCGCTGTCTCCATACGCCGTGGAATTGGAGGTAAGCTGCTTCACGCTCCGCACGCCGGCCAGCAGGTTCAGCTTGTCGTTGAGGGCGGTCGCCCGGTAGCTCGCATACCAGGACTGGTATTCGTTGGGGATGCCGGGCGCGCCGAGGAGCGGGCCGGCCACGGTCGTGTTCAACGAATAAAGCGGCTGCGTCCAGGGATCGTAGAAGTTGGTGGTGGCGAGTCCCGTCGTCGTGGTGCCGTCCGGCTTGGTGCGCGTCGGCGCCTTCGAAGGATCGATGGCCGCACGAATGGTCGTGTCGCGGTTGCGGGTCCATTCCAGGCCGGCCACGATGCGGTGGCGGATGTTCGCCGCATCCACCTCCTGCGAGAAGTCGAGCTGCTGCGCGTCCCCGTCCGTATTGCGCTGCCGCACGTCCGCGCCGACCGTAAGCGACGCGACATGACCCTCCGCATCGAGCGGTCCGGAGTTGTAGCCGAACAACTGGCGGGCGAAATTCTCGCGATTGGAGCTGTGGATCCAGTGATACTCGATCGCCGTCTTGTCGAACGGTGTGATCACCAGGCTGGCGTCGGCGAGATACGTCGTGCCGTCGTCGTTGGACTCCGGACCGGCGCCGGTGAACTTGTCGCCCAGCGGCGAGATGGCGTTCCACGGGATCGTCGTGCCGGATTGCGGATACGCGATCTTGCCGTAGGCCCCGAAGTAGTCGGCGGTCCAGTTGTTCAGGAAGCTCGTCGGGCCGGTGGCACCCCAGCGCGAGCTGATCACGGCGAGCGCGGCCGCGTCGTCCACGGCGCCATACTTGGTCTTGATGTAATTCAGCATCTGGCGGTCGGGATTCGTGACATCCTGATAGTACAGCGGGTTGACCGCGAAATTCCACGCGTTGTTGGCCGCGTAGTTCTGCTGGAAATTGGTCGCGTCGAATTCCGCCTCGAAGCGAATCTTGTTGTTCGGCTTCACGACGACGGAACCCGCCACCATGTTGTAACCGGTGTCCTGGTCGAGCCGTGTGTGGCTGGCGTCGCCCGACACGATCATGCGATAGGCGATGCCGAGGTCCCGGTTGACGACCGCCTGGGTGTCCAGCACCGCCTTCTCATAGCCGTAGGAGCCGCCGCTCAGGGAGACCGTCGTGCGATCGATCATCTCCGGGCGCTTCGTGATGATGTTGGCCACGCCGTTGGGCGCGCTGTTGCCGAAGAACAGGCCGACCGGGCCCTTCGCGATCTCGATGCGCTCGACGTTGTCGTCGGAGATGTAGCCGGGATTGCTCGGCCCCGGAGGCTGGGCCATGCCGTTGATGAAGGTCGGCAACTGGAACCCGCGCAGCTTGTAGGATCCGCTCTGCAGCACCTCCTGGGAATTTTTCGTGATGCTCGACGAATAGTTGAACGCATCGCGAATCGAGCTGAGGTCGAAGTCGTGCAGCATTTCCCCCGAGATGATCTCGATCGCCTGCGGCGCCTCGGTGATCGAGACCCCGATGCGCGAGGTCGTGATCGAGGTGAGCTTGCGGTAGCCGTAGTCGTTGGCGGTGTTCACCTGGAAAGGGTCCAGGACCACGACATTGTCGGTGGCCGGATTGCCGGCGACGACCGTTTGGGCGTGGGCGGTGACGAAACCGAGAGTCGACAGGATCGCTGCGACGAGGGCCGAGTTTCTTGAATGGTGCATGGGGTGGAGCGGTCGGTGATCGGAGTGGGGCGGAAGCTGTCCTGCGCTAACGGGGGCCGCGGGATTCACGGCAGGATGCCGCATCGGGCGCATGATCCAGAGAGAATCGGAAACGGCGGGGCATGAATCTCGGGGCGCGCGATTCAATCCGCCGATTGCCGCGCTCACGCAAGGCCGTCCAAATTATAACGTAAACTGCCGCGACGAATTTGTCGGCGGCACGCGCGGTCTTCGGCCCGGCGCCGTCCGATGAATGCGATGCCAACCGTCGCATCGGGAATTCCGCCCGCGGCCGGCGCGGGAGGCGCGTTCCCGGGTTCAGAACAGCACCCGGCCCATGCTCAGCGGCGGCGCGGGCAAACCCAGCAGGTGCGCGAGCGTCGGCGCCAGATCCTCGGGCGCGACCGGCTCGGGGTGTATGCCGGCGGCGATGCCCGCGCCGAACCAGACGAGCGGCACGTGCGTGTCGTAGTTGTAAGGCGTGCCGTGATTCGAGCCGGTGGCGCGGCTGAAGAAATACGGCTTCGACTGATAGAACACATCCCCGCTGCGCGCGCGATTGAAGCTGAGCAGCGCCGCCCGGCCGGGCGCGTCGCTGACCTCGCCCTTTTCCAACTGCTCGCGCGTATAGGCCGCCTGCACGAAATCCAGCTTCAGCACCGCCGTGCGCACCACGTCCTGCGCCGCCGCGGACGCGACGCCCTTCTCCTTCAACGCCGCGGGCAGGAACAGCAGCCATGCGTCGTCGCGCACGAGCCAGTGTCCGCCGTTCGCGAGCGGCCCGAACGCCCGATCCAGCGCCGTTTCGCCCGCCGCCACGAGGCGGTTCCCGTCGATCCGCCCCGCCGGCACCTCGGGCCGGAGCGCGTGGATCCGCTCGGGCATCGGCGAGACGCCGTGGTCGGCCGTGAGCACGATCAGGCAGCGCCGCAGCCCGATCCGCTGATCGAGAAACCTGAAGAAATGTTCCAGCGTCAGGTCGGTGCGCAGCACCATGTCCATCACTTCATGGCTGTCCGGCCCGTAGAGATGACCGGCATGGTCGTTCGCGGAAAAACTGAGGCAGAGCAGATCGGTCACGTCCGCGCGCCCGCCGAGATTCTCGCGCGCGATCGCGTTTTCGGCAAAATCCTCCAGGACGTCGTTCGCGAACGGCGTGTTCTCGAACGCATCGTAGAACGCCGGCCCCGGGCCCGGCGCGCCGCCCGTGATCGTCTTCGGGAAGGTGCGCCCGAGATGTCCGGCCGCGCCATCCTCGCCCGGTGCGTCGTCCGGTCCCTGCACCGCGTAGTCCGCCGGCGGCAGCAGCCGGTCCCAGGTCTTTCCGAAATACGCGTCCACCTTGCCCGCCGCGTTCCACTGCTCCACCCAGCCCGGGAGGCGGGGCATGTAATAGGTCGAGGTGATCATGCGGCCCAGCTCCATGAAATAGGCGGCGTCCGCCATTTTCCCGCTCATCAGGATCGCCGCCCGATGCTTGTGTGAAATCCCGATCACCTTTGGCCGGCCGCCGCGATCGAGCTTGAGTTCGTCCCCCACCGTCGTGACGAGCAGGTTGATGGGTGAACGCGGCAGGTAGGGGTCGTCCACTCCGCCCGGGCTTTCCGCCTGTCGCGGCGGCAGGCCGAGGGCCCGCACGCTCGGATCGCCGACGGCGGAAATCAGCTTCATCGTGTCGCGGTCGATCCAGTCGTTCGCGATGATGCCGTTCAGGTCCGCGTGGACGCCCGTGAGCATGACCGCGTGCCCCGGCGCGGTCTTCGTTTCGGAATGCTTGAAATGGCAGTCGACGAAGTCGGCGCCGTGCTCGAGCAGCAGGTTGAACCCGCCGGCGCTGAAATGAGCGCGAAAACGCTCCAGATAATCGGCGCGAAACTGGTCGATGCTGATCACGACGACCAGCGCCGGCGGCTCGGTCGCCGGCAGGCGCGGCGCGAACGCGAAACCGAACAGGACCGCGACGCGGCTGAACATTCGCAGGAGGGATGTCTTCATAAATGGCGAAATGGGGGTCCGGCTTCGACCGGCCACGGCGCCCCGTCGTGCGGCGAAGTCATGCCGCCCACCGCGGCGAAATCGAATACCCGGGAGCAGCGGGTTTCATTTCCAGTCGTCCAGCGGCGTCAGCGGCGGTGGCGGCAGTGTCGGCCACTTCGCGCCCACCGGCGTCAACAGCACCGCCAGGCGAATCCCGCCCCGGTCCGCGCCCGCGGGCGTCACCTCGAAAGTGATTTCGGTGACTCCCTTGTTCTGCGCCTCGGCCGCCGTCGGCGGCGTGGCCGGCCGCGTCGCGAACCGCGCTCCCGCCGGAGCGAGAATTTCCATCCGCAGTTCCCGGCCGTGCTGCGTGAGTGTCGCGCGCCGGCCATCAGGCGCCACCTTTGCTTCGGTCAGCATCCGCCAGGTCAGCGTCGTCCCGGGTTTGACGCCATCGACGTCATCCTGCACGAGCACCCGCGCCCGATCCAGCAGGGCAAGGCCGCGCCGGAACCGGCGCGCATATTCCGGGTAGGCCGGCGTGAGGTCCGCCACGGCGAACGCCCGCGCCGGCGTCGAGCCAAACGCGACCACCGGCGCGTCGGCCTGCGGAAGCTGGAGCGCGTCGGCGGGCGTGAGCGTGTTGTGGCTGCGGTTGTTCAACCGGAAATACCGCCAGCGCGGGCTGCCGGCCGTCGCCCGGTCCCAGTAGCCGGGCAGGTTGTAGTCGTCGGGCCCGAGGTCCACGGCCCAGCGCTCGCCGTCGGCGTCGAGCATGAAGGAACCGAGATCGAGGTGCCCGTGGTTCACGCTGTCGCTGCCGGCCTTCAGCCCGGTCCAGAGCGCACGCGGGTCGTCCCACGCGCTGCGAAACAGCGCGATCTTGCTCGGCCCGCCAAAGTTCATGTCGAGCGGCAGCGGCCCGGTCGCGGTCGCCGCCTGCGGAAACCACACCACGTTTGTCGCGAAGAACCGGTCACCGGGGTCGGGCGCGCCCGCCAGATCGGATGCGAGCAATTTTCGGCTCTGCGCCTCGACCGCCGGCTCGTGGTAGCGCTGCGCGAGCCAGGTCAGGGTCGGGTCGAACGGGATCGTCGCGTCGCAGTCCGCGAAGTTGAACACGAGCCCGGTCGGACTCTGGACATACAGGCGGAACAGCGCGGTGCGGTCGAATCCCCGCTGGGCGCCCAGGCCGAAATCGTTGCCCAGCGCCGTGTCGAGGGCGGAGAGCAGCAGGACGTTGAACCAGGTGCCGTAGCCCCAATAAATCGGCCCTTCCGGATAGGCGCCATCCGGACTGTAGGCGGCCATCGCCTGCGGCAGCGTCTCGCGCAGGCCGGCGATCACCGTGCGCGCCCGCTCCGGCTCATCCTCCGCGATCGCGAGCGCGGCGATCACGAACCCGCCGTTGCAGACCTGGTTCCAGTTGTTCGTCAGGTTGCCCTTGACGAACGGAAAGGACTCGCGGTCCGGATCGGCACGCGCATAGGCCCGCGGAGCAAACGCCAGCGCTTTTTCGAGGAGCGCATGCTCGATCGTCGCGCGCTCCGCCGGGGTCAGCCGGTCGTGGAGCCAGTCGTAGCCGAGCCCGAGCGCGGTGGCCATCTCGGCCACGTCGAGAAAATGCGAGGGATTCCAGTCGGGAAAGGCCGCCGCCGTCAGCATCACGTCGCGGGCGTGGTCCGCGAAACGGCCGTCGCCGGTCAGTTCCCAGGCCATGCCGCAAACCGTGACCTCGGCGAGCGCCCGGCGCGATTGCGCGAGCATCCGCGGGCCGACCAGCACGTGCGCGATCGGAGGCGCCTGCAGGTATTCCTCCGCCAAGCGGACGACCTGCGCGTGGAGCTTCGCGCGCTGCGGATCGGTCCGCGCCGCCGCGATCGCCGCCGCGATGCTCTCCCTCGTGAAGAGCAGCCGCGGATGCCCGGGGCGCAGCGTCGCCAGCGGATCGACCGCGGCCATCGCCGGGGCGGCGGCGAGAAAGGCGAACAACACGAAAGAGATGACACGCATGCGGGAGGGCCCACGAAAGCGCCGGGGTACGACGAGTTCATCCCACCTTCCCCGGCGGTCAACCGTCTTGGCGAGAACCCGATGGGTTTAGCGTAAATCCTCCCGGCGTCGGCCGAGGCGCGGCGTTTTGCCCCCCGGAATCGGCCGGCCCTGTGGTGGTCGCCGATTTCCGCATCGGCGACAGAGGCGCCGGTACGGAAACCGACGCCCACCTATTGCCTCGTTCCGGCTTTGGCGGCTCCTCCCTTTCCCGGATCGTGACCGCACGGGATGGCCACCCGGCCCGATCGCAGCGGTATTGAATGGCATCGATGCATCGGGAATCGGCGGGGCGATCCGCCCAAAGTTTCAACGCCAGGCCTTTCCCGGAGTCCATGCCTTCCGGGATGCGCTGATTTCTACGCTAAACCACGGCGGCTCTCGCGCGCGGGCTCCCGTCGGCAATTTTTGCTCTTCGAATCATGCCGCCTGCGTCCGCCGTTCATTCCGGCCCTCGGCCGGGCTTCTCCCCGGGCTACAGTCCCATCGCCCGCGCGGGCGTGTCGGCGCCGCCCGCCGGCTACGACACGGGCATGGATTTCGGCATCCGGCGCTGTCCCGCCGGTCAGTCCGTCTCGGAAAGCAGTCCCAAGGAATCGGCCTGGGTGCTGCTGGAGGGCGACGCGACCATCGCGTCCGGCGGGCAAGGAGTCCGCGCGCAACGCCACAGCGTCTTTGACGAGGCGCCGACCGCGCTTCACGTGGCCCGCGACACCGCGGTCGCGATCGAGCACCATGCGGACACCGAGTGGGCGATCGTACGCACCGACAATGCCGCCGCGTTCGCGCCGCGCGTCTTCACTCCCGCCGACCTCCAATCGGAATACCGCGGCGCCGGCCTCGTCCAGAACGCCTGCCTGCGCGAGGTGCGCCTGATCTTCGACCGCGCGACCCGGCCCGACTCCAACCTCGTCGTCGGCGAGGTCGTCAACTACGCCGGCCGCTGGTCGAGCTACCCGCCGCACCATCACGACCAGCCGGAAATCTATCATTATCGTTTCAGCCATCCGGACGGCTACGGTCATGCGGAAAACGGCGGCGCGATCCACAAGGTCCGTCATTGCGACACGTTGTTCATTTCACCCGGATTCGATCACGCGCAGGTCGCCGCGCCGGGTTACGGCATGTATTATCTCTGGTTGATCCGCCACCTGCCGGGCAACCCCTACACCGGCTTCACGTTCGCGCCGGAGCACCGGTGGACGCTCGATCCCGCGCAGCAGGGCTGGGGGCCCGCCGATCCTCCTCCGGGTTTCGCATGAAGGACACCATCACCCTCAGCATGGCTGCCGCGCTGGTGCAATTCCTCCAGCGCCAATACGTCCGCCGCGATGGCGTCGAGCACCGCCTCATCCACGGCGTCTGGGGCATCTTCGGCCACGGCAATGTCACCGGCTTCGGCCAGGCGCTCGAGGAACACGGCGGTCGCGCGCTCCCCTACTATCAGGCGAAAAACGAGCAGGCGATGGTCCACGCCGCCGTCGCCTTCGCCAAGGCCCGGCAGCGCCTCGGCACGTTCGCCTGCACCAGTTCCATCGGCCCCGGCGCGACGAACATGATCACCGGCGCCGCCGGCGCCACCATCAACCGCCTGCCCGTCCTGCTCCTGCCCGGCGACTTCTTCGCCAGCCGCCGCCCCGCGCCCGTCCTCCAGCAGCTCGAAAACCCCGCCAGCCAGGACATCAGCGTCAACGACTGCTTCCGTCCCGTCTCGCGCTATTGGGACCGGATCAACCGGCCCGAGCAACTCCTCACCGCGCTGCCCGAGGCGATGCGCATCCTGGCCGACCCCGCCGAGACCGGCGCCGTCACGATTGCCCTGCCCGAGGACGTGCAGGCCGAGAGCGGCGAGTTCCCGCGGCCCTTCTTCGCCAAACGCGTCTACGAGATCGAGCGTCCCCGCTGTTCCCGCGAACGCCTCCGCGAGGCCGTCGCCCTCCTCCGCGCGGCGCGGCGGCCGTTGATCGTCGCCGGGGGCGGCGTTCACTACAGCGATGCGACCGCCGCGCTCGCCGACTTCGCCGCCCGCGCGGGCATTCCCGTCGCCGTGACGCAAGCCGGCAAGGGCGCGATCCTCGACGCGCACGAAGCCTGCCTCGGCGCGGTCGGCGTCACCGGCACCGCCGCCGCCAACGCCCTCGCGCGCGAGGCCGATCTCGTCTTCTGCATCGGCACGCGGCTGAGCGACTTCACGACCGCATCGAAGACGCAGTTCCAGCACCCGCGCGTCCGCTTTGTCGGCCTCAACATCAACGCCGGCGACGCCCACAAGCACGGCGCACTCCCGCTCGTCGGCGACGCCCGCGCCGTTCTGCTCCAGCTCACGCGCGCCCTCGCCAGCTGGCGCGCGCCCGCCGCGCATCGCGCCGCGGTCCGCCGCGCCCGCGAATCCTGGTCGGCGACGCGCCTCCGGCTCGTCAGCGCGAAGCGCGGCGTGCCGGTCACGCAGGCGCAGGTGATCGATGAACTCAACCGCGCCTGCGGTGCGACCGGCACGGTCGTGCACGCCTCCGGTGGCATTCCCGGCGACATTCACCAGCTCTGGCGTTCGCACGCGCCGAACGACTACCACTCGGAATACGGCTACTCGTGCATGGGCTACGAGATCGCCGGCGCGCTCGGCGTGAAGCTCGCCGCTCCCGGGCGCGAGGTCTACGCCTTCCTCGGCGACGGCAGCTACCTGATGCTGCACACCGAGATCGTCACCGCCGTGCAGGAGGGGCTGAAGCTCACGCTCGTCCTCGCCGACAACCACGGCTTCGGCTGCATCCACGGCCTCCAATGCGCCAGCGGCGGCCGCAGTTTCGGCAACGAATTCCGCCGCCGCGCCGCATCCGGGCGCCGGCTGACCGGAAAATTCGTCGCGGTCGATTTCGCGCAAAACGCCGTGAGCCTCGGCGCCGCCTCGTTGCACGCCACCACGCCCGCGGAGTTGCGCGCCGCACTCGCCATCGCGAAAAAAGCGAAGGGCGTCGTGCTGATCCACGTACCTGTGCTCGCCGGGGAGCGCCTGCCCGGCTACTCGTGGTGGGACGTGCCGGTCTCCGCCACGTCGGGCGTCCCGGGCGTCATCGCCGCCCGCCGCGCCCATGACCGCGCCAGGAAAAGGCAGCGCCACTATTACTGATCCGATGTCCTCCACCCCGGCCAATCCGCCTTCCGTCGTTCAGCTCCATCGCGACTGCCTGGTCGGCGCGAATCCGATCATCTGGAGCAACGACGACTTCGCCGACCTTGCCGGCGACGTGCCGCTCGACACGATCCTCGGCGAGATCCGCGCCGCCGGCTACGCCGGCACCGAACTGGGCCACGCCTACCCGCGCACGCCCGCCGCGCTCGCCGGCTCGCTCAGCCGCCATCACCTTCGCCTCGTCAGCGGCTGGCACAGCACGTTCCTCGCCTCGCGCGACCATGCCGCCGAGGAAACATCCTTTCGCGGGCACCTCGATCTTCTGAAAACTCTCGGCGCCCGGGTTGCGATCGTCGCCGAATGCACCCGCAGCATTCACGGCGCCCGTGACACCGCGCTCCGCTTCGGCGACCGTCCGCAGCTCTCCCAATCCGAGTGGGCGCGACTCGCCGACGGCCTGCAACGTTTCGCCGCCATCGCGGCCGACGAGGAGATGAAGGTCGTTTACCACCATCACATGGGCACCGTGATCCAGGGCGAAGCGGAACTCGAGCGCCTGCTCGCCGCCGTTCCGGGGATCGGGCTGGTGCTCGATCCGGGGCACCTGGCGTTCGCCGGCATCGATCCGGTCGCCGTCGCCAAGCGCCACGCCGCGCGCATCGCACACGTGCATCTCAAGAGCGCGCGTCCCGGCGTGGTCGAACGTGTGCGGCGGGAGCACTGGTCGTTTTATCGCGCCGTGGCGGAAGGCGTGTTCTCGATTCCCGGCGATGGCGCGGTGGATTTTCCGGCGATCTTCCGCGTCCTCGCCGCCGCCGACTATCGCGGCTGGCTCGTCGCCGAGGCCGAGGAGGATCCGGCGAAAGTCCCGGCCCTGCCGAAAGCCCGCGCCGCGCGCGAATACGTCCGCTCGCACGCCGGCGTGTGAGGAAATCCCGGCCATGAACATCGCCCGCATGTCCCAGATGACCGCGCTCGGCGCCGATTGGTGGAACGACTCCGGCGTGCCCGCCGAGCTCGGCGAAGCCGTCTCGCTCGGCGCGGTGGGCGGCACCTCGAATCCCGTGATTGTGGCGCAGGCCGTCAAGGCCCGGCCCGACCTCTGCCTGCCGATCCTCGACCGGCTGATCGCGGAGCACCCGCACGCGACCGAGGACGACCTTGCCTGGCAGCTTATCCACGCGCTCGCGCTCCAGTCCGCCGCGCAGCTCCGTCCCGTTTATGATGCCACCAGCGGCGCGAAGGGATTCCTTTCCGTGCAGGTAAATCCGAAGTTTTATCCGGACCAGGACCGCATGGTCGCGCAAGCCGTGCGACTCGCCGCGCTCGCGCCCAACATCGCCATCAAGGCCCCCGCCACCGCCACCGGTCTCGCGGCCATCGAGGCCATGACCGCCCGCGGCATCCGCATCAACGCGACCGTGAGCTTTTCCGTCGCCCAGGCCGTCGCCGCCTCGAACGCCATCGCCCGCGGCCTCGAGCGCGCCCGCGCCGCCGGTCTCGATGCCGGCGCCATCCGGCCTTACATCACGCTCATGATCGGTCGCGTCGACGATCACCTGAAATGCATCGCCGCCGCGCGGAACATCGCAACCACGCCCGGCTTGCTCGACTGGGCGGGCATCGCGGTCTTCAAACACGCTCATCGCATCTTCCGCGCGCGCGACCTGCCCGGCACGCTGCTCGCCGCCGCCTACCGGCACGAGGGCCACTGGTCGCAGATCATCGGCCGCGACGTGTTGCAGACGGTGCCCTATTCCTGGTGGACGAAGTTCAACGTCTCCGCCACCGAGGCACGGCCGACCCTGGACGAGCCCGTCGACGGTGCGATCCTCGCCGAGTTGCGCGCGAAATTCCACGATTTCATCCGCGCCCACGACGAGGATGGCATGCAGCCCGCGGAGTTCATCCGCTACGGCGCGACCGTTCACACGCTGCAACAGTTCCTCGGCGGCTACGACGACCTCATCGCCTCCGTGCGCGCGCGCATGCTGCCGAACCCGGCTGCCCGCGCGGAATAGCGGCAGCGCATGGCGCCGGGCGACCGGTCCGGGTGGGTCACTCCCCGTCGTCGTCGATCTCCGGCGCCTTGAGGTCGGCCAGGAGCCGGTCGAGTTCGACCTGGGTGGGGTTGCGGATCGAAAGGATTTTCAGGACCGCTTCGCCCGCGGGAAGACGGACCTGCGTCTGCGTCCCGGCCGCGAGGCCCAGCAGGGCCGCCGCCAACGGGGAATCGTGCGGCAGGCACTCGATGCCCGTCTCAGGGTCGGTCGCCGTCTCGCCGTGCGTGGCCACGAGAAAGGTGAACCGGTGCGTGAGCTTCGCCCCGACGTCCTGCTTCTCGATCGTGGTCACGTGGCCGAGCTGGAGCGTGGTGGTCGGCTTCGTGAGCCACGTGGCGGGGTCGACCTCGATAAAGACGTTGCGCGCGAAGAAGCGGTCGAGCGCCGTCATCTTCCGGTCGACCGCACGGATCGCGTCCTTGGCCGCCTTGAAGCCGAAGTTCTCGCGCAGATCGCCCTGGCTGTGGGCCTCCACCTTGTCCTGCACCAGCTCCAGGCGTTTTCGCTTCAGGGCCTCGAACTCCTCGGCCAGCACCCGATTGTAGCCACGCCGCACGTAGATCGTCCGTGAGGCCGCCGGCGGATGGAAAAAGATCTTTTTGCGACGCAGCGGCATGGCTCTTCCCGGCAGCTAGGCGGCGAACGCGGCGCATGGCAACCCGCCGGTGACGCGAAATGGCTTGTCTCTGTCGCGAACTGCGCCGGCCACGGATCGTTCGCCGATGTCGCCCGCAAAAATAGCGGGCATCGAGGAGCGACGAACGAGCGGGCCGCGCAACCCTCGATCGGAATCTCTGTGTCTTCGTGGGTCATCGATTCGTGCCGGCATCGATCCGCCCAGCCCGTTGCCCACGAATTGCGCGAGTCCTCACTCATCATGCGACCTGAAATCGCCGACTGGTTGCCGATGCTCCGTCGCGGAGGCCCCACCCGCCGTTGGCCCGATTCGTGCCCATTCGTGAGACTCGCAGGCATCCTCCGATTGGCCACAGGCAAGATGCAAAGGGGACAGACCCGGCATTGCGGGGGGTGGCGGATACGACGACGCGACCGCGCGAGGACTCGAAGTCCCGTCGGTCCGACCCGCTCACGACGATCGATCGAGGTCGATCAGCGCCAGGCCGAACTCGGGACGGAACGTCTTCCGGAGATGGGCCGGCGATTCGATCAGGATCACCTCGAGCGTCGGACGAACCCGGCCTTCCTGCAAATGTCCGCCGTGGGCCGTGCCATCCTTCCTGGCGACGCAAAGGTGCACGTGTACGGAGGGTTTCCCGTCGGCTTCCGCGATGTCGCCGATCAGGCTGACGACCTCCACCTGCTCCCCGATCTTGATCGGACGGTAGGTTCGGGCCTCGAAGTCGAACCACGCGACCTTGACGTGGGAAAATGCCCCAATGCCGGTGAAATGCGCCGCGGTCAGGCGCTCTGTCTCGGCGAAGCGTTTCAGTCCGGCCATCGCCTCATCGCCGAAATCGAAGACCAGCGCCCATTCGCGCCGGCCCGCAATGTCGCTGAGGAGTTTCGTCTTCATCGAGGGACGTCATCCCTGGCCTGCCCAGCCGGAATGGGACAGGCACAGGGCAACCGCCGCCGCAGCGACGACCGCCGCCGCAGCCACGAGGGCGATGCGATGCTCGGTGGCCCAGAGCTGGACGCTGAACCGGTGCGCCATCGATCCGAATGCGCCGTGACAGCCTTTGTCGCCGGACACGGGCTGCCAGAAATTGTCCGGGCGATCGGGGTCGTCGTCCTCGGGCAGGAGGGCTCCTTCCCAGGCCGTGCGGGCGAGATAGTGATCCAGCAGGCCGGGAAAGATCTTTTCGCCGAGGACGGCCTCGACCGTGGTGTGCCCCACCTCCATCGCGCGCCGCGGATGCTCCGCGACAAAGAGAATGGCGCGCGCCGCCAGCTCCGGCTGGAAAATGCGGCCGGCGGGCCGGACCCTCCGGCGCATGCGATTGCGGGTCCAGGTAAATTGCGTCGTGTTCAGCGCGGGCATGTGGACCGTGCTGAGGCGGACATGGGACTGGCCGTGGATCAATTCCGAGCGCAAGGCCTCGGTGAACCCGTTGATGGCATGCTTGCTCGCGCAGTAGGCGCTTTGCAGCGGAATCGAGCGGAACGCCAGGGCGGAGCCGACCTGGATGATGGTGCCGCGATCCCGCGACTGCATGCGGCGCAGGGCCGCGCGGGTGCCATGAACGACGCCGAGAAACGTCACATCGACCACATGCCGGAATTCATCCGCCGTCATTTCCATGAACGGACTGTAAAGCGAGACCATGGCATTGTTGATCCAAAGCTCGATCGGTCCGAAGGCGGATTCCAACTGCGCGGCGGCCGCCTCGACCTCGTCCGGCTTGCTGACGTCGGCGGGCAGGACGAGCGCCTGGCCGCCGGCGGCTTCGACCTCCTTGCGCGCGCCCTCGAGGCCATCGCGCCCGCGGGCGAGCAGCCCCAGGCGCGCACCGCGGCGGGCGAGAAGCCGGGCGGTGGCACGCCCGACGCCGCCGGAAGCGCCGGTGATCATGACAACAGTTCCTGAGCGGAGCGGCGTCACGCGCGCCTCCCGTCGCGTTCGGGCGGGGGAATCGCCATTTGCAGCACCTCGGCCAGATGCAGAGCACGGCGCCCGGTCTGCTGTTCGATCTGCTGCTGGCAACTGAAGCCGTCGGCGATCAGCAAGTCGTCCGCGGGCAGCTTGCGGACCTCGGGCAGCAGGACCCGCTCACCCGCCGCGACGCCGACCGCGTAGTGATCGTTCTCCTTTTCATAGCCGAAGGCCCCGGCCATGCCGCAACAACCCGTCGGCGGGTCGCGGTGCTCGACGCCCATCTTGCCGAGAATTTCCTTCTCGGCGAAAAGGCTGCCAAATTCCTTGTCGTTGAGCGTATCGAGCGCCTTTTGGTGACAATGTCCGTGAATCATGGCGCGGCGCGCCAGAGGCCGGTGGTAGTGGGGAGCCTTCCGCCGGAGAAAATCGCTCAAGGTGTGGGTGTTCTCCGAAAGTCGTTTGGCGTCCTCGTCGCCGGGCATCAGGTTGCGCAACTCGTCCTTGAACGCCGACCAGCAGCTCGGTTCGAGCACCACCATGGGCACGGAGGCGCGATAATAGGGCCGGAGGATCTCGAGGTTGCGCCGCCACAGGCGCTTCGCGACGCCGAGGAATCCGTAGTCGTACAGCGGCCGGCCGCAGCAGACCTCGGCCCGCGGCACTTCGACGCGGAAGCCCGCGTCCTCCAGGACCGCGACCGCGGCGCGCGCGATCTCGGGACGGAAATAGTCGTTGAACGTGTCGGGAAAAAGCACGACCGGCGGGCCGCCGGGATGGGCGACCGCGCGGTCCCGAAAGTGCCGGCGGAACGAGCACGGGGCGAACGGCGGGATGCGGCGACGCGGATGGACGCCGGCCACGAATTTCGCGACGGCGCTCAGGCCGGGGGTCTGGGTGAAAAAATTGGCCACGCCCGCGACCGGTGACGCGAGGCGGGCCCAATCGTGGATGAAGCCGAAGGCGTAGGCATGCCGCGGCCGGAGCCGCTTTTCGTAGTAGTGGCTGAGAAATTCCGCCTTGTAGGTGGCCATGTCCACGTTGACCGGGCAGTCGCCCTTGCAGCCTTTGCAGGAGAAACACAGGTCGAGCGCGTCCTTGACCTCGCGGCTCCGCCAGCCGTCGTCGATGACCTCGCCGTTCATCATTTCGAAAAGCATCCGCGCGCGCCCGCGGGTGCTGTCCCTTTCCTCGCGGGTGACCATGTACGACGGGCACATGGTCCCGCCGCCGGCCCGGCGGCAGGCGCCGACGCCGACGCAGCGGAGCGTGGCCCGGCCAAAACTGTGGTGGTCATCCGCGTAGCTGAAATGCGTGGCCGGCTGCGGCGGCGCATAATCCGGCCCGAGCCGCAGATGATCCGTGATGCCATAGGCTGGTTCGGTGAGACGGACGACTTTCCCGGGATTCATTCGCTCACCCGGATCCCAGATGCGCTTGAATTCGCGAAAGGCCTCAAAAAGTTCCGGACCGAACATCTGCGGCAGATACTGTCCGCGGGCCTGTCCGTCACCGTGCTCGCCCGAGGCAACACCGCCGAATTTCATCACCAGCTTCACGGCCTCATCCATGAAGCGCCGGTATTTTTCAATTCCCGCGGCACTGTAGAGGTCGAACTGCGACCGGCAATGGATGCAGCCCTGGCCCATGTGGCCGTAGAGCGAGGGATTGTATCCGTAACTCCGGAAGAGCTCCCGCAGCTCGCGCAGATATTGCGGCACGGCGTCCACGGGCACGGCCGAATCCTCCCAGCCCGGCCAGGCATCGGGCTGATCCGGAACCCAGGCGGTGCTCCCCAGGCCGCCTTCCCGGACATCCCAGATCATCTTCTCCTGCTTGGGGTCGTCGTAGAGCTTCATGTCGACGGGGGCCCTGGCGCCCAGACCCTTCACGAAGTCCATCATCCGCCGGGCCTGGGCATCGCTGTCTTCCCGCGACTCGCCCCCGAATTCCGCGAGGAGAAAGGCCGGACCCTTGGGCAGGATGGCAAGGCTCGCGCTCTCGTCGCCCTTCTTTTTCACGTATTCGAAGAGAAGCTCGTCGATGCCCTCGCAGGCCGTGGGATGGAACTTGAGGACCTCCAACCCGCATTCCGCGGCCGTGGGAAGGTCGGGAAATCCCAGCATCGTGACGGTGCGGGCCCGCGGGGCGGGAACGAGGTGCAGCGTCGCCTCGACGATCGTGACCAGGGTCGATTCCGATCCGACGAGGGCCCGCGCGACATTGAAGCCGTTTTCCGGAAGCAGGTCGTCGAGATTATAGCCGGACACGCGCCGTTCCAGCTTGGGAAACCGGCCGCGAATGGCGGGTCCGTACTTTGCCACCAGGGATTTCAGGGCCGCATAGATCTCGCCGTGCCGGCCGCCGGCGCGAATGTTCGCCTCGAGCTGGTCCGGCGCGGTGGGCCCGACGCGCATCCGCGTGCCGTCATAGAGCAGGATGTCGAGCGCATGCGTGTTGTCGCTCATGCGCACGCCCAGGCCGTGATTCTTGCTCAGGAGGGAATGGCTGCCGCAGGAGTTGTTGCCCAGCATGCCGCCGATCGTGCAGCGGCTGTGGGTGGCCGGATCGGGGCCGAAAAAAAGTCCCGCCTCCCGGTGCGCCGTTTCGCGAAAAAGATCGAGGACGCAGCCCGGCTGCACGCGGCCGAGGCGGGCGGCCGCGTCGATCCCGAGCACCTGGTGCATGTACTTCGAGAAATCCAAAACGACGGCGACGTTGCAGCACTGGCCCGCGAGGCTGGTTCCGGCGCCGCGGCTCAGGACCGGCGCGCCGTGTTTCCGCGCGAGCTTCATCGCCGTCTCCACGTCCTGGATATGCCGGGGGATCACGACGCCGATCGGCGCCTGGCGGTAGTTCGAGCCATCCGTCGCATACAGCGCGCGCGTCGCCTTGTCGAAGCGCACCTCTCCGTCCAGCGCGGCTTTCAACTCCTTTTCCAGGGACCGGGCCGCGGAGGCATCCAGCGCTCCTTTGCCATCGTCCTGGCGCAGGCGCGCGAACCGCCCGCCCTCCCCCTTCCCTCGCAGCATTCTCAGTTTGTCGCTCATGGTGATCTCGCCCCGAGCGAACGGAGCCTTCTGCGCGCTTTCGGGGAACGAATCTGTGGACCGGGGAAACGCCCCCGCGGTTCCGACGGGAACCAGTCGCTCGGCCGCGCGGTCCAAGGGAAAATCCAGTCCCCGGTGAAGATCGAAGACTATGCCCTCATCGGAGATTCCCACACGGCGGCTCTGGTGGGCCGGAACGGATCGATCGACTGGCTGTGTTTTCCGATCTTCGATTCCCCCGCGTGCCTTGCCGCCCTGGTCGGACGCGGGGAGAACGGACACTGGCAGATCGGCCCGGAGGAAAATCCGATGGCGACCTCGCGGCGTTACCTGCGTGACTCGCTCGTCCTGGAATCCGAATTCGACGCTGCGGGCGGCCGCGTGCGATCAACCGACTTCATGCCGGCCCGGCGCGTCCATGGCTGGATCGTGCGGGAGTTGGCGGGCCTCAAGGGAGAAGTGCGCATGAGGATGCGGCTGGTCGCCGCCTTCGGCTACGGGCAAATTCGTCCGTGGCTGCATCGATCGAGAGGGAGCGTGCGAATGCAGGCCGGCAGCGAAATGCTCGTGCTGCGCTCGCCGGTCCCGGTGGAGGTCGACGGCGCCGACATTCGCGCCTCATTCACTCTGAAGGCCGGGCAGCGGCTCGTATTCACCCTGCACTGGCATCCCGCCCATCTCGGGCCGGAAGAATCCGAAAATCCATCGGCCGCGCGTCGACGCACGCTCGCCTGGTGGCGGCGGTGGCACCGGGCGGCCCGTTATCGCGGACCTCACCGCGATGCGGTTCGCCGGTCGCTTCTGGTCATCCGGGCCCTCACCTACGCTCCCACCGGCGGCCTCGCCGCATCGCCGACGGCTTCCCTTCCGGAGACGCCGGGAGGCTCGAGCAACTGGGACTATCGCTACTGCTGGCTCCGTGATGCGGCCTTTGCCTTCGATGCGCTGCTGGCCGCCGGGTATGGTCGCGAGGCGGCGCCGTGGCTCGACTGGCTCGTGCGGGCCGTGGCGGGCGATCCGAGCCAGCTTCAGACGGCTTATTCGGTGCACGGCGAACGGCGGCTGGCCGAATGGACCGTGGAGGAGTTGGACGGATATGAAGGCAGCCAGCCCGTGCGCGTCGGCAACGACGCGGCGATCCAATTTCAACTGGACGTCTACGGCGAGGTGATCAACGCGCTGCATCTGGCCCGCTCGGCCGGGGACATGGCGCGACGCGTCGATCTCGACGCCTGGGAGCTGCAGCAGAGACTGCTCGAGCACGTTGAGCGCTGCTGGCAGAAAAACGACCATGGCATATGGGAGGAGCGCGGGCGACCGCGCCCGTTCACTTATTCCAAGGTGATGGCCTGGGTGGCGGCGGACCGTACGGTTCAGGCGATCGAACGCTGGGGCCATTCCGGGGATCTGGCCCGCTGGAAAAGGCTGCGCAGGGTCATCCGCCAGGATGTGCTGGCCCACGGTTTCAATCCGAAGGTCGGCGCCTTCACCCAATCCTACGGTTCCGATGTCGTCGACGCCAGTGTCCTGCGCCTGCCCCTGGTCGGGTTCTTGTCCGCGCGCGACCCGCGCATGCGTTCCACCGTCCGCCAGATCGAAACGCAGCTCGTGCAGGATGGAATCGTCGGTCGCCGGCACACGGGCCGCCGCAGTCCCGAGGCGGCCTTTCTTCCCTGCAGCTTCTGGCTCGCGGCCAATTATGCCCTGGCGGGCCGCAAGGAGGAAGGGCGAAAACTCTTCGCCCGGGTCCTGCCGCTGGCCAACGATCTCGGCCTCTTGGCCGAGGAATACGATCTGAAACGCAGGCGACTCACGGGAAATTTTCCCCAGGCGCTCACCCACATCGCCCTCATCCAATGCGCGGTCCTCCTCGCGGGCAAATCCAGGCAAACGAGCGCGTCATCACCCTTATGAACAAACCTGCGATCGACCGCCTTGAACTCGCCTCCTATCGGGTGCCGACGGACCGCCCCGAATCGGACGGGACGCTCAAATGGGACCACACCGGCCTCATCGTCGTGAAAATCGGCTGTGGGCGCGCGCGCGGACTGGGCTGGACGTTCGGCTCGCGGGCCATCGCGACGGTGATCGACGACCTTCTCCGCCCGGTTGTGATCGGAGGAGATCCGTTCGCGACGGAGAGGCTTTGGCAGGAAATGAACCGGCACCTGCGCAACGCGGGCAGCCGATCGCTGGGGGCGATGGCGGTCGCGGCGGTGGATGTCGCCCTTTGGGATCTCCGCGCGCGATTGGCCGGCCTTCCCCTGCTTGGTCTATGGGGAGCGGCGCGGGACGCGGTGACGCTTTATGGCAGCGGCGGCTTCACCAGCTATACCGAAAGTCGGCTTGCCCGTCAGCTTGCGGGATGGGTGGAGGACGGGATTTCCCCGGTCAAAATGAAAGTGGGCCGCGAGCCGTCCCGCGATCCGCACCGGGTCGCCGCCGCCCGCAAGGCGATTGGTGCGGCCGCGGCGCTGATGGTCGATGCCAACGGCGCCTATGAGATCAAGGAGGCGGCCGCGATGGCGGAGCGGTTTCGAGCCTCGAACGTCGTCTGGTTTGAGGAGCCGGTCTCCTCCGAGAATTGGGAAGGGCTCGCCCTCCTGCGCCGGCGCGCGCCTTCGGGCATGGAAATCGCCGCCGGCGAATATGGCGACAGCCCGTTATACTTCCTTCGCCTCCTCCAGGCCGGAGCCGTGGACTGCCTTCAGGCCGACGTGACGCGATGCGGGGGCTTCACGGGTTTTCTCAAGGTGGCCGCACTCGCTGAATCCTTCCAGATTCCGTTGTCGGCCCATTGCGCGCCGCAACTTCATGCGCATGTGGGTTGCGCCGCGGCGCCGCTGCGCCACGTCGAATACTTTCACGACCATGTCCGGATCGAGCGACTCCTGTTTGACGGCTGCCTGCCGGCAGCGAAGGGCATGCTCCGGCCGGACCGGACGCGGCCCGGCCATGGACTTGCCTTCAAGGACGCCGATGCTGCGCGGTACGAGGTTTGAGCTTCAGTGCTTGTGCGGCAGCAGGCCCTGGATCATCTCCTTCGCGGCCTGCTTGATGATTCCGCCCTCGTCCGGGTCGCCGCGCAGAATGGTTTCGGTGAATTTTTTGGCCTGGTTCAGGGTGATATGGGGCGGAAGCGTCGGCGTATCGGGATCGGAGACCGCCTCGAAAATCACCGGGCGGTCGCTCGACAATGCCTCCTCCCAGGCGGCGCCCAGTTGCTCCGGCTTTTCCACGCGGATGCCGCGCAGCCCGATCGAGTCGGCAAATTGCGCATAGGGAAAGTCGGGCAGCTCCTGGCTCGCCACGAAACGGATGTCGCCCATCATGATCCGCTGCTCCCAGGTCACCTGATTGAGATCGCGGTTGTTCAGGACCAGCGTGATCCAGCGCGGGTCGGACCATTCCTTCCAGTATTTGGCCACCGTGATGCAGGCGTTGAGGCCGTTCATCTGCATCGCTCCGTCGCCCGTGACCGCGATGCAGACCCGGTCCGGAAAGCAGAACTTGGCGCCGACGGCGTAGGGGACGGCTGCGCCCATGGTGGCGAGGTTGCCGCTGCCGCTCGCCATCATGCCCTTCCTGATTTTCAGGTCGCGGGCGTACCAATTGGCCGTCGTTCCACTGTCGGCGGAAAGGATGCACCGATCCGGCAGACGGGAACTCAATTCCCAGAACACGCGCTCCGGATTGAGCAGACCATTGTTTCCATCCACATGGGCGCGCTTTTCGATGGTCTGCCACCACTCGGAGACGTTCCCGGTGATTTTTTTCCGCCACGCCCCCCCTTCCTTGCGCCGCAGCAGTGGCAACAGGGCCTGCAGCGTTTGCCGGGCGTCGCCCTTGAGATTCACATCCATCGGATAACGCAGGCTGAGCAATCGCCCGTCCGCGTCGATTTGCACCGCCTTCGCGTGGCCGGCCTTGGGATAGAATTCGCCATAGGGGAAACTCGATCCCACGACCAGAAGCGTGTCGCACTCCTGCATGAGATCCCAGCTCGGCTTGGAGCCGAGCAACCCGATGTGGCCGGTGCAGTAGGGAACCGATTCCGGCATCACCGCCTTTCCGAGCCAGCTCTTCGCCACGCCCGCGCTGAGGAGTTCGGCCGTCTGCCGGACTTCCTCCTGGGCGCCGAGAGCGCCCGCCCCAACCAGCATCGCCACCTTCGTGCCCTCGTTGAGGACTCCGGCGGCTTTTTCCAGATCGGCGGGGTCCGGCGTCGTGGAAAGCAGGGGGCAGCCGACGCCGCTGAGGGCGAAATCATGCTTTTGCGGCGGCTCGGGCACCGCTTTTTCCTCCTGCAGATCCTTCGGCAGGATGAGGCAGGTGACGCAGCGCTGGTCGAGGGCGATGCGCACGGCCCGGTCCACGCAGTGGCGCACGGCCGCCGGGCTCATCACGGTCACGCAATACTCGCTGGCCACGTCCTTGAACAGCAGTTGCAGGTCGACTTCCTGCTGGTACTGGCTGCCGATCGCCGTCGTCGCCGACTGGCCCACGATCGCCACCACCGGCTGATGGTCCATCTTGGCATCGTAGAGGCCGTTCAGCAAATGGATCGCCCCGGGCCCGCTCGTCGCGACGCAAACGCCGACGGAGCCGGTGAACTTTGCGTGCGCGGTGGCCATGAAGGCCGCCAGTTCCTCGTGGCGGGCCTGGATGAAGCGCGGTTTGTCATCGTTCTTGCGCAACCCCGCGAGGAGTCCGTTGATCCCGTCGCCCGGGTAGCCATAGAGGCGTTCGACGCCCCATTGCCCGAGCCGCTGCATGATATACTGACCGACTGTAAGAGACATTGCCCGGTGGACACCGAATCCCGTCCCTTGGTTACGCCCTCGGCCGCCTTCTCCCGGCCACCGATCGGGATGCCAGGCAGGCAGATTCGCCAAGTTCCCCGCAAGACATCGGCAAACAACCCATGGGGACAAAGGTTTTTCTGGAAATGGCGGGCGGGGCCGTCTTGCATCCAGAGTTCCAGCCCATGGAGTCATCCTCTTCCCAGCCCGCCCGCGCCCGCGCAATTGAACAGTTCAACCAGCGTTGCGCAGCGCAACCGTCACTGCTGGTCCGCTCGCCCGGACGCGTCAACCTGATCGGCGAGCACACCGACTACAACGACGGCTTCGTTCTCCCGATGGCGATCGACCGCGCCACCTGGATCGCCCTGCGCCCGCGCGCCGACGGGCGGGTTTCAATCTTTTCGGTCGAATTCGGGGAAACCGCGGAGTTTGCCGTTTCCGATCCGGCGCGTGGCGGCCCGGCCTGGGCCGAGTACGCCAAGGGCGTCGCTGAACAACTGCTGCGGATCCCGGTAACGTTGCGCGGATTCGACGCCGCGGTCTCAACCGACGTTCCCGTCGGAGCCGGCTTGTCGTCGTCCGCGTCCTTCGCCCTCGCCGTCGCCCGCGCCTTTCACGCCGTGTCCGGCTTCAAATGGGATCCCGCCCCCATGGCCCTCCTCTGCCAGCGCGTCGAAAAAGAACGCATCGGAGTCAACTGCGGGATCATGGACCAGCTCGTGATCGCCTCGGCGCACCGGAACGAGGCGACATTCATCGACTGCCGCTCGCTGGCCGTCCAGGCCGTTCCCCTGCCCGCGGGCCACGCCGTGCTCGTGCTCGATACCATGAAAAGCCGCACCCTCGCCGGCTCGGCCTACAACGAGCGCCGGGCCCAATGCGAGACGGCCGCCAGGATCTTCGGTGTGAAGGCGCTGCGTGACATCTCCCCGTCCGCGTTTCGCGCCGGCGAAAACCGGTTGGACCCGCTGATCCGCCAGCGCGCGCGCCATGTCGTGATGGAGGACGATCGCGTCGAACGCGCCGCCGCGGCGCTCGCGGCGGGCGACGCGAAGGGTTTCGGCCGGCTCATGAACGAAAGCCATGAGAGCCTCCGCGTGGACTACGCGGTTTCGTGCGCGGAACTCGACGAAATCGCCGCACTCGCGCGGTCGCAACCCGGCTGCCTCGGCGCGCGCATGACGGGCGCCGGATTTGGCGGATGCGCGGTGGCCCTGGTGGACGCGGGGCGCGCGGGCGCGATTGCCGCGGCCGTGAGCGCGGGATTCGAAGGGCGATTCAAGGTCAGGCCGGCAATCTATGTTTCGCATCCCTCGGCCGGTGTGAGCCACGAGACCTTGTGAAATACGTGGATTCCGCTTCCCTATTTCGGAGCGCGGGCAGCACCACTTCCGCTCCCCGCGGGTCCATTCCTGTCAACATCGCATGAATCCCATCGAGCACGGGTCCTTTGGCCGACTGACCGACGGGCGTGAAGCGCGCGTCTTTGCACTGCGCCTCGCGAACGGGTTTGCCGCCGACATCTCCGACTTCGGAGGGGCCCTGGTGCGACTGCAGGCGCCCGACAAGGACGGACGCACCGGCGACGTGATCCTCGGGTTCGATGCAGCCGCGAAATACGCCGCGCAGAACTCCTACATCAGCACGCTGATCGGCCGGGTGGGCAACCGGATCGCCGCGGGCACCTTCGTTCTGGACGGCCACACCTGCCAGCTTCCGGTCAACAATTTCCCGGCCGGCATCCCGTGCTGCCTGCACGGCGGGCCGGGCGGATTCCATCAGGTGCTCTGGACCGCGGAACCGGTCGAGAATCCCGATGCGCCGGGGCTGCGCCTGCGCTACACCAGCCGCGACGGCGAGGAAGGATTCCCCGGCACCTTGAACGTCACCGTCACCTTTTCGTTGCACGACCCCGGCGACCTGCGGATCGAGTACGAGGCCGTCACCGACAAGCCGACGCCGGTCAACCTGACCCACCACGCGTATTTCAACCTCAAGGGCGAAGGCGACGGTGACATCGAAGGCCATGAGATCGAGATTCGCGCCCCGGCTTTCACGCCGATCGACTCGGGCCTGATCCCGACCGGGCGGATCGCAGCCGTGGCGGGCACGCCGCTGGACTTCACCTCGCCGCACCGGATCGGCGACCGCCTGCATGACGCGCACGAGCAGATCGTCCTAGGCAACGGCTACGATCACAATTTTGTCCTCGGCGACGCCCCCGCGCCCACGCCCCGGACCGCCGCCATCGTGCGCGAGCCCACCACGGGACGACGGATGGAAGTGCTCACCACCGAGCCCGGCCTGCAGTTCTACAGCGGAAATTTTCTCGATGGAACCCTGCTGGGAAAAAGCGGACGGCCCTATCTCAAGCATGGCGGATTCTGCCTCGAGACCCAGCACTTCCCCGACTCGCCCAACCAGCCCGGCTTCCCCAGCGTCATTCTGCGTCCGGGCACGACGCTGCGCAGCACGACGATCTACCGGTTTTCGGCGGGCTGACGCGGGGCGGGGCTGCCAGCCTCGCAAGGTTTTTGTGGGACAGCCAGGCGCGCGGCCTGCGCGAGCGCAGGCCCTACGGGAGGCATTGGCAACGCCGCGCGGCAAATCGCCAGCTCAGTTGTTCCGCCGGCCGCCGTTGAGCATCATGAGCAGATACAGCAACTGCCCGAGCGTCGAGACGAAGGCGGCGATGTACGTCAGTGCGGCCGCATCAAGTGTCTCGTTCACACCGGCCATCTCGTCGCGATCAACGATGCCCAGATTGACGAGCTGCGCCTTGGCGCGGGCCGACGCATCGAACTCGACCGGAAGCGTCACGAGCTGAAACAGCGCGATGATGGCCAGGGCGGCGACACCAAGCTCGAGGATCATGATACCCATCGTCCGCGCGCCGAGGACCGCAGCGAGGAAAATGCCGAAGCTCAGGACGCCCCAGGCAATCGGCGAGGCAATTTGCGCCATCGGCACCAGCACCTGGCGAAATTTCATCATGGAGTAGCCGACCTTCTGCTGGATGGCGTGGCCGGCCTCATGGGCGGAAACACCCAGCGCCGCCAGGCTCGTGCCGTTGTAATTCTGCTCCGACAGCGCGAGCCGGTGATGAACCGGGTCGAAGTGATCGGAAAGCTGGCCCTCCACCTCGACGATATCGACGTCGTGGATGCCCGCGCTTTCGAGCACGGCCTGGGCGGCCTCACGCCCCGTGATGTGACCGCGGGATGGGATTCGGATGTTCTTGTTGTAGGCGCTCGAAACGCGAATCTGCGCGTACAGGCCGAACAACACGGGAACTATAATGATGATTATCCAGACGAGCATGGGAGGAAATGGATTGGTGAAAGGTACTGAAACATCCGCCGGATAGCAGCGTTTTCCAGCAAAAAAGGACCCCATGGAAAGCCGGTGTTGCGTTGTAAGACGGAGACGGCGTCCGCCGCCCGCCCTGCAACCGGAGCGCGGCACCGGCCACCGGGCCCTGCGGACCCGGCTACAATTTGTTGACCGGGGGTTTCGATGTAGCCGGGGGCGCCAGACCCCGGTTTCCCGACGGTGCTCCCGCGACCTCGCAATTCACCGGGCCCTGCGGACCCGGCTACAATTTGTTGGCTGAGTGTTTTGATGTAGCCGGGGGCGTCAGACCCCGGTTTCCCGACGGTGCTCCCACGACCTCGCAATGCACCGGGCCCTGCGGACTCGGCTGCAATTTGTTGGCCGGGTGTTTCGATGTAGCCGGGGGCGCCAGACCCCGGTTTCCCGACGGTGCTCCCGCGACCTCGCAATTCACCGGGCCCTGCGGACCCGGCTACAACCAGCGCGCGAAACGGATGTTTGATGTAGGGCGGGATGAGGAAATCCCGCCCTGCAAGTTCCGCCGGCCAACGAAGCCTACCAGCGGCGGGTCACCGATCCTCCGACCATGCGCCCTGACCCGGGCACGGAGGGCACTTCCTCAAAGTCGCTATCCCAAAGATTGTCGGCCTGGACGGCAAATTCCCAGCCGCGCAGTCGCGGCGGCAGGTAGTACAGCCCGAGCGACGACAGCACCGCCTGGTTTCCGCCGACCGTGCGCAGGGCATTGGGCTCCTCGACGCGGAACTGGTTGTCGGAGCGGAGTTCGAAGCCGCCGCCGAGGCGCCAGGTGATCGCCGCGGTCAGGCGAACCTTCGGGTAGTTAAGCGCGTAGAAACTCGCGTCCACCGTGGCCGATCCGTAGTTCGCATTCTTGGTCAGCAGGGTGCAGCCGAAGACGAGATCCAGCGGTCCCGCGTGACGCGATGCGATCAGTTCGAGACCGGCGGTGTCGATGTCGACCGCGTTCGCGGCGCGCGCCGTCACGCCGTTCTGGTAGGTCCAGTCGACGAGATCATTGTCCCAGCGATAAAAAACCGCCCCCTCGAACGTCCAGTCCCCCGCCCGCTGGCGGATGCCCGCTTCCAGGTTGCGGGATGTCTCGCGCCCCAGCGCCGCATTGCCCAGAAAGAGGCCGGCGGTCGGGCTGGACTTCAGCGCCGTGTAGGTCGGGAGCTGCGTGCTTTCCGCATACTCGGCATAAAGCGATTGCTCGCGGCTGCGCTTCCACTCGACCGCCGCGATCGGAGAAACGGCGGAGCGATCGCGGTTCGAGTCGTCGTACGCCACGCCACCACGCACCGTGACCTGTCCCTGAGAGGCCGCGAAGGTCTTCTCCGGCACCGCGGAAATCTTGAGATAATCGCGGTTGCTGTAGGGCCCGAAAACCAGCGAGGTGGATTCGAGATCGTCGGATGCATATTGGGCCGAGTAACCGAGCGCGAACCCGTCCATCTGCTGCCACCCAGTCACGGAGGCGCCGCGCGCCCAGGTTTCGTGCTGGTAGGGATTGTACAGTCCGGGGTGGAATCGATCGAGTTCGTAGTCGTCGCGATTGCGCCGGTAATACCCGCCGAAATCGAAGAAGCTGCCGCTTCCGTCCTGCCAATGGTGGTTGGCCGCGATGAGCACCGTCTGCAGATCCTCGGTCTCATCGTACCCGAACGGCGTGTAGAGATTCGGCCAGCCGAAATACTTGTGCTGATAGCCCGCGTAGAAATCGGTCTGGCTGTCACTGTCGCGCAACTGCACGCGTCCGCCGATCCGCTGGAAGTTGTGATCGCCGAATGGCACCGAGCCGGCGGATTCCGAGCGCGCCCACTCGACGTCGCCGGCCAGGATCCCGCCGCCGGAGCCGGTTGATCGCGTCGCGCCCTGGTAGAACGACTGGCGGTCGGATGAATAGTCGCCCGCGCCCACGGTGACGGAGCCGCGGTTCTCGATCGGGCGCCAGCCATAGGCGACGGTGCCCACGTTGGCATTGAAGCCCAGTTCCGCATTCGCCGCACCGGTCAGGATCCGGGGCGCTCCGAGCATCTCGGGGGCAACGGGGATTTCAGCGAAATAGTGTCCCGTCTGCGGGTCGTAGAGCGAGACGGCGCCGATCTTGAATCCGACGTTTTCAAAGATTCCGCCACGGATGGTGACATCGGCCTGGGCCTCGGGCGAATTGCGCGCCTCGAGATCAACCCGCGGCTCGAAGCGAAGGGCGGAGACCGGCATGTCCATCGTCGCGGCCGGTTCCTGATTGGCGATGCGCGGAGAGTTGACGGCAAAATCCGGCAGCGAAACCGCTTCGGAAGGGTCGTCTCCGCGCGCGATCGCCGCCAGCGCGATCGCCGTGCCGGCCAAGAAGATGCAATTCGATCGAACAGTCATGGTTAATTTACAATTAATACCGATTAACCATGGATTTCCGCAGAAATCCGCGTCAAATCGATCAAAAAATCACTCGTCGCCGTCTTTGCCGATGGCTTCGACCGGGCAGCCCTCAAGGGCTTCCATGCACAGTGCGATTTCTTCCTCGGTCGTGGGCTGCTTGTGCACGAAGGAATAGCCTCCGTCGTCCAAGCGCGTGAAAAACGCCGGCGCCGTTTCGCGGCACAGATCGCAGTCGATGCATTGCTGGTCGACGTAGAACTTGCCCGGGGCGTTTTCCTTCCACTTGTCTGCCTTGTTAGCCATTGGGGCCACTCAAAGACAATCGCCTGACCTGTCAAGAGCCTGCGGCCCTGCTGACGCACCCGGCGCACCCCACCCTGCCCGCGGGAGTGGAACGCCCGCTTTCCGCGAGGGTCAACGCTCCCACGATGCTTCTTCGCCTCCCGAACCGCACGTCCGATTTTCGTTCCGCCGTCCCGTCGCGGGCTTGTGTTTGCGCCGCATCACGATAGATTTTATTCAATGCTTTCCGACCGGCCGTACATGAGTGAAGGATACTCCCGCCAGCGGACGAGCGTGCATGTTTGGCTCGTGGCGGGGATCGTGTCGGCGTTCATCATGGAACTCGTCCTGATGTCACCCTGGTGGCCCGCCGGACAGCGGGTGATCTCCGACCTGGTGCTCTCGATTCCGTCCCTGCATTCGGGCTTCGTGTGGACGCTGCTGACCCACGGGCTGATCCACGACAACAACAACCCGTTCCACATCCTGTTCGTCGCGTTGATGATCCTGTACCTTGGCCGCGACCTCACGCCGGTGCTGGGCACACGACGCCTGCTGGTCGTGTTCGCGGCTGCGCTCGTGGCGGGCGGCCTGGCGTGGACCGGCGTGCACTGGTTCAGCGGCGGCATGTACTACGGAGCTTCCGCCGCCGCTCTCGGGCTGTTCGTCGTGTTCGCCGGCGTGTTCCCTGACCACACCATTGGAATCTTTTTCATCCCGACCTCCTTCCGCGCCCGTCATTTCGTGTGGGCGCTGGCGGCCCTCGAAGTCTTTGGGCTCCTGCTGTACGAGGTGCGGGGGGCGGCGTCCCCGTTCTCGCTTTCGCCGTCCGCGCATCTCGGCGGCATGCTGGCAGGCTGGGCCTACGTCCGGTTCTTCCATGCGCGCGATGGCTGGGATCGCGCCGACCGCTCCCTGTTCCGACTGCCCTCCTGGTTGCGCCGCCATCGCATCGAAACAGATGCGCCGCGGTTTCAGATCAAGCAGGACGAACGCGCCGGCCTGCGCTCCGAGGTCGACCGGATCCTGGACAAGATCAACAGCCACGGTTTCGGTTCGCTTACCGCCGAGGAGAAACGCCTGCTCGACGAGGCCAAGGACCTCCTCAGCCGGCATTGAGGCTCCGGCTTTTCGAATCCTTCCGCCGCGGCGAAAGCCACTCGCGGCGCCGCATTTTCCGCTCATCCCAATAAACAAAACAGTTCATCGTTTCGCCCGTCTCATTCCTGTCCACCTGTGAAATCCCTTTCGCTGAAAAAGCTTCTCGGTTCCGTCGTCCTGCTCGCCGCCACGTGGTCGGTCGTCCTCGCGGGGTCCGACCAAGTCTACACGACGACCCCGTTGATGAGCAACGAGACCCGGGCGCTCGTGGACGTGCTGCAGAAGTACAATTACAACAAGGACGGGGTCAGCCCGGCGGACTACGCGGATCTCGTCACGGAATATATGGGCGATCTCGATCCCCAGCGCCTGTTTTTCACGGCCCAGGACGTCGCCGCGCTGCGCAAGCAGTACGGCCCGCGTCTGCTCACTGATCTCGAATATCTGGGCAACATCGACGCGGCGTTCACCATCTTCCGCCTCTACCAGGAACGCGTGGAGTCGCGGACGGCCTGGATCATGAGCCAGCTCGGGAAGGACATCGATTTCACCGCCAAGGATTCATACGCGCCGGATCGGTCCAAGGCTCCGTGGCCCGCCACGCCGGCGGATTCCGACGAGCTGTGGATGCGCCGGCTGAAATACGAGATGATTCCCGATTTCCTCGCCGGCAAGAAGATCGCCGACGTGAAGGCCAACGTCAAAAAACGCCACGAGCGCATCCTCAAGAATCTCGCGGACATCGATTCCTCGGACATCCAGGAGGCCTACCTCACGAGCCTCACCAAGATGTACGATCCGCATTCGGCCTATTTTTCCCCGGATACCTACGAGGATTTCGGCATCCAGATGCGCCTGTCGCTGATCGGCATCGGGGCGGTGCTCGGCCTGGACGACGACGGCTACTGCGTCGTGCGCGAGATCGTGCCCGGCGCTCCCGCCGACCTCAGCAGGCAGATCAAGGTCAATGACAAGATTCTCTCCGTCCAGCAGGATGGCGACGAGCCGGTCGACATCGTCGGCCTGAAGTTGCGCAAGATCGTCGACATGATCCGCGGCAAGAAGGCCACCAAGCTCACACTGATGATCCAGCCGCCCGACGTGGGTGCCATTGCGGCCAAGCCGCATCCGGTGGTGATTGTGCGCGATGACGTGAAGCTTAATTCCAGCCGGGCCTCGGCGGCGATCTACGATGTCCCGGGCGAGAACGGCACCAACATCCCGGTCGGGGTGATCACGTTGAAATCCTTCTACGGACGGTCGGATGACTCCGACGGATCGGATACGGCCCCCGGCGGCACGACGAAGGACGTGGCCGAACTGCTCGGCAAACTCAAGGGGGCAGGCATCAAGGCGCTCGTCATCGACCTGCGAGTGAATGGCGGCGGCCTTCTTTCCGAAGCCGTAAATCTGACCGGACTCTTCATCGGCCAGGGAGCCGTGGTGCAGGTGCGCGATTCGCGCGGACAACTCACCGTCGACAAGAATACGGACACGAGCCTCGGCTACGACGGGCCGCTGGCGGTCCTCACCTCACGCTTCAGCGCTTCGGCCTCCGAAATTTTCGCCGGCGCGCTGCAGAATTATGGCCGCGCGATCGTCGTCGGCGACAGCTCCACCCATGGCAAGGGCACCGTGCAGGCCCTGCTCGAGATGAAGAACATCATGCCGGAGGCGACCGACACCCGCACAGGCGCCGTCAAGCTCACCATCCAGAAATTTTACCTGCCGAACGGCTCGTCGACCCAGAAGAAAGGCGTGATCCCCGACGTCACCCTGCCCTCCATCGATGACTATCTTCCCTTTGTCGGCGAGTCGTCCCTCCCCCATGCGCTGCTGTGGGACGAGATCAAGTCGACCCCGTTTCCCGGCCAGCCGCTCGCTCCCGCATTCGTCGCGCCGATCGTGGACGCCAGCCACCAGCGTCAGAAGAACCTCGAGGAATTCACGCTGCTGCGCGAGAACGTCGATCACTTCAAGACCGAGGTCGAGAACAAGGAAATCTCGCTCAATCTGCAGGACCGCCGCGCAGAAAAGAAGGAGGCGACCGAATTCAAGAAGCACGTTGACTCGGCCTTGGCGCAGCTCGCCAAGAACGACTATCCCCACCGCGACATCCGCCTGAACGGCGTCACCGAAGCGCCCCCGGAACCCCCGCCGCCCAAGTCGGATGATCCCGACGCCGATTCGGAGGATGCGGACACGTCGGCAAAGTTTGACGTTTATCTGCGGGAAACGCTCCGGATCGTGGTGGATGCGGCGCGCCTGTCGAAGGATCCGCAGTACTGGGCCAACGGCACCATGCCGCTCGCGCCGACCGATCCCAAACACGGCTGATTTCAGTTCGTGGGATTGGTTTCCGCGACGGCGCTTCTCGCCGGAGGTCCTATCTCCGGTCGACGAATCCGCTGAGGCCATTGATCCCCATTCGTAGGGCCGTCGCTGGCGACGTGCCGTTCCCGATCGCCGCCAGATGCATCCGGGGCGCGGCCTTCGCGAGCGAAGGCCCTACGTCGAGCCGACCCATCTGGTGCGAGCGTTCATCCGCATTTGTAGGGCCGTCGCTGGCGACGCGCCGTTTTCGATTGCCGCCCGGTGCATCCGGGGCGCGGCCTTCGCGAGCGAAGGCCCTACATCGAGCCGACCCATCTGGTGCGAGCGTTCATCCGCATTTGTAGGGCCGTCGCTGGCGACGCGCCGTTCCCGATCAATTCCCGTCGTCGTGGGAGATAAGGACGACCTCCATTCAGCGGTCTATTGGCGGATCAGCAGGAAGCGCGGTCGGCCCGTCAGGTCGTTGATCGATTCCGCCGAAGCGTAGCCGCATTCGCGAGAGAGCGCCGCCAGTGCGTCGTGGTGGCCGATGCCGGTTTCCAGCGCCAGCAGGCCACCGGGGGCCATCCACGGCCGCGCCTCGCGCACCAATCGATTCAGCGCCGCGGCCGAATCCGGGCCCGCCGACAACGCCGACAGGGGCTCGAAATCCCTGACCTCCTGCTGCGCCGCCGCGGTCTCCGCGTCGGAAAGATAAGGAGGATTGGCGACGATCAGGTCAAAAACCGAACCCGCCGTCACTTCGGCAAACCAATCCGAACGGATGATCCGGACACGTCCGGCCAATGACAGCGCCGCCGCGTTCTCGGCGGCCAGGGCGAGCGCTTCCACCGACAAGTCGACGCCTTGGGCCTGGGCCGACGGCCAGCCCTGCGCCAGAGCCAGGGCAAGCGCCCCCGAACCGGTGCCGAGGTCGAGGATCTGCGCCGGTGGCGAGGCGGCCAGGCGCTCACGCAGGATTTCGACGAAGTATTCCGTCTCCGGACGCGGAATCAGCGCGCGCCGGTCGACCTTGAGCGTGATCCCGGCGAAATCGGTCGATCCGACAATATACTGGAGCGGCTCGCGATCTCCCCGCCGTTTCACCAGTGGCCGAATCCGATCGAGCTCCTCCTCGGTCAGCGGTCGTTCGAACTGCAAATAGAGTTGCATGCGCGCCAGTCCGAGGCCGTGGCCGATGAGGAGCTCGGCGTTGAGCCGTGGATTCTCGACCCCGCGCTTGTCCAGGAAACCCGCCGTCTTCTTGATGATCTCGAGGAGCGTCTGCATCGCTCAATCGTCGTCCGTCGGTCCGACCCGTCGCGCCGGCGCGGGAGCGCCGGTCAGCTCGGCCAGTTTCTCCTCAAATTCGGCCCTTTGCAGCGCATTGATCAGCGGGTCGAGCGCACCCTCGAGGATCGCGGGCAGGCTGTACAACGTCAGCCCGATGCGGTGATCCGTCACGCGATTCTGGGGAAAATTGTAGGTGCGAATCCGCTCGCTGCGATCGCCGGTCCCGATCTGGCTGCGGCGGCGCGCGGCATAGCGGGCGTGTTCCTCGTCCTCCTTGCGCTGGAGCAGACGCGAGCGGAGCACCGCCATCGCCCGCGCCTTGTTTTTCTGCTGCGAGCGGTCGTCCGCGCAATAGACCGTCAATCCCGTCGGCTTGTGCACGATCCGAACCGCGGAATCCGTCGTGTTGACCCCCTGCCCGCCCGGTCCGCTCGCCCGCTGCACGGTGATCTCGAGATCCTGCGGGTCGATCTGCACGTCGATCTCCTCGGCCTCGGGCAACACGGCCACGGTGACGGTCGAGGTGTGGATGCGGCCGCTGGCCTCGGTGACCGGCACCCGCTGCACGCGGTGGACTCCGCTCTCGTACTTGAGCTGGCGATACACCTGGTCGCCCGTGATGAGAAAAATGACCTCCTTGAATCCGCCGCGATCGGACACGCTCGAACTCATCGGCTGCACCTTCCATCCGCGCCCCTCGGCGTAACGGCAGAACATCCGGTGGAGATCCGCCGCGAACAGGCTCGCCTCGTCGCCCCCGGCGCCGGCGCGTATTTCCATGACCGTATTGCGCGAGTCCGCCGGTTCCGGCGGGATCATCGCCGCCAGGACCGCCTCGTGCCGTCGGACCTGTTCCCGTTGCAAATCGGGCAACTCAACCTCGGCCAGCGCGCGGAGATCGGCGTCGGCCGCGGGATCCTTGATCAACGCAATGTGCTCCTCCGTGGCCTCCGCCGCGCGCTGGTGGGCCCGATAATCCTCCACGAGTTGGCGCAGCCGCTGGTGTTCGCGGGCCACCTCGGCGGCGCGGCGCAGGTTGGAATAAAACGACGGCTCCGCCATCTGCGCGTCGAGTTCGTCGAGGCGAAGTTGGAACGGAGCGATGTCAGGTAACTGGTCCATGCCGAGGGCTCGGAGGAAATTGCGAATTGCGTCAGCCGGCGCGAGCGGCTTTCTTGGCCGCCTCGATTTTTCGGCGGCCCGGGCCGCCTACCGGAAGTGATACCCAATGGCTTCGACGCTCTTCACTCAAAACATCATCACGTGTATCTGGGACTTTGACAAGACTCTGATTCCCGCGTACATGCAGGCGCCGCTCTTCCGCAGATTCGGCGTGGATGAGGCGACATTTTGGGCGGAGACAAACGCCCTGGCAGAGAATTACCGGCGCCGCGGCTATTCGATTTCCCCGGAAATCAGTTATCTCAACCATCTCCTGACCTACGTTCTGGCCGGGCCGATGGCCGGTCTCAGCAACAAGGTCCTCCGCGAGTGCGGCGCCGAGATCCAATTCTACCCCGGTCTGCCGGATTTCTTCCAATCTTCGCGCGCGTGGGTGCAGGCCAAGCCGGAGTACATGAAGCACGAGATCGCGCTCGAGCACTACATCGTGAGCACGGGTTTGGCGGAAATGGTCCGCGGCAGCGCGATTGCCCCGCACGTCGACGGCATCTGGGCGTGCGAATTCATCGAGAATCCCCTGCAACCGGGTTTCCTGCGCCAGAAGGAATTCGTGATGGAGGCGGCGGCCGAGATCGCGCAAATCGGCGTGATGATCGACAACACCACGAAAACCCGCGCCATTTTCGAGATCAACAAGGGCACGAACCGGAATGCCGCCATCGACGTCAATGCGAAGGTCGAGCCCGAGGATCGACGGATTCCCCTCCAGAACATGATCTACATCGCGGACGGCCCGAGCGATGTCCCCAGCTTCTCGGTGGTGAAGAAGGGCGGAGGCAAGACCTACGCCGTCTACAATCCGGAGAATCGCGCCGAATTCGAACAAAACGATCGCCTGCGCCACAACGAGCGCATCGACCACTATGGTCCGGCCGACTATACCAAAAGCAGCCCGACCGCGAAGTGGCTCCATCTTCAGATCGAGCGGATGTGTGACCGGGTCGTCGCCGACCGCGAAGCCGAACTCGCCTCGCGCGTTTCCCGTCCTCCCCGGCATCTCAATGCCACGCCGGAAGAGGAAGCCGCCCGCCTCGCGCGGAATCAGCCGAAGCAGACCTCTTTTCTGGAGTAGCCGGGCCTGACGGCCAATGCGCAGCGGCGGCCCCCGCACGATCTGGAACTGCCCGCGGATTGCCCCGGCCAAGCGACTTCCACGGACGCGTGGCCTTTCAGCTTTCGCCGATCATTGCATGAGCTGTTGGCTGGGTGCTTCGATGTAGCCGGGGGCGGCAGACCCTGGTTTACCGAAAATCCTCCCGCGACTTCGCAATGCACCGGGCCCTGCGGACCCGGCTACAATTCGATCCGCTTGTTTATCGCGCCGAATCCGGCATGGCTAAAAAGCGACTCTCACTGACGCACGGCCTTTCAGCTTTCCCGCATCACTGCACGAACTCCCACAGCTCAGTTCGTGCTGGCCAGCGCGAAGATCGCGGAGGGAACCGTCAGACCCAAACGCGGCGCCTCGGTGTTGACCACCAGCAGCGGGGTTTGGGAATCGTCCTCGAGCACGAAATGCGGCTTTTGCTGTTCATTGAATTCGAGATCGAAGTCCGACTTGGGCCGGGCGGGCGCAGGCAGCACCTTCGGCGCCGCCGCCATAGCCGCGCGTTCCTGCTGCTTGAAGGTGTTGACCAGATTCTGCACGCGCTCGGCGTACTGGTAGGAAACGGTGGGCACATGGCCGCCAATCACGGCGTTCAGGCCGCAATTCCATGCCATCGCAATATTGTGGGTATTCGCGTCGATTCCGGCTTCACCCAAGCCGTGCCTGATCCACTCGTAGTGGGCGACCGCCACGGCATCCGACGACGAACGGTCATTGGCCATATCGAAAGGCTTTTGCGTATGCATCTTCCACGTGGCGGAACGAAACTGGTATGGTCCAAGTTCCCCGCGCGGCCCCACCCGGGTCTGGTTGGTGGGATTCTCAACTAAATTGATGGCTTTCAAGGTCTCCCACCGGTCGGCGCCCCATGCGCTGGCCGCGGTGAGGAGTCCGAGAGTGATCACAAAGAGTCTGGAAGATCGTTTGTGCATGGGTTGGTTTGACAGCTCAGTTTAAGCCGCGCTCCGTTGACTCAAGTGATTTTTTTTGGAGAGCTTTTACAACCTGCGCCGACTTGTCCCTGTCTTTACAGCCTCTGACGTAAATAGCGCATCTATCGTACCCAAAGTGCGCCTTTTTGCCTGCCCGAATACAAAATATTTTTAATCCTAGATACGGAAATCTTCGATCAGACGGGCAACCAGCGCCGTCCAGCCCGTTTGATGGCTCGCTCCCAAGCCGCGGCCGGTCTCGCCATGGAAGTATTCGTGGAAAAGGACCAGGTCTTTGTCGCCCATGGAACGCAGATATTCCCAGTCGTTGCCGTGGCTCGGACGCTCTCCACCGTCACCGGGAAGGAAGATTTTGACCACGCGTCGCGCCAGTTCGATGGCGATTGCCTGCAGCGTCATTCGATTGCCGCTGCCGGTGGGAAACTCCATCTGGAGCGAATCGCCGTAGAAATGATGGTAGCGTTCGAGGGCCTCGATCAGGAGGAAATTCAGCGGAAGCCAAATCGGGCCGCGCCAGTTCGAATTGCCGCCGAACAACCCCGAGTCCGATTCGCCGGGGACGTAGTTGACCTGGTAGCGCTCCGCCCCCGTCTCCAGAACGAACGGCTTGTCCGCGTAGACCTTCGAAAGCGAGCGCACGCCATAGGGCGACAGAAACTCGTTCTCATCGAAAACGTACTTCAGCACGCGCTCCAGGCGGGCGCGCGAAGGGATCGCAAGGAGCCGGCGCCCGGCCTGGCCATCGGTCGCAAGATACGAAATCTGTCCCGCGAGATCCTTGCGGTTCTCGAGAAACCAGCGGGTGCGTTTCGCGAACCCCGGCAGGCTATCCATCCGCTTCTCGTCGATGAATTCCACGGCGAAAAGCGGGATGAGGCCGACGGCCGACCGCAGGCGCAGCGGGAACGCCTTCCCGTCCATGTAGAGCTGGTCGTAGTAAAAGCCGTCCTCCTCGTGCCACAGCCCGGCGCCGCCGAGGCGGTTCATGGCGTCCGCAATCGCCACGAAGTGTTCGAAGAATTTCGACGCGATGTCCTCGTAACTGGGATCGCCCTCGGCGAGTTCGAGTGCGATTGCGAGCATCGTGCCGCAATACGAGGCCATCCAGGCCGTCCCGTCGGCCTGCTCGAGTTGCCCGCCGTTGGGCAGCGGTTTCGAACGGTCGAACACCCCCACGTTGTCGAGGCCGAGAAAACCGCCGGAGAACAGGTGTCGCCCACCGGGGTCCTTGCGATTGACCCACCAGGTGAAGTTGAGAAGCAGCTTCTGAAAGACCCGCGCGAGAAAAATGCGGTCCCGTCCGCCGCGCGGGCCGGTCAGCTTGTAGACCCGCCAGCAGGCCCAGGCATGCACCGGCGGGTTCACATCGGAGAAATTCCATTCGTAGGCCGGAATCTGCCCGTTCGGGTGCATGTACCACTCCCGCAGGAGGAGATTGAGCTGCTGCTTGGCGAACTCGGGATCGATGCGCGCAAACGGGATCATGTGGAACGCGAGGTCCCAGGCCGCGAACCACGGATATTCCCATTTGTCCGGCATCGAAATGATGTCGCGGTTGAAGAGGTGCATCCAGTCGCTGTTGCGGCCCTTGCGCCTGGCCACCGGCGGACGCGGCTGGTCGGGATCGCCGTCGAGCCAGTCGGCCACGATGTAGTGATAAAACTGCTTCGACCACAGCAGGCCGGCATAGGCCTGGCGCGCGATGTTGCGTTCCTCGTCGGAGATGTCGGCCGGGAGGACGTTGCGATAGAAGTCGTCCGACTCGAGCCGCCGGGTGTTGAAGATCTCGGCAAATTCGGGACCGAACGCCTTGCGCGGCGCCTCGGTCTCGGCGCTCAGGCGCAGCCGGATCACGCGCGACTCGCCCGCCCCGAGATCGAAGCGGCAGAGCGCCGCCGCCTTGGTGCCGGTGCGCTTGGGGTTCACCGCGTCGGTGCGCCCGTGCACCACGTAATCGTGGAACGCGTCCTTCACGCAGGGGCCCGGGTTCTCGCTGCCGAACAGCCGCTTGGCGTTGGTCTCGTTCTCCGTGAAAATGAACGGCGGGTAGCCGCCGGGTTGCCGCTCGATGTCCAGAAAATATCTTCCGAGCGATTCGTGATGCGTCGTCAACCGGTCCATCCCGGCCGGCGAGATCCGCGGGCGCAGGGTGCATCCCTCGTGGCGGCACCCCCAGGACCACGTGTTGCGATACCAGAGCGTCGGGAGAACGTGGATCGGAGCCGCCTCCGGTCCGCGATTCGTCACGGTGATCTCGATCAGGATGTCGTTCGGGCTGTTTTTCGCATACTCGACGACGACCTCGAAAAAGCGGTTCTCCGCCAAGATGCCCGTGTCGACCAGCTCGAACTCGCGCTGACTCCGGTCGCGGCGGGCGTTTTCGTCGCGCAGACGCTGATACGGAAATTCCGCCTGCGGATAGTGGTATACCGCCCGCATGTGGCTGTGCGTCGGCGTGGCGGCGGTGTAGAAATAGGCCTCCTTCACATCCTCGCCGTGATTTCCCTCGGGGCCGGAAAGCCCGAAAAGCCGCTCCTTGAGGATGGGATCGCGCCCGTTCCACAGTGCGACCGCGAAGCACAACCGGCATTCGCGATCGGTCAGGCCGAGAAGCCCATCCTCGCCCCAGCGATAGGCTCGCGCCGCCGACTGGTCGAACGGGAAGTACTTCCACACGTCGCCTTCCGCGGAGTAATCCTCCCGCACGGTGCCCCATTGGCGCTCGGTCAGGTACGGACCCCACCGTTTCCAGTTCTTCTGGCGCGACGCATCCTGCGCCAGGCGGTCGTGCTCGGCCGTGGCTCCGGGCCCGCGCGGGAACGAGGGCGCCGAGCCGTCGGCATGGGGCATGGCCTGGCTGTTCACGAATGCAAAGCTACGGTCGTTCCCCGGATTCGCACGTACATTCTCCGCCCGAGTCGGCTTCCCGACTCACCGGTCCGCCGGGCTACAGCAAACGCCGCAGTGCCGCCTCACCGGCCACGCTGACCACGAGGAAATCCTGCGCGGAATTGGTCCACGCCGCCATCTTGTAGTGATCGAGATTCTCGATCTCCGGCCGCGCCTGTGCGATCAGGGACGGAAAATCGTCGTGCCGCACGATGTAGCAATGAAACCAGGTGCCGTTGCGGTTGAAGCAAACCTCCAGGACATCCCGGCCGCCAAAACTCAGCGAGCGGCAGCCATTCGTCCGAAGCTCGTCAAAATTCACCGGCATCGGGTCGCCGAGGTGGGCGGTCGGCTGGCTCAACGCGGCCTGCAATGCTCCCGCCGCTTCGCCGCGCCCGCCATGCCTTTCGCTGTGTTTGGCGTCGTCCGCCACGAAGGCCAGGAACGAACCGTCGTCGGCCGCCCGGGCCGCCTTCGGATGATACAATGCGACGATGACTACGGCGACCATCAGGCCGGCCGCAACCGCCATCCACCGCGGCTGCACCCACCAAAATGGCGAAGGCTTCTCCGCTGTTTCTGCCGCCAGAATGGACGCCCGCAGGCCCGCCGGCGGCTTGATGGAAACGATCTTCAACGCGATCGCCCGATCGAAGGCCTGTTGCTTCTCAAACCAGCGACCGAGCAAGGGATCGTCCTTCGCCACCTGCAATGCCTCCGCAAACGCCGCGTCCCCGGCATCACTGCCGTCGGGTCGGTAGGCTTGGAGGATGATTTTGGCGTCTTCGGGTGACATTAACGTTTTCCTTCCATCTGAGAGTCAAGGGGCAGCACTTTATTCCGGCCCCGGGAATCGCGCCGGTCAAGCGCGGCGCGCAGTTGCGCCTTCCCCCGGGAGAGACGCGACATCACGGTCCCGATCGGCACTTCCAGGGTCTCGGCGATCTCCTTGTACGAAAGCTCCTGCAGGTAAAACAACGTCAGCGGCGTGCGATAAACCTCATCCACCTCCTGCAACGCCGCCACCGTCAGGTCGGCGTCCATGCCGGCCACGACGTCGACTTCGGGCGCGGCCGGATCCGATTCACCGGGCGGCAGGTCCTCCAGGGCCGTCACCTGTTGGGACCGGCGCCGGCCGCGAAGGAATTCGCGGTAAAGCGTCGTGAACAGCCACGACTTCACTTTCGAGAGGTCGCGGAGCTGGCTGCCTTTTCGCGCCCAGATTAAAAAGGTCTGCTGGGTCAGATCGGACGCATCCGATGGATTCCTGGCCAGGCTGAGCGCGAACCGATAGAGCCCTTCGTAGTAGGCGTCCACCAATTGCCTGAAGTCGTCACCGGCCATTGGCTGAAAGCAGAGGCCAGCAGTCGGATTATTCCAAGCTTTCATTGGACGAGTGAGCAGAAAACCGGCCCGGCGGGTGGCGTCCTGATTTCAAACGGGGGCCCGGGGCATTTGATCAAGACAGTCCATGCAACCAGGTCCCTCTTTGGCTGTAGGAGGGGATTTATCCCGCGATTTCCAGTTCGCTCGGGGCGTAAAGCCGCTCCTACAACAATCCAAGCCCGAGCAAGCTCCAGCGGATCAGACCCACCGCGAATGTATTCAAAACAGAACACTGCCGAATGTCGCCGGCGTTTGACCCGCGGCGAATTGCCCCCACCCTTCGTCACGACCATGTCCCACGCCGTCACCGCCATCAATGCCTCGACCAAGGCCGAATTCTACCGGCAGGCCAATCGCCAGCTTGCCGCCATCCTTGAGGGCGAACGGGATTGGATCTGCAATCTGGCGCAAACCTCGGCCTTTCTCATGCAGACGCTGCACGACCTGAACTGGGCGGGCTTCTACCTGTTCGATGGCACCGAGCTGGTCCTTGGTCCGTTTCAAGGACCCGTGGCCTGCACGCGCCTCAGGCTGGACCGCGGAGTCTGCGGGAGCGCGGCCTCGCGCCGTTCCACCGTCGTCGTTCCCAACGTGCATGAATTTCCGGGACACATTGCCTGCGACAGTGCTTCAAATTCCGAAATCGTGGTTCCCATGGTCGCGGGAACGCGGCTGATCGGGGTCCTCGATCTCGACAGCCCGAAGCCGGCGCGTTTCGACCAGGACGACGCGCGCGGCCTCGAAGCGATCGTGGCCTCGCTGCTCGCGGCGTCGACGATCCAGGGGTAGTGTCCCGCCGATATTATACGAAATGGAATCTGGTCGGCTCGGCGCTTGCGCCGGTCGCGGGCCATCAACCGCCCGAGGATGGTGTCCCAGAGATAACCTTCACGAATTCGTTACTCGCCGTCTTCCATTTATTCCGGAGGGCGGCCGCTTGCGGCAGCCGCGGGGCAGCACTCTACGGCGCGATGGACCAGACGGTGTCGATGCCGGCGAGGTATGGTGAGGAGGTCATCGTCGCCCCGTCCATCAGCCAGATCGCCCGGTCGCCGGTGGTGGTGTCTTCCCACACCAGATCGGGTTTGCCGTCGCCGTCCAT
>DASYDZ010000269.1:0-25793 GCA_036499305.1 Candidatus Didemnitutus sp.
TTGTTTCTCGATGAACGCCACCCCCTCCGGATTCGCCGGCGCGTCGTCGTGATTGAGTCCGCCCGCCTTCTCCAGCTTGTAGAGCGGCTCCATCATGGCGTGCTGGGCGAGCAGGTAATCCATCACGATCGCGAAGACCGGGTCACGCTGCGGGCCGAAGCTCGGTTTCGACGGCACCGGCAGGGCGGCGACGGTCGTCACGCGGTCGCGCAATCCCGCGAAATCGATGCCGGCCTTCAGGATGAATCCACCGTCGATCCAGGCGTGGATCCTGTCCCAGGTGGTGTAACCGTTCGGATTCGGGCCGACCCAGCCGTTGTGGTGGATCGTCGTGTGGAGCGGCTGGCAGCCGTCGCCGACGTAGTGGCCCATGACGCCCATCAGCTCGACGATGCTGCGGCGGGTCAGGGCGGCGTCGGCTTCCATGCCCATTTCCTCATAAACCTTCAGCCGGGAAAAATCGCCACGCAGGTTGCCAAAGTTTTCCTCGATGGTCCACGGCAGGAAACCGCACCACTCCCGGGTGTGGTCGCTGTCCTTCTTCGGATCGAACGCGGGAAAATTGGCCGGATGCGCCGCGCGGGCCGCCGCGAACTCGGCGGCGAAATCATAACGGAATGAGCTGATCGTGGCCGCGGAGAGGCCCGCCTGGTCGAGTTGCTCGAAGTCGATGTAGTGGTTGATCGCATTGCCGTGCCGGGCCGGCAGGTCGGGCGTGCTCCGCCAGCGATCGGGTTCGCTCGCCAGCCACGCGATGCGTGCGGCGGTCTCCGGATCCCGCACGAACGACGGGAAGTCGGCCGGCAGCGACGCGAGCGCGACCTGGTTCACCATGCGGTGGCCCTCCTCGTTCCACGCGTGAAGCGCGGGCGCGGTGAGCAGGGCAACGGCGGCCGGACAAAGAAGAAGACGGAGCGTGCGGAGGGAAGGCATGGCGGTTATTTCGATGGTCGGACGGTGGGCGCGGTTGCGGGACGGGTTGGCGGGGACAATGGCCTGGGCGCGGGCGAAGGTGGATGCAGGACGGCGATCGCGTCGGCGTAATTCTGCAGGCCGGTCGCGAGCGCCTCGGCGATCTTCTGACGGTATGCGGGAGTGGCGATCAGGCGGGTTTCGGAGTTGCTCGAAAGATAGCCGCATTCGACGAGCGCGCCAGGACAGTCGAGCGCCCGGGTCACGGCCCGCCGGCCGCGCTTGTATCCGCGATCCGGCGCCTTCAACTGCGCAATCATGGCCCGGTGCAGTTTCTCGCCGAAAAACAGATTGGCGTAGTCGAGCCGGTTCGATGGAAACGCCACCTTGGTCATCGCGTCCTCCGACTCCGAGCCGGTCGAGAGCATGAACTGCGGGGCCATCGTGTAGGTTTCAACGCCCGAGGTCGTCTCCGGCGCGGAGTTGAAGTGAATGCTCAGAAACAGGTCCGCCTTGTTCCGGTTCGCGAGCTCGTCCCGCATCGCCAGATCCGCCTTCTTGTCATGCGACAGCTCCACATCCCTGTCGCGAACCATGATGACCTTCCATCCCCTCGCCTCCAGCAGGGCGCGCAGCCGGAGCGAAACATCGAGCGTCACATCCTTTTCCCAGAGCCGGTAGAGCGGGTTGTGCGTGCCGGGATCGCTGCCCCCGTGGCCGGGGTCGAGGACGATGGTTTTTGGGACGGCGGCGGGCAGCTTGTCGAGGTGGCCCTTCGGATCGAGGAGCGGCGCGACAATCTTGATCACGTCGAGTTTGGACACCCAAAGGGTGTTCCGCTCCGCCAGCACGGGCTCGCCCAGAAACACGCGCAGCCCGTCGAAATGAATATCCAGCTGGCGACTCTCAAAAACCATGCGCGTCCGGCCGCCTGCAGTCAGCTCGATCGCGAGGCCCGACTTTGCCCATTCGGCCGTCAGGCCAAAGCGTTCCGCGATGTCGTGGACGTCGATGCGGTCGAGGCCGTGGATGGCGCGCACCGGCCACAATTTTTGTCCGGCCGTCTGCGCGGGCAGGCCGCCGGCCAGTCCGGCCAGAGAGGCAAGGACGGCACACCAGCGCGTGAGGTGGAGACGCGCCATGGAACGAATCCGGCGCGTCAGGAGTGCGCCGTCGGGGTCGAATCGGGATGCGCCACCGGCTCGACGCCGGCTTCACGCGTGTGAAACTTCAGCTTGCGCTTGTTCACCGGGTGCGGCGTCACCATCACGTTGATCTGCTTGCCGGAAAGCTTCGCGTCGGAGTCGGGATGCCCGATGCCGGACAATTCCTCGAGCGCCCGCTTGATCATGCTGAAACCCATTTCCGTGTGGGCCATCTCGCGGCCGCGGAACTTGAGGCGCAGCTTCACCTTGTTGCCGTGGTCGAGAAATTCCTCGGCGTGGCGGACCTTCGTGAGGAAATCGTGGTGCTCGATGCGCACGGTGAATTCGATTTCCTTGATCTTGCCCGCGGCCGGCTTGCTGTGCGCGTGCTTCTTCTGCTCCTCGTACACGTACTTGCCGAAATCCATGATGCGGCAGACCGGCGGGGCGGCGTTCGGCGCCACCTCGACGAGATCGAGGGCGAACTGGACCGCGAGCGCGAGAGCCTTGGGCGTATCCATTATCCCCAACTGGCGACCCTCGGGGCTGATGACACGAATCTGGGGCGACTTGATGCGCTGGTTGCGGCGGATGGCCGCGAAAGGGTCGTTGTTGCGGCGCGGGTCGCGATTATAGGGAGTGCGACCGCCGGACGGAGGAGAAGATAATGCCATTCAGTAGGTTTTGATTAGGTCAGATCGTGAGCGGGTGTTTTTGTCCCGAACGAAAGTGATGACAACATCTATTTCATCGCCCAAAAAGCGAATCCGCAATGAAATAGCGGGGTCACATTTCCGTGGAGACTCTTGGTGGACAAGGCAATGGAAAGCTCGAATTCAGCCAGTGAGTCGTCCCGCCTATCGCGCCAAATCCGTCGTACCATCAGGATCCCGTTTCCAGACTGCAGGGCTGTCGCCGGCGACAGTCGCGGCCGGCGCAAGCGCCAGCCCTACAGAATGCGACGCATTTTCGCGTGAGCTCATGCCTCGCCGGCGGACCTCTGCCGCTCAGCCGGACTCATGCAATTGAACACTCGATTGGCTCGGTGAAGCGGCGAATCAAATGGTGGAGCGTGTTGCCCTCAACGCGCTTCGATTCGCGAACGTGTTGAGACAACTCGTTCCACCCCCAACGGCATGAGTCCGGCTCAGACATTGAAGCTTTCGCCGCACGAGCAGCTCCCCTTGGCGTTGGGATTGGAGAACTTGAAACCTCCCGCGACCATCTGGTGCGAATAATCGAGGATCGTGCCCTTGAGATAGAGGGCGGTCTTGGGATCGACGAGCACCGGCACGCCCGCCGTCTGGACCAGGATGTCACCGCGGCGCGGTTCGCCGGTGAAACGAAGCTTGTAGCTGAGTCCGTTGCAGCCGCCACCCAGGATGGCGATGCGCAGGAAGTCGCCCTGACGGTCGCGGGCGATGAGGGCGCTGACCTTGGCGCCGGCATCCGGCGTGAGGCGCACGAGGTTCTCGTTTCCCTCGCGCACCCCCTCCGGCAGCATGATGGCAGTCGTGGACATTCTCTCCCGTACTTATTGCGCGGACCTGAATTTTATCAAGCGCCGGGCGAGCGTCACCGCGTTGCCGAAACTTCGTCCGCTCGCGCGGCCCGTTCCGGCGAGGCTGAACGCCGTGCCGTGATCGGGGCTCGTCCGGACATGGGGCAGGCCGAGCGTGACATTGACGGCGTCGTCGAAGTCGACGGCCTTCAGCGGCGCAAGGCCCTGGTCATGGTAAAGCGCCACCACGACGTCGAATTCGTCGCGCAAGGCCCGCGCAAAAACCGTGTCCCCGGGCAGGCAAAGCGTCAGTCCCGGCCAGGTGCCCTGCAGTTTTTCCAGCGTTGGATTCAGGAAATCCCGTTCCTCGAGTCCAATCAGGCCGTTTTCGCCGGCGTGCGGATTCAGCCCGCAGACGCCGATGCGCGGCTGGGCGATGCCATCGAGGCGGGCGAGCTCGTCGGCTGCCGCGATGGTGCGCTGGAGAAGATGCGGTCCGAGCATGCGCGGCACCTCGTGCAGCGGCACATGCCACGTGGCCAGCGCGACGCGCAGCCGTCCGCCGGCAAAGGTCATCACCGGATCCCCACCCCATCGCGCCGCGAAGAATTCCGTCTGGCCGGCAAACGTGAAGCCGATCTGCTGCAGCCGCTCCTTGCTGACCGGGCCGGTCACGACGCCGGAAAATTCCCCGGCCGCACAACCCCGGGCGGCGCGCTCCATCGCGGCCCACGCCACCAGGGCGCCTTCGCCATCCGGATGCCCTGGTTGCGCGGCAAACTCCCCCCGCCCGACCGCCACCGTCTGGACCGCACCCGGCAGAGTCGCCAGCCAGCGCTCCGGCCCGATCACGGCCACTCCGCCCGCGTCCTCCGGATGCGCGGCGAGCCAGGCCGCAACAACCTCCGGGCCCACGCCCGCCGGGTCGCCGCAGGTAAGCGCGAGCCTAGGCGTCGCCATGATCCTCGGGGGCCGGCCCCGCGCTCCGGGCACGGGCAAAGCCGCGCTTGCCGCCGGCAAAGAATTCCAGGAACCGGCGCGCTTCATCCGATTTGAACCGGCCGGAGTCGAGCGCCCCCCGCGCAATCGTGCGGATGTTGCCCGCCGTGAAATACACGTGGCGGAAAGCCTCCTTCAGCTCGCCGATCGTCTCGCGACCGAAGCCGCGGCGCCTGAGCCCGACGAGATTGAGGCCGATGACCTCGTTGCGCTCGGCCGCAATCGTGTAGGGCGGGACGTCCTGCAGGGCGCGGGTCACGCCGCTGATCATCGTGCTTTCGCCGATGCGCACGAACTGGTGCACGAGCGCCACGCCGCCGAAGAAAGCGTGGTCGCCAATGGTGACATGGCCGGCGAGAAGCACTGCGTTGGCCAGGATAACACGGTTGCCCACCACGCAATCGTGCGCGACATGCGCGCTGGCCATCAGAAAACAGTCCTCGCCGATCTCGGTCCACGCTCCCGCGCGCGTGGCGCGGCTGATCGTCACGCTCTCGCGCACAACGGTGCGGGCGCCGATCCGCACTCCCGATTTGGTCGCAGGGTCGAAGCGAAGGTCCTGCGGATCGCCCCCGATGACGGCAAACGGATGCACCACCACGCCGGGACCGAGGATGGTGTGGCGCTTGATGATCGCGTACGCGTGGATGATGCAGCCCGTGCCGACTTCCACGCCCTCCTCCACCAATGCGGTCGGATGGATGGTCACGAGCGCCCCTTCCGCGCCGGCGGGTCGCGTTCGGAGATCAGGTCGAGCTGCGGGTCGCGCAGCAGGTCGTAGTTCTTAAGAATGCGAATCACCTGGAGGGTGTCGGATTTGCGGTAGTTTTTGTTGATCTCCACCCCATCGATGATGTCGAGGAGCATCGAGCGAAAGGAGACAATCGCGTCGACGCCGCGTTCCTTCAGCAGGGCCACGCTTTGCGACCGGAAAGGCTCCGCCGTGGGCAGCCCGGGCAGGACGAGGATCTTCGTGACATCGGACGCGTTGCCCGGCTCGTCGGCGTCCACGGGAAAAAAACGCGCGAGATCCTTCATCACGGCGTCCTCGAGGAACCGGAAGATGTCGGGATTGCTCTTGAACGTCGACGGCGTGAACCAGCCGGTGGCGTGCCAGCCCTTGACCGACACGATGGCGCGATGGACATAGCGCAGTTCGGTGGGAAACAGAAAAAAGTCCGGTTTGCGCGAGCTCCGCGTGTAGGCCGGATTGTAGACGAGAAGGTCGACATCCTCGTCGCCCGTCTTGCGGCGCACCTGGGTCTGGTACTTCCGGACCTGGCGCACCAGGAAGCCGTTTTGCTCGAAGTATTCGCGGACAATGCCTTCGTCGATGGCCGACATGGGAGGGCAATCTAACGCCAATTGACCCGCAAAGTCACAGCAAATCAGGCCGCCCCGATGTCCCGCCAGACGCCGGGAATGAGAGCGGGATCGACATCGTCGCGGGTCACCGCGTTCCCGAGGCGCTCCAGCACCACGAAACGCAGCCGGCCCGCGCGCACTTTCTTGTCGTGTTGCATCGCATTCATCAGCGCGTCGACGGGCAGCGGGTCGGCCAGGCGCGTCGGGAGACCGTGAGCGGAAATCGCCGCGTCGACGCGGCCGACCTCCGCCGCGTCGATCAGCCGGAGCCGGTGCGACAGCCGCGCGGCCGCCGCCAGCCCGATCGCCACCGCCTCGCCGTGAAGATAGCGCGAGAATTCCGTGACCTGTTCGACTGCGTGTCCGAAAGTGTGGCCGAGGTTCAGGAGCGCGCGGCCGCCTTGGGCGGCGGTTTCACGTTCATCCGACTCGACGAACGCCGCCTTCATCTCGCAGCAGCGACGAATGACATCCGCCAGGGAGGGTGATCCGGACGCGAGCGGGGATTTCTCCAACTGGGAGAAAAGCGCGCTGTCGCCGAGGAGTCCGTATTTGATGACCTCGGCCGCACCCGCGGCGAATTCGCGCGCGGGCAGCGTGCGCAGGAAATCGGTCGCCACCAGCACCGCCGTTGGGTGATGGAAGGCGCCGGCGAGATTCTTGCCGGCGGAAAGATTGATGCCTGTCTTGCCACCCACGGAGCTGTCGACCATCGCGAGCAGCGTTGTCGGCACCTGCACGTAGCGGATGCCGCGCAAATAGCTCGCGGCCGCAAAGCCGCCGAGGTCGCCGATCACGCCGCCGCCCACGACCCACAAGCGGGCCGACCGGCTGAGGCCGGCATCGGCGAGGAAATCGAGCACGCGGCCAAATACCCCGAGGGCCTTCGTCCGCTCGCCGGCGGGCAGGACAAGGCGCGGCACATTGCCGAAGAAACCATCGATATCCGCGCCATGTGACCCGGCCACCGCTTCATCGAGCAACAGCGCGTTCTGCCGATCGTCCTCGGGTCGCTCAATTCCGGTCATGGAGGCCATCGATCCCAACTCGGACCCGAAATAAATCGGATAAGTTCGCTCGCCGAGATTGACCTTTAAGCTCAAGGGCACGCGACACTTAAACGAGATGCGGCCGGGAGGGTCAATCGCGGTTATGGGATATCATGAGAACGAGTCGCAATTTCATATTGACGTGAGAATAGGTCTCATCTTCAAAAACGCCCGTGAATTCCGCAGGTCATTCATCCGACTCTTCCGCTCCGCGCCATCAGACCGCCTCTTGCGGTGAAGAAACGGCCTTCATCGCGCCCCGGCGCTCCATCCCGCCACTCGCGCTCACGGCCGGCGTCGCGCTGGTCAACGCTCTCGCTCTGGCGGCCCCGCTGCATGCGACCGACACCGACGGCGTCAGCGAGGACGACGGCATGGGCACACCGACCGTCCTCCCCGACTACGTGATCGAGGACCAGAAGCCCAAGGCGGTCGCGTCGCCGAAGTTCACCCAGCCGCTCGTCGACACGCCGCAAACCGTCGTCGTCATTCCCCGCGAGGTTTTCGCCGCGCAGGGCGCAGTCACACTGAGCGATGTCATGCGCAATACGCCCGGCATCAGCTTCGCCGCCGGCGAGGGCGGGAGCGCCGCCAGCACCGCGGGCGATTCCTTCTACATGCGCGGTTACGACGCGACCAACAACATCTTCGTCGACGGCGTGCGCGACATCGGCGCCTACAGTCGCGATGTGTTCAACATCCAGCAGGTCGAAGTCGCCAAGGGTCCCGAGGGAGCCGACATCGGCCGCGGCGGCACGTCCGGCTACGTGAACCTGGTCACCAAGAAACCCACCCTCGATCGCTTCGTGACCGGGACCGCGAGCTACGGATTCGACGATAAAACGTCCGGCGACCGCCGCCGCGTCGCACTCGATGTCAACGAGCCCCTGCCGCAATCCCCGGTCGCGGGAACCGCGCTCCGCCTGAACCTCATGACCCAGGACAGCGCGGATGCCGGGCGGGATTATGCCTACAACAAGGACTGGGGAGTCGCGCCGTCGCTCGCGCTCGGCCTGGGCACGGCCACCCGCGCCTTCATTTCCTACGAGCATGAGCACGAGCAGAGCCTGCCCGACTACGGGCTGCCGACGCCGGCCTTCCCGGGATACACCAGCACGCCGCCCGCGCCCGCGATCGACTGGACGAAATTCTACGGATTCCTCGGTGATTTCGACAACGTGACCCACGACGCGATCACCGCGAAGGTCGAGCATACCGACGTCGGCGGGGACGTCTTTTCCAACCAGACGCGCTACAGCGCCGTCTCGCGCAGCGCCATCGTCACGGGACCGGGCCAAAACGCCACGAGCTACAATCCCTCGACCGGACTGCTCACGCGAACCCGCCAGGCCAACAAGCGCGACACGAGCATCGTTTCCAACCAGACGAACGTCTCCGGCAAGACGACGATCGCGGGCGTCGAGAACGACCTGAGTGCCGGCGTCGAGGTGTCGACCGAAAAGGCGTACAGCCCCGCGTTCGCGTCGGTGTCGCTGGCTCCGATCCCCGTCGCGACGCCCGATCCGACCGCGATGCCGAGCGGCACTCCCGTTCGCAGCGGCGCCTACACCAATGCCCATGTGAAGACATTGGCCGGTTACGTCTTCGACACGATCAAGCTGAGCGAGCGCTGGGTCTTGAACGGCGGTCTGCGGCTCGACCATTACAAGATGGACTATCTGAGCGTCGCCGTCGGGGGCGTCCCGACATTCGTCAACGCCGACGGCAACCTCGCGAGTTGGAATGGCGGTCTGGTCTTCAAACCCGTCAAGGCCGGCAGCCTTTATGCCGCCTGGGGAATTTCGTATATTCCGCCCGGAACGGACCTCGCGCTGTCCAGCGCCGTGGGCAACCAGAACAATCCCAACGTCGAGCCGCAAAAAACGACGAACCTGGAGACGGGCGTCAAATGGGATTTTTTCAACGGACGCGTGAGCACGACGGCGGCGCTGTTCAAATCCGCCAACAACAACACGGTTTTCACCGATCCGATCCTCGGTCCCGTTCCCACGGGCAGGCAGACTGTGCAGGGCTTCGAACTCAGCGCTTCCGGCCACATTTCAGATGCCTGGCTCGTGTTCGCGGGTTTCGCGTATCTCGAAAGCGAGATAAACGCCGGCCTGACTGCGGGCAACAATCCGGCTGGCGCCGAGCTTCCGCTGATCCCGCGCGTCTCGGGAAACCTGTGGACCACGTACCGCCTGCCGATCGGCCTCACGCTGGGCGGAGGCGCGCAGTATGTCGGCGACGTCAATCGCCGCGACTTCACGACCACCGCTCCGCGCACGATGCCGGCGTACTGGCTGGTCAGCGCCGTCGCAGCCTACGAACTAAATCCGCACGTCACGCTGCGCCTGAACGTCACCAACCTTCTCGACCGTCGCTATGTCGCGAGCTACAACAACAACGGCGCACGCTTCAATCCGGGTCTGCCGCGGGCGTTCACGGTGAGCGCTGATTTCAAGTTCTGACCCTTCGCTGCCATGATCCTTGAGATTCCCAATGTCTTGAACCCGGAGCAACTCGCCGACGCGCGGCGCGCGCTGGATGCCGCCGAATGGGTCGACGGCCGCGTTTCCGCCGGCCACCAGGGCGCGCAGGTGAAGGACAACCTCCAGATTCCCGCCGCCCATCCCGCGGCGCGGCAAGTGGGTGACCTGATCCTGAAGGCGCTCGGACAGAATCCGCTGTTCGTGTCGGCGGCGCTCCCGCTCCACATCCTGCCGCCGATGTTCAACCGCTACACGGGCGGGCAGCACTTCGGCACCCATGTCGACGGTGCGATCCGCGTCGTGCCCGGCACCAGCCATCGCCTCCGCACCGACCTTTCGTGCACGCTGTTCTTCGCCGAACCGGCGGAATATGACGGGGGTGAACTTGTCATCGAGGACACCTATGGCACGAAGCGCGTCAAACTTCCGGCCGGCCATCTCGTCCTCTATCCGTCGACCAGCCTGCACCACGTCACGCCCGTGACGCGCGGCGCGCGCCTCTGCTCGTTTTTCTGGCTGCAAAGCCTGGTCCGCGACAACGGCCGGCGCGCGCTGCTGTTCGACATGGACGTGGCCATCCAGCGGATCGCGATCGACCAGCCGGGACACGTCGGCGTCGTCCAGCTCACCGGGGTTTACCACAACCTGCTCCGCCAATGGGCGGAAACCTGACCGCTCGTGATGCCGTCCGCCGCCTTCATGCCCGAAACCTGCAGCGACGCCGACCGTCGTCGGCGCGCGATCGCGCACATGAATCGCGGCCATGCGGGCCTGGTCGATGGCTTTCCGGACGCGCTCGACGCCGCCATCGTCGAATACGAGCAGGCGATCGGACTTCTGGCCGATGATGCCGCCGAACGCGATGCCTCATGGCGCAACAGCCTGGCGGCCGCGTGGCTCAATCGCGGACAACTGCTGCACCGCCGTCACGGGATCGCCCGGGCGACCGACGCACTCCTCTCCTTCGACGAAGCCGGACGCCTGCTGGCGGATCTGGCCGGCGACACCTGGCCGGCGCGCAATCGCATCGGAGCCCTGATCAACCGCGCCAATCTTCTCCTCGATCTCGGCCGCCATTCCGTGGCCCGTGATGCGGCGCGCACCGCGGTCACGATCGGCCGGCAACGCGAGGACGCCGACGCGCTCGACGCCAGCCTCGCGGTGAAGGCGCGGCGCACGCTTTGCGATGCGATCGGATTTCTGCTCGTCGCCCCGGGCGTGGATGCGCGGTCACTGGCTGACGAGGCCAGCGAAGCGGTCGACGAGGCCCTGGAACTGGCCCGACGGTGGGAGCAGCGAGCTCCGTCGATCTTCCGTCCGCTCCGAGGCCGGCTTTTCCGGTACGGCGCCGAATTGTATCGCCGCCACCAGCCGCACTTCCTGGCCGAGTTCATCCGTGAAAACAGCGCCGATCCCCGGCCCGCGGGATTTGCCGAGGTCGCCCGGGAAAACGTAGTCGCCGCGCTACGGGTCGCTCCGGCGACGCCCTGGCTGACGGTTGGCGATCCGGCTTCGGAGCGTTTCGTCGCCACGGCCCGCGAACTCGAAATGCTGCGACAGGAACTGGCGGCCGTTTCATCCCAAATTGGAATGATTCCGTCGAATCACGGATGACTCAAAAAATGCGATTGAAGCTGCTGATTTCACGGATGGGCCCGGATGATCGCCGGGGCGGCCTGGGATCTCGCGTTCCACATACTCCCATTCGCACGCATCGACTCCGAATTCGCCATCAATCTTATGGGCGATCGCTGGTTTTCATTTCGCCGGTGTCCGGTTTCGAACCACCGCTTGTTCAGATCCGCCTGCATCCGTGTCATCGGTGCAATCCGTGGTCCGTCAAATGGGGGCATCCAGGTTCATGAGCCGATTCCGGACCGTCCTTTTCTGGGTGCATTTCACCTGCGGCACGGTCGCCGGCCTGTTCATTGCCGTGATGTGCGCCACCGGTGTCGCGCTGGCGTTTGAGAAGCCGGTCACCGACTGGGTCGCGCGGGATGCGAGCCGGCTCACTGCACCCGTCGGCGCCTCCGCCCGGCTGGGCTTGCGCGAAATCGTGAAACGCGCCCGCGAGGCGCGCGGCGATGCCCGGCCCACCGCCGTGACAATTTCGATCGATCGCGCGGTTCGGGTGGAGTTCGGCCGCGACGGCGCGGTGTATGTCGATCCCGCCACGGGTGACGTTCGCCCCGAACCCGCCGGCGCGCGCCGATTTTTCCAGTCGGTCGAGGACTGGCACCGCGCCCTCGCCCAAACCGGCGAACGACGGACGATCGGGCGCGCCATTTCCGGGGCGTGCAATGCGGCGTTTCTGGTGCTTGCCCTGACCGGTGTGTGCCTGTGGACGCCCCGCCGGTGGTCGTGGTCCGCGATTCGCTCGGCGGCGACGCTGCGCTGGCGCCTCGCCGCCCGCGCCCGCGACTTCAACTGGCACACGACCGTTGGATTCTGGTGTTCACCCGTGCTCGTGATTCTCACGCTCACGGCGCTCCCGATGTCCTATCGGTGGGCCAATGACGCAATCTACCATTTGGCCGGCGGAGCCGCGCCGGCTGGACCCGGAGGAGATGCCGCGCCCGAGCCTGTTTCTCCGCCCGCGCCCGATGCGCGCCCGCTTGACCAGGACGCGCTGCTGGCGAAAGCCCAGGCGCTCGTTCCCGAATGGGAGACGATCACCCTTCGACTGCGCGCCGGCCGGCGACCGGAGAGCGCCGGCGCCCGCCCGCCTCGCGAAGAAGGCCAGCGGAGCGAAGGGCGCCGCGGAGCTGGTTCGGTGAACTTCACGATTCGCGCGAAGAATCGCTGGCCGGCATTTGCGAGCATCAACCTGACGTTGAATCCCTACACGGGCGAAGCGATCCAACGCGCCGATCTTCCGGGAACCGACACCGGACGGCGCTGGCGTTCGTGGGCTCGATTCCTCCATACCGGTGAGGCGTTCGGCACGCCCGGGCAGGCGATGGCCGCCGCGGGTGCCCTTGGCGGAGTTGTCCTTGTTCTCACCGGCCTTGCCCTCGCGATCCGCCGGATTTTTGGCCGCGGCAAACCCGCCGCGGCAAATGCCGACTCAGCCTGATATCCATCACGCCGATGCGGAGACCTGCGTCACCCGAGCCGGGCGGTGTTTAGGTGGTCGTCGATGTCCCCATCGACGATCTTCCGCCGAGAATTGAAATCTCTCGCTGCCGCGCGATTCCTGCACGGAACCGTCCGCCCCGACCAGTCAATCGGACAACGCCATTTTCCGCAGGACGTCGTTGAAGTGGTCCAGCAGCGCCTGAATCGGCGCATCGAGTGGCGCGCCGGCGAGGATTCCCTGCAACTCCCGCACGAGCGCGGTGGCGGGGTCGGTCGGCTGGCCGTTGGCCGTTAATAGCGCGATGTTCAGGGCCAGTTTCCGGGCGCCGAAAGCGAAATCGCCCTGTCCGCGCAACTGGTAAAGGCTCGCGGTATCCCGCAGGAGCATGACGTAGGAAAGGCATTTCCCCCGGCCGGTGGCCTCGGGCTCGTTTTTGGCGAGAGCGGCCACCTGGTCGACCGACGAGAGTTTGAGGAAGGTTGCGGCCGGCATGCCGAACAGTTTTTCCTGAAGGGCGAAGGCCTGCAGAAGGGCGTATTCCTCCCCGACCGGATCGCGCCGTTTCAGAAGCTGCGCGACGATCTCCCCCAGAATTTCGATCTGGCGGAGAATATAGTCGTCTTCCTGGGCCGGCATGGCGGGTGGTGATCCGAAGATCCAATCGTCCGATTATCAGATGCCCGCCGCGGGGCAAAACTCAATCCGGGATAAATTCCCGTCCCGAGGTTCGGGTGAGCCGAGATGGAGAAATTCGGATCGCCAATCCCATGCGGGCTGGAATCATTCGAGTCGTGCGCATCGCGTTGGCATTCCTGGCCGTCGTTTGCCTGTCCGCCCGGGGCGCGGACGACTTTGTTCCCCTCTGCGACGGGAAGGATTTGAGCGGCTGGCACGTCAAGGATGGCCGGTCAGGACAATGGACCGCGACGGGTGAAATCCTGCGTTGTGCGGCGGGACCGGTTGGCGAAAACGGCGGCGGCTGGCTGACCAGCGACCGGGAATACGGCGATTTTGTGCTGCGGGTCGAGTGGCGGATTCCCGCCGGCGGCAACAGCGGGATCGGCCTGCGGTATCCGGCGGACGGCGAACCCGCCCACGAGGGCATGGAGATCCAGTTGCTCGATGATGCGAGCCCGGACAACGCGAAGCGGCCCGCGGTGGAGCGGAGCGGAAGCATCTTCGCGGAGCTGGCGCCGGCGCGAAATGCCGACCATCCACCGGGACAATGGAACCGGACGGAGATCACATGTCGCGGTCCGTCGCTGACGGTGCGCACGAACGGAGTTGAAACCCTGAGCGTCAACCTCGACGACCTCACGGTGCGGCACACTCATCATCAACAGTACCGGCCGGTCAGCGCACGTCCCCGGCGCGGCTCCATCGGACTGCAAGGCGACCGCGGCCCGGCGGTCGAATTTCGTCACATTGAAATCAGGGAATTGGGCGGCGCGAGCGGTCGTTGAAGTTGCGCCAGTGAGTATCGCATCCCCAGGAATAAATTTACGAATCGATCGCCCGCCGGGAAAATTTGCCGGGCTGCCGCTTGCGGCAACCGCAGACGGCGCAAGCGCCGCCCCGACAAGAGGCCGATTGAGCGCTGCCCGTTCGCCCGCTACTTCCCGGAGCAGGCGGCGGGGAATGTTTCGGTATTCATTCCCGGATGATAATTGTGCGACTGTCGCTAGAACGCGCATTGCACCGACAGCGCCGTGAGGTTCTGCGAAAAATCGCGATAGGCCGGAGCGAGCGACGCCGGCAAATCGGAGAGATTGTTGCGCCCGGTGTTCAGGGTGTAAGCCAGTGTGACCGACAGGCGTCGGGTGATCTGTCGCGCGACCAATGCCGTGCAACCGTAGAGAATATCGTCGCGCCGGCTGGGCGACGATCCCGCCAGGTCGTTGCCGATGGTGAAATTCGCCCGCAACACCTTGATCCCCGTCTCGAGCGTCCACGGACCCGCCGGGTGCCAGCGGTAGGAAAGCGACGAGCTCATGTCCTCGAAGGGAATCTGGCCGTTCAGCGAAACCCACAACCATTGATGGAAGGCCAGCTTCACGGACTGCGCCGGCGAAATTGTCCACGTCGCGGAAGCCTCGCCAAACCACCTTGCCGTATGGTCGTGGTCGACCGGCGCGGCGGCATTGTAGTTTCTGAAATCGGGCCCGGCCGCGACGCGCACGGCGAGGCCGGATGACAGCTTGCCGTCGATTCCGACGAGCACCTGGCCATAGTGGCTCGATGAGAAATGCTGGTCGCTGCTGATCGCAGGGTCGAGGCGCGGCTGGCTTTGGAAACCTTCCCGTGCGCCGAGTGTCAACGCGAGGTCGGGTCGGATGCGCCAGCCGAGATCCACGCCCCCATTGAGATCATAGCAGTTCAGGTAATCCTGGTAGCCGCGGTTCGGCAGGACGCCGTTGTTCAACAGATCGGTGTGAAAATCGTAATACGTCAGCGCGCCAACTGCCCGGACGAAAAACGACCCAGCATCCCACTGCACGCGAGCCGTTGCCCTCTCCTGCATCTGGCTGCGGCGGTCGCGCGCCGCCGGGTGCGCGTAGTTGTTGCGAAACCGGTCGTCCTGGTTTGCGTCGGCGCCGGCCGACTCATTCAGGGCGTACGTGGCCGCCCGGTGGCCACCATCGACCACCAGCAACGAGTCCTCGAGGTTGAACGAAACCGCACCGGATTTTCCCGCCAGGGCGGACTCGATCCGGTGGGCGATATTGTCCTCGTAGTGATCGGCCTCGTAGGTCGAAGCCTCGGGCCGGTAGTGCAGCGTGAACGTCTTGAGCGCTCCGCCGGGTCCGAGCAACGGCATCAGATCCAGGCCAAGATTGAATCCGACCGAGCTGACCCACGAACCCTCGCGCGGCAGGCCCACGCCCGAGACGCGCATCAAATTGTCGTCGTAGCTCTCGCGCACCGTCAGCGACGAATCCTGCAGCCACGAGGGCGCGGCGGCGGGCGCCGTGGATACCGGCTCGGCGCCCGATGCGAGCGGCAGAAGACCGGCCAAAAGGAAAGGACAGGCGCGCACGAAACGTCGGGGTGGCATCATCACTCAATTTGAATGTCCCTTACGCCCGAGAGAATCCAACGGGGGCGGACCGCCTCCGGTACGGGGCGAATCGACGGCGGCGCGATGCATTCGGCCGGTCCAAACATCGACGATCGGGATGCAACCAATCCGCAAACCGGTCGTGCGGCCCTTGCCAGACGGCATCCCGCGGGTTAGCAAGACTCCGATGCCCGACTTTCGCGCCCATGCCCCCACGGCCGCCGCCGATGCGCGCGAGATCCGGCTCGATGCGGCCGAGAGCCATCATCTCGTGGCCGTAAACCGTTGCGGTCGCGGCGACCCGGTCGTCGCCTTTGACGGCCGCGGCCGGGAGTGGTCCTGCATTTGCGCCGACCCCCACAAGGGTGGCGCGCTGCTCACGGCAGGCGAGACGCGACTGGCCGCTCCGAGAAAGGTCGAGATCACGCTGGCTCAGGCGTTGCCGAAGGGCGCGACCATGGACGAGATCGTCCGCCAGGCCACCGAGATCGGCGCGGCGCGCATCGTGCCGATCGTGAGCGAGCGCACGCAGATCCACCTCGACGGCGACCGCGCGGACAAGAAGGTGGAAAAATGGCGGACGACCGCGATCGAAGCGGCCAAGCAATGCGGAAATCCGTGGCTGCCGGAAATCGCGTCCGTGCAGACTCTGGGTGAATTCCTGGCCGCGGCCACCCCGCCCGAGCTCAAGCTGGTGGCGAGCCTGCATGCCGGCGCAGCCTCGCTTCGCGCCGTGGTCGCACGAGATCGTGAGAAACACGGCGGTTCGACATTCCGCGCGGTTTGGCTGGTCGGTCCCGAGGGAGATTTTTCCCCGGCCGAGATGACGTCCGCCATCATGGCCGGGTTCGCGCCCGTGACACTCGGCCCGCACGTTCTCCGGTGCGACACCGCCGCGATCAGCGCCTTGAGCATTTTGTATTACTCATTGGATACAATTCAGTAGCGCGCTTCCCCGTCGACACGACGGATTGCCGACTCCCGATTGCCGGTTTCGGGATTGCTCCGTCCGAGGGTCGCCCCTGTAGTGGCGGTCGATCGGGCCACCCCTCCGACCTGAAATGCAAGCGCCGGCATCCACGCTCTGGCCCTTTCGCTTTGCGGCCGGCGTAGGCCTTGCTGTGCTTACGCTGGGCGCATTGGTGTTGGTCGGATGGGCGGCCGATATCACGGTCCTGCGAAGCATCCGACCCGACTGGCCCGCCATGCCCCCCATCACGGCGGCCGGGCTAATGCTCGGCGGATTTGCCCTCTGTTGCGGATCGGCGCCGGCCGGCGTACGGCAATCGGCGGACGCGCGGTGGCGCAAGAGGACCGTGCAGGCAATCAGCCTGGTCCTCGTCTTCTTCGGCCTCGTTCAGCTTGTCGCCCTTGCGACCGGCCATGAAGCAAGTGTGCGGTGGATCCGGGGATCTACGGCGACGAGCGGTTCGCTGGCGCCGCTGGGCGCGCTCGATTTCGTCCTCTTCGGCATGGGTCTGGGCCTGGCAGCGAGCCGCGCGTTCGGAGGGCTGCCGGAAGTTCTTGGCCTCGCGCTTTATCTCACCGCGTGCCTGGGGCTTTGCCGCTATCTGTTCGGCGTTTCCCCGCTCCCGACGGAAACCACGATGGGCGCGGCCGGCGCCGCCGCCTTCGCCGCCCTGGGCCTGGGACTGGTGGCCCATCGGGCCGAATACGCGGTCACCCCCGGGCCGATATTTGGCGAGCCGGGCATCCGTTCCCTCCGATTTTACCTGCCGGCAGTGCTCGTCGCACCCTTTGCCGCCGCTGTCCTGTTGATGGCCGCCGGTGGCGTCGCGACCCGCGGCTTCGCCAGCGGGATTGTTGAACTCGCCGCGGTCTGCGCCGCCGTCTCGTTCTGCTTTCTCTGGCTGCTCGCAGCGCGCCACGAACGGCATGCCCACGCCCAAGCACGGCTGGTCGCGATCGTGAATTCGTCGGACGACGCCATCATTGGCAAGACGCTCGCCGGCATCATCACCGACTGGAATGCCGGCGCCGAAAAGATCTTCGGCTACACGGCGCCCGAGGCCGTCGGGCGGTCGATTACGATGCTCCTGCCACCCGAGCGCGTGGACGAGGAGCCGGCGATCATCGCGCGCATCGTTCGTGGCGAGCACGTGGCCCATTTCGAGACCGAGCGCGTCCACAAAGACGGCAGGCGCGTCTCCGTCTCGGTTACGATTTCGCCCCTGCTCGATGCAACCGGGCAGATCGTCGGTGCGTCCAAGATCGCGCGCGACATCACCGGGGAGAAGCGCGCCGAACATGATCTGCGCGAGAGCCAGCAGCGGTTTGCGGTGATGTTCAACCGCTCGCCCCTCCCGGCCATCCTGTCCCGATTCCCCAGCTTCATCATCGTCGACGCCAATGACACGTGGCTGCACCTGTTCGGCCTTACCAAGAAAGAGATTATTGGACGCACCTCGGCGGAGCTGGGATTCCACCGGGATCCGGTCCAGAGGGAAAAGTTGATCGCCGAGATCAACGCAAACCATTCCCTGCGCGACCGAGAGGTGAGTTTGCGGAACCCCGCCGGCGTTGACCTGATCCTGTCGATCAACGTCGAGGTACTGTCGATTGAAGGCGAGGAATTTGTCCTGACCACCGCGCTCGACCTCACGGCCCGCAAGAAGGCCGAAGCCGAATTGCGTCTCAGCGAGTCGCTGGTGCGTGACGCCGGCCGCATGGCCCACGTTGGCGGCTGGCATTTCATTCCACAAACCGGCGCCGGCTACTGGACGGAGGAGGTGGCCCGCATCCACGATCTGCCACCGGATGCGCCGGCTTCGGTCAGCCGTGGCCTGAGCCACTATGTCGGTGAATCCAGGACCCGGATCGAGGCCGCCGTCAAGGCCGCCGTCGAGCGGGCGGAACCGTACGATCTGGAGCTCGAGTTCGAGTCGGCGGCCGGCCGGCGGAAATGGATCCGCACGATCGGCGAGCCGGTGGTCGAGGGCGGAAAGGTGGTGCTTGTGCGGGGGGCGTTCCAGGACATCACCGCATACAAAAACCTCGAGATGCAGTTCCTGCGGGCCCAGCGCATGGAGGCGGTCGGGACGCTGGCGGGCGGGATCGCGCACGATCTCAACAACATCCTGGCCCCGATGCTGATTGTCGCACCGACATTGCGCGAAAAGCTGGGCGACCCGCACGATCTCGCGATGATCGACATGATCGAGCAGGCCACGCTCCGCGGAGCCAACATCATCCGGCAGCTCCTCACCTTCAGCCGGGGGATCGAGGGCGAGCGCGGGCCGGTCCAGCTCAAGCATCTCGTCCGCGAGATGGTGGCGATCATGCAGGAAACGTTTCCGCGGGAAATCGCCATCGCGAGCAGCGTGGCCGCGCAGTTGTGGCCCGTCATTGCGGATGCGACACAACTGCACCAGGTCCTCATGAACCTGTGCGTCAATGCCCGCGACGCGATGCCCGCCGGCGGCAAACTCGCGGTCGCCGCCCAAAACGCCATTGTCGAAAAAGGCGAGATCGCCCAGCATCCCGAGGCGCGGGCCGGCTCCTACGTGCTGGTCACGGTCACCGACACCGGCCAGGGAATTCCACCCGAGAACCTGGCCCGGATTTTCGAGCCGTTCTTCACCACCAAGGCGGTCGGCAAAGGGACCGGCCTCGGCCTGTCCACCGTTCTCGGCATCGTGAAAAGTCACGGCGGCTTCGTGACCGTGTACAGCGAAGGTGGCCGCGGCACCGTCTTCAAGATCTACCTCCCCGCCGACCTGACCTCGGCGGAGGTGGCCGTGACCACGCCGCCGCCCGCGCCGCGGGGACGCCAGGAGCTGATCCTGGTGGTCGACGACGAGCCGGCGATCCGGTTGTCGCTCGAACGCATGCTCAGGGCGCACAATTATCGCGTGCTGGGAGCGAGCAATGGCGATGAGGCCGTGCGACTGTTCGTGCAGCATGGCGACGGGATCAAGCTGCTGTTCACCGATCTGATGATGCCGGGCATGACCGGGATGAGTCTCATCCGCGCGCTTCGGCGGCTTGAACCTCGGTTGCGCGTCGTGGCGGCCAGCGGCTTGCAGGATCGCGAGCGCCAGGAGGAACTGCAGGCCCTGGGCATTCACGAAGTGCTGTTCAAACCTTTCACTCCGCTGGCGGTGTTGGAGGCGATCAACCTCCAGCTCCGGTCGCAGGCGCCGACCGGCAGCGAGTGAGATGGCGCCCGACGCGGTGCGCGGATTCGGCCTGCGCAAGCGCAGGCCCTACAGGATGCTCTCGCACCGAACCGAAGAGGCGAACGGTCGGCGAAGGCAGGGTGGTCGGCGATGTCCCCATCGGCGAATGGCGTCGGTGAAGAGACCGACGCCCACCCAAGGCACCCGCCGCCAACGGGCACGCCAGCGCCAACTCCCACGGGATCGCGCAGCCGATTGCGGCTACAAAAACATTCTATCTGCCCTAAGCCCGAACGGCTTTCCAGACCGCGATGCACGACGCGATGAGGTCCGGCAGCTCGGCCAGCGGAATCTGGCTGTCGGCATCCGAGATCGCCTTGGCGGGATCGGGATGCGTCTCGATGAACACACCGTCGGCGCCGGCCGCGAGCGCCGCACGCGCGAGCGACGGGACAAATTCACGCTGGCCGCCGCTCCTGCCGCCGGCCGCGCCGGGAAGCTGCACGCTGTGGGTCGCATCGAAGATCGCCGGATGACCGAGCGCCTTCATCAGCGCGAAGCTGCGCATGTCGACGACCAGATTCTGATAGCCGAAGGTCGTGCCGCGTTCCGTCTGCCAGACTTCCCTGGCCCCGGCCTGCTCGAGCTTGGTAGTGACGAATTTCATTTCCGCCGGCGAGAGGAACTGGCCCTTCTTCACGTTGACGACCTTCCCGGTTGCCGCGGCGGCGAGCAGCAGGTCGGTCTGCCGACACAGGAATGCCGGAATCTGCAGCACATCGCACACCCCGGCCACGCGTCCGGCCTGCTGGCGCTCGTGAATATCGGTCAGCACGGGAAACCCGAATTCCTTTTTCACCAGCGCGAGCAATTCGAGGCCGGCCGTGATCCCGGGCCCGCGCGCGCCGCGACCGGAGGTGCGGTTCGCTTTGTCGAACGAGCCCTTGAAGACGATGTTCAGTTCCCGGTGTTTCCGGCCGAGCGCAGCCAGGCTCTTCGCGACCGCGCGGCAAACCTCGGCCGACTCCAGCGAACAGGGTCCGGCGATGAGAAGAAGTTTCCGGGAGTCGTAAATCATGATTCGGATGCAGCATGGCGTCGGACGGAGGCGCCGACGAGCCGTTTTTCGAGGGAAGACAAGTCAGCGTGCCCGGGCGCCAGGCCAATCGTAACCACGGATTTCACGGACGACCGCGCCTCTCGATTGAAACAGACGATTGGTCCGGGTGGTCGCCGATGTCCCCCTCGGCGACGGATCGCGGCGGTGCGGAAACTGCGCCTATTCAAAGCCGCGACTAGCGCCTGCTGCGCGGACGATGGCGGATGGCGGCGGCGACGAACGCGGCAAAAAGCGGATGCGCGTGATTCGGCTTCGACTGAAACTCCGGATGGCACTGCACGCCGAGGAACCAGGGGTGGTTCCTCAACTCGGTCACCTCGACCAGGCCGCGCTTCGGGTTCCATCCCGACACGATCATGCCGGCCTTTTCGAGCGCGGGCACATACTCGTTGTTGACCTCGTAGCGATGGCGGTGGCGCTCGGACACGGTGTCGCGGCCGTACGCCTTGCGCGCGAGGGTGCCCGGCTTGAGCCGGCACTCGTAGGCGCCGAGACGCATCGTGCCACCCTTGAGCACGACGTTGCGCTGCTCGTCCATCAGCGCGATGATCGGGTGCGGCGTCTTGAGATCGAACTCCGCGGAATTGGCACCCTTCAGCTTGAGCACGTCGCGGGCGAAATCGATGACCGCGACCTGCATGCCGAGGCAGAGTCCGAAATACGGGATCTTGTGCCTCCGCGCGTAGCGGGCGGCGGCAATCTTGCCCTCGATGCCGCGGTCGCCGAAGCCGCCCGGGACGAGGATGCCGTCGAGTTTCCTCAACTGCGCCAGGCCGGGGGCGCTCGTGAGCTCCTCGGCGTCGACGCGCACAATCTCGACCCTGGCGTGGTTGGCAAAACCGGCGTGGCTCAGTGATTCGTAGACCGACTTGTACGCGTCCTGCAGCTCGATGTATTTTCCGATGACGCCGATGCGCACCTGATGGCGCGGTGACTTGATGCGTCGCACCACCTCGGCCCAGTCGTTGTGCGCGCCGGGTTTGGCCTTCACGCCCAATAGGTCGCACACCTGCTGGTCGAGGCCCTCCTTCTGCAGCATGAGCGGCAACTCGTAGATCGACGACTCGACGTCCATTTCCTCGATGACCGCCTTGACCGGCACGTTGCAGAACATCGAGAGCTTCTCGCGCATCTCCGGCGTCAGGGGCTTTTCGCAGCGGCAGACCAGGATGTGCGGCTGGATGCCGATCTCGCGCAGCTTGGCCACACTCTGCTGGGTGGGCTTCGTCTTGAGTTCCCCCGCGGCCTGCAGGAACGGCACGAGCGTGACGTGGATGAAAACGCAGTCCTTGGGTCCCACCTCGAGCGCGAACTGGCGCATGGCCTCCAGGAAGGGAAGGCCCTCGATGTCGCCTGTGGTGCCGCCGATCTCAGTGATCAGCACGTCCACGCCCTTGCCGCCCTTGTGGATGCGGGCCTTGATCTCGTTGGTGACGTGCGGGATGACCTGCACTGTCTTGCCGAGGTAGTCGCCGCGCCGCTCCTTGGCGATGACCGCCTCGTAAATCTGGCCGGAAGTCAGGCTGTTCAGGCGCGACAGCTTGCCCGACGTAAAACGTTCGTAGTGGCCGAGGTCGAGATCCGTCTCGGCGCCGTCGTCCAGCACGTAGACCTCACCGTGCTGATAGGGGCTCATGGTGCCGGGATCGACGTTGAGGTACGGATCGAACTTCTGGATGCGGACCGCGAGGCCACGCATCTCCAACAGCGCGCCCAGGGCGCCCGCCGTGAGGCCTTTGCCCAGCGACGAGACCACTCCACCCGTGACGAAAATATACTTCATCGGATGCGCTTAAAGCCGGTGCGTTTTCCAGACACAAGAAAAAGCTTTGCCAGCGCAGTGATTCGGACCGCATGGTGGCCCCGCTTGCCCTCCAAACCCCAGTTGCTCGTTTGGCTCACCTGCGACGCCGTGCACCTCGACCCGGCGTCGGGCAAACACACCATCCTCGGCGTGTTCTCGAACATCAAGGCACGGGCCTTCCCGGTGGTGCATCCGCGCATGGTCTGGTTTCTGACCCTGACGGACGTCCAGCCGGGAATGCACACGATCAAGATCTTGATGGGGCTGGATCCCACGAACCCCGCGGAACTGATCCGGCGGCAGTTCGAATCGCAGAGCCCGTTGCACCGCATCAACCTGATCAACGAGCTGCATAATCTGCGCTTCGAACAACCGGGAGACTACTCGATCGTCGTCGAGGTGGACGAGGAGCCCATTCTCGCGACCAATCTCGCCATCTCGCTCTGATCCGCGCCCCGAACCGCATGCCATCCCCCCAGTTCGACCTCGTCGGCATCGGCAACCCGATCATGGACCTGCTGGCGCACGTCACCGACGGGTTCCTCGCGCAGAATGTCGCCGGCGAAAAGGGCGGCATGGTGCTCGTGGACGGCGCGGACATCGAACGCCTGCTGGCCCTGGTCGGCGACAACATTGCCGTCACGCCCGGCGGATCGGCCGCCAATGCCGTCCTCGGGGCCACCCGTCTCGGCTTGCGCACGACGTTCGTCGGCAAGACCGGAACCGATGCGACGGGCGCCGCTTATCGCGATAATTTCACGGCCGCCGGCGGGGACGGATCTCGTTTCAAGAAAACGAACCTGCCCAACGGACGCTGCCTGTCGATGGTGACGGCGGACGGCCAGCGGACGATGCGCACGCATCTCGGCGCCGCGATGACGCTCTCGCCCGAGGAGATCATCGCCGATGATTTTCGGGACGCACGACATGCGCACATCGAGGGCTATCTGCTGTTCAATCCGGCCCTCGCCGAAAAAGTCGCACAAACGGCGCGCGCCGCGGGATGCACCCTGAGCCTGGAGTTGTCGTCGTTCGAGGTGGTCGGCGTCGCGAGGGATTGGATCCTGCAGCAACTGCGCCAGGGCGTGGACATCGTCTTTGCCAACGAGGACGAGGCCCGCGCCCTGTTCCAGTCGGATGAACCTTTCGACGTTCTCGCACGCCGACTGGCTGGCTTTGGGGGAATCGGCGCCGTGAAAATCGGCAAGGACGGAGCGTGGGTGGCGAAGGGAAATGATCTCCATCGGATCGCCCCGGTGACGGCAGCGCGCGTCATCGACAGCACCGGAGCCGGCGACGCGTGGGCGGCCGGATTCCTGTTCGGACATCTTCGCGGATTCGGTGCACCGGTGGCGGGCGCGATCGGGTCGTTGCTCGGGGCGGAAACGGTCCAGCATCTCGGGCCGTCAATTCCCGAGGTCATCTGGCCGAGGATTCGCCCGCAGGTTCAGGCTCTCCTTGCCCGCTAGATTTTGGCGTGTGCCGGGGTATCCATTTAATTAACAGACTATTGCACATCGCCGGCGGCGAATTTGGTCGAACAAAACCCAATTCCTGCTGTCATTGGACGCATGAAGCCACGGTTCCCAGTCCTCATCGGATGGACCGCTGCCTTGCTGGTGCCGGTCATCATTGACGCCCAGATCTCTGACAAGAGCCGGGCTGAAATAAGCGCCGCCCTGCCGAAGTACGATGCCACGACCGCGGCCGACAAGAAAGCCGACCCGAATTCTTCGATCGGCCGGCCGGCGCCGCTGAGCGACGATCCGCTGGTGACGATGCCGACGTTCGAGGTGAATTCCCGTCGCGCCACCTCACCAGGCGACGAGCTGTGGCTCACGAAGGACGGGGTCAAGGCGCAGGCGTACAAGGACTACAAGAATTCGCTGAACTCCTTCGATTGGGCGCTCAACTGGTTCCACATCCCGTTCCTGACTCCCTCGGCGCAGGATCGGGCCGACGAGCAATACTTTGAGCGACACCTGCTGGGCGAACTGCAGGATATCGGCAACGTCGCGAAGGCCCTGTCGAAAATCGATCCGGCGGCCGCAAAGTCGCTGCAGCGCGATCTCGAAATCGATCGGCATCCGGAAGATTGAACGCGGCAGCCGTCGAAATCCCGACCGGCAAATGCCGGGCGGCGTGGTGAAAACCGACGCACACCCGGCGAATGCTTCTCGGCCGGACTCATGCAGTCGGGGGTGGAACGAGTTGTCTCAACACGTTCGCGAATCGAAGCGCGTTGAGGACAACACGCTCCACCATTTGATTCGCAGCTTCACCGAGTCAATCGAGCGTTCAATGGCATGAGTCCGGCTCAGGAGTTGGCGTCGGGCGCCAGGAGAGCCAAAACAATCTGGCGCCACTCGTCGGGGAGTGTGGCCGAAGATGCCGGACGTTGCGCCCGCGCATACCAATATCGGGCGTTGCCGGGATCGCCTTCCTTGCGATGCAGGTAGGCGTGAACCCACGCGCCGTCGGGCGATTCGTCGCTCTGCACTTCGGCGTGCGCGCCCTCCCAGTCGTCGTGCGCATCCCGCCAAAGCGCCCGCAGCGGAGCGGACCACGAAGCATCGGGCTCCATGCGTCCGGAAAACGCCTCAAATGTCATTTGCTCACCCATCTTAACTCGCTTTGCTGCAACTTGCCGCGCATAGTCCACGATTACAATACCGCATGCCTCAAAGCGAAGCCCTCATTCTGCGAGAACTCCTGGCCGCCGACGCGGGACCGGTGTCCGGCCAGACGCTGGCCCGGCTGCTGGGAATCTCGCGGGTCGCGGTTTGGGCCCAGCTCCAGAAGCTCGAACGCCAGGGGTTTCGCTTTGAAGCCGAACGCAGCCGCGGCTACCGCTTGGTCCAGACTCCGACCAACCTCCACGAGTCGCTGATTCTCGCCTATCTCGGCCGGCACGGCCGCGTGCCGCATCTGGTCTGTCTCGACACGGTGGACAGCACGAACACCGAAGCCGAACGCTGCCTCGCGGCGCAACAGCCCGTCCCGCTGGTGATCCTCGCGCGGGAGCAGACGCAGGGACGCGGACGCTTCGGCCGCACCAGGCACAGTCCGGCCGCGGGAAATCTTTACGCCACCTTCGTGTTCCGCCCGCAGATCGAGCCCGCGCGGCTGC